>JAZQLG010000053.1:0-16374 GCA_045542575.1 Faecousia sp.
GTCCAGCATAACGATGTCGGGATTGCCGAACAGCGCCTGGGCTAAAAGCACCTTCACCTTCAGCCGGGGGTCGGTATCAGCCATCATATCATAGTGCAGCTCAGTGGGAACGCCAAGGCCCTGGAGCATACGGGAGGCATCGGACTCGGCCTCCCAGCCCCCCATTTCCGCAAATTCCACTTCCAGCTCAGATGCCCGCAGGCCATCCTCATCGGAAAAATCTTCCTTTTCGTAAATGGCGTCCTTTTCCTTCATCACATCGTAAAGATGCTGGTTACCCATAATGACGGTGTCCATAATGGAGTAGGCGTCGTAGGCGTTCTGGTTCTGCTTCAGAACGGAAACGCGAAGCTCGGGAGGAATGGAAATAGAACCGGTGGTGGAGTCTAACTCACCGTAAAGAAGCTTCAAAAAGGTGGACTTGCCTGCACCGTTGGCACCGATGATGCCGTAACAGTTGCCGGGCAGAAACTGCAGGTCCACATGCTGGAACAGCCACTGACCGCCGAATTGCATACCTAAATTGCTGACAGTAATCATAGTTTCTCCTTAAATATCATAGACTTACGCCTGTATTCACATTTTTACAGCCTATAATTGGGCATTTTAATACAGAATAAGCATACCATAAACAGGTAAAAAAAGCAAGAGTGCGTTATGAAAATCGAAGTTCAGCCCGCACAGGCGGGCTGAACTGTAAAAAATTTGTGAAGAGGGTTGCATTTTCCGGAAAGTGTGATATAATTTTAGCACTCAAACAATTAGAGTGCTAAAATAAGGAGACGAAAAAATGGCAAAAAAACAGTTTAAGGCCGAATCCAAGCGGCT
This sequence comes from Faecousia sp., assembly GCA_045542575.1. Lineage (GTDB taxonomy): Bacteria > Bacillota > Clostridia > Oscillospirales > Oscillospiraceae > Faecousia. Next base: position 829 of record JAZQLG010000053.1, read on the forward strand.
TTTGGATCTGATGATCCACGCGATCTACACCCACCGGGAGATCTTTCTGCGGGAGCTTATTTCCAACGCGTCTGATGCGATGGACAAGCTGGCGTACAAGGCCCTTACCGACGATCAGATCGCCCTGGATCGGGGCAGCCTGTGCATCTGTCTGACAGCAGACCGGGAGCAGGGAACGCTGACCGTTTCTGACCGGGGCATTGGTATGAGCAAGGAAGAGCTGGAAGAAAACTTAGGCACTATCTGCAAGTCCGGCTCCCTGGGCTTTAAGGAAAATATGGAGCCCAATGAAGAGATTGACATCATCGGTCAGTTCGGTGTTGGCTTCTATGCGGCCTTTATGGTGGCCTCCAAGGTGACAGTGATCACCAGAAAGTACAATGAGGATACTGCCTGGAAATGGGTTTCCGATGGCATCGAGGGCTACACAGTGACACCCTGTCAGAAGGATACTGTGGGTACAGATGTTATTCTTACCTTAAAGGCAGACAGCGAGGAAGAGGAGTACGCCCGCTTCCTGGAGGAATACACCCTCCGTGGTCTTGTGAAGAAGTACTCTGACTACATCCGCTACCCCATCCGTATGGAGGTGAGCAAGTCCCGTCTGAAGGAGGATGCGCCTGAGGATAAGCCGGAGTATGAAACCTACCGGGAGGTGGAGACCCTCAACTCTATGGTCCCTCTTTGGGCAAGAAACAAAAAGGATGTGACCGAGGAGGAATACAACACCTTCTACCGGGAAAAGTTTATGGACTACCAGAAGCCCTTGCGGGTCATCCACACCAGCGCCGAAGGTACGGTGTCCTATAAGGCTCTTTTGTATATCCCCGCAAAAGCTCCCTATGATTTCAACACCAAGGAGTATAAGGCCGGGCTGCAGCTGTACAGCTCAGGCGTTATGATCATGGAAGCCTGTGAAGACCTGGTGCCGGAATATTTCCGCTTTGTCCGCGGCGTGGTGGACAGCCAGGACCTGTCCCTGAACATCAGCCGTGAAATGCTTCAGCATGACCGGCAGCTTTCCGTGATCGCCCGCAACATCGAAAAGAAGATCAAAGCGGAGCTTGCTTCTATGCTGGAAAATGACCGGTCCAATTATGAGGAATTTTTCAAGGTCTTTGGCCGGCAGCTGAAGTATGGCGCGGTGATGGACTATGGCACCCACAAGGAAGCGGTGCAGGAGCTGCTTTTATTCCACTCCCACAAGGAAAACAAGCCGGTCACCCTGGGGGAATATGTGGCGGCTATGCCGGAAGAACAGAAGAAGATCTACTATCTGTGCGGTCAAAGCACCCAGCGCCTTTCCAAGCTGCCCCAGGTCAAGACCCTGGAAGAGAAGGGCTTTGATATCCTTTTGATGACCGATGAGGTGGACGGCTTCGTGCCACAGGGGCTAATGCAGTATGCAGAAAAGGACTTCTGTGATGTGGCTACCCAGGATTTAGGGCTGCAGAGCGAAGAAGAAAAGAAGGAGCTGGAGGAGAAGACCAAGCAGAAAAAGGCTCTGCTGGATTTTGTGAAGGAAACTCTGGGAGAAACTGTGGTGCAGGTGCGGTTTTCCTCTGATCTTTCCGATCAGCCGGTGAACCTGGTCAGTGCCACCGGTATGAGCTTTGAGATGGAAAAGTATATGCGCAGAGTGCAGCCGGAGCTGGACATTCCTTCCCGGTGGATATTGGAGCTGAATGCTTCCCACCCGGCAGTGAGTGCCATGGAAGTGGCAGTGGCAGAGGCACCTGAAAAGGCCGCCGATTATGCCCGGCTTTTGTGCGCCCAGGCCCAGCTTCTTGCGGACCTTCCTTTGGAAGACCCGGCAGAATACACCGCCCTTGTGTGTAAGCTGATGAAATAAAAAAGATGGCAAGCGAAACATTCGCTTGCCATCTTTTTTACTTGCGTTTCCAGTTGTAGCTGCTGAAAAGGATCAGAATGGGGAAGATTTCCAGTCTGCCTGCCAGCATATCGAAGATCAGCACCAGCTTGGAGAAGGGGCTGAAAAAGCCAAAGTTACAGGTGGGTCCGACTGCTTCCAGGCCGGGACCGATGTTGTTGAAGCAGGCCAGCACCGCAGAGAGATTGGTGCCGATGGTCTGCCCGTCAACAGAAATGGCAAGAAAGCTCAAGACAATGATGATCACATAGGCAGCCAAATAGGCGTTGGCGTGGTCTACCACCGTTTCATTGACAGCCCGGCCATTGATTCTTACCACTTGCACTTTTTTGGGGTTCAGGAGCTTACGAATATTTCGCCGCAGACTTTTAAACAGAAGCAAAAACCTTGCGCATTTTAAACCGCCGCCGGTGGAGCCCGCACAAGCACCTATAACCATCAGCAGCATCAGCAGCCCCTTGGAGAACATAGGCCACAAATCAAAGTCCGCGGTGGCAAAGCCGGTAGTGGTCATAATACTGGACACCTGGAAGGCAGAATGTCGGAAGGTATCGGCCCAGGAACCGTACAAATGATGGATGTTCAGGGCGATCAGCAAAATGACGCCAAGAGCAAGACCTATATAAAGCCGCAGTTCTTCATCCTTGAAAACTTCCTTTATGTTCCCCAAAAGGAGCAGGTAGAAGCAGTTGAAGTTGATACCGAAAAGAAACATAAACACCGTACATACATTTTGTATGTAGGGGGAGAAGGAGGCCATAGAATCGCTCCGGGTGCCGAAACCGCCGGTGCCTGCTGTGCCGAAGGCGGTACAGAGGGATTCCAGCAAATCCATTCCGCCAAAGAGCAGGAACAGTACATCCAGCACTGTCAGGCCGATGTAGATCAAATATAAAATAGCGGCGGTTTTCTTCATCCGGGGCACCAATTTTCCCACATTGGGACCGGGGCTTTCTGCACGCAGGAGGTGCATCGTGAAGCCGCTTCCCTGGGAATCGGAGGGGGCGATGGCTAAGAGAAATACCAGAACGCCCATACCGCCCAGCCAGTGGCTGAAGCTGCGCCAATAAAGAAGACCCTTGGAAAGCCCTTCCACATTGGAAAGAATAGATGCTCCGGTGGTGGTGAAGCCGGAAACGGTTTCAAAAAGGGCATCGATGAACTTGGGAATCTGGCCGGAAATGCAGAAGGGAAGGGCACCGAAGATACTGATAAACACCCAGCCTAAGCTAACGCTGACCATGCCCTCCGAAGCGCCGATCTGCTTGCTTGCCCGGCGGCAGATCAGCCAAAGGAGTCCGGCTGAAAAGGCCATAATGGCAAGGGTCAGGGCAAAAGCACCGGCTGTATGCAGTTCTCCGTAGCCCAGGCTGATGCCCAAGGCGGGAAGCAGAAATACCGCTTCTATCCCAATGATCTGGGATAAAATCCGGCCAATCATTCGAATATTCATAGCGCGTTCCTCAAGCAAAAATGTCGTTCAGGTTTTGCAAAGTATCTGTCCGGGTGGTAACCACCACCACGGTGTCACCGGGCTCGATGGTGGAACTGCCGTTGGGGATCTCTATCTGGCCGCCCTTGGAAATGGTGGCAAGCAGCACATTGGATTTCAGCTTCAGATCCTTCAGGGGGATGCCGCAGTTGCGGGTATTTTCATCCACCGCGAATTCTACTGCCTGCACCTGACCGTCGGCGATGGTGTGCAGGGAAATGGCGGCGCCGGTTTGGTTTTCCATTGCCCGGACATAGCGGACGATCTCATTGGAGCAAAGCTCCCGGGGACAGATCATACTGCCGATGGACAGGTCGCCTGCCAGGGCGTAGTTGCCTGCGTGGCCCAGCTTGGTGATCACCTGGGGCACGCCCCGGCTGGTTGCGTAAAGGGCGGTGATCATATTCATTTCATCGATGCCGGACATCGCCAAAAAAGCGTCGCTAATGAGCAGACCGCCATCTTCCAGCTCGTTACGGGCAGAAAAGTCACCCAGCAGAATATCCGCGTTGGGAAGAAGCTCTGCCAGCTCCCGGCAGCGCTCCGGCTTCTTCTCGATGATCCGCACATGGATGCCGTCCTTTTCCAGCAGCTGGGCCAAATAATAGGAGATCCGGCCACCGCCGCCAATAAGGCAGGAGCGGACCCGGCGGGTCAGGATGCCCAGGTTCTTCAGCAGTACTGCCAGCTCAGAGGTGGGGGCAGTAACAAAAATCCGGTCGCCTTCCTTCAGAACGAAATGACCGCCGGGGGTGATGGCAGTACCGTTTCGCAGAACGGCGCACACAAGGACCTTACACTTGATGGTGCGGTACATTTCGATCAGAGAGATATCCTTCAGCTTGCTCTTTTCGTCGATTCGCAGCTCCACGATCTCCGCTTTGCCCTTGGCAAAGGTATCCCGGCGGAGAAAGCCCGGAAGCTTCAAAAGACGCTCCATTTCCTTGGCGGCCTGGGCTTCCTCGTTGACCGTCATAGAAAGGGCAAACAGATCCCGCATCTGGTGGCTCTGCTGGGTGTATTCCGGGTTTCGGATCCGGGCAATGGTGTGAAGCTTTTGATTCAAGCCGTGGGCGGTCATACAGCAGAGCAGATTTACTTCGTCTGCCCCGGTGACTGCGATCAGCAGGTCAGCATCCATAACGCCCGCATCCAAAAGAACCTGCTGGGCAGCACAGTTGCCCTGGACAGCCATCACATCGTGGCGGTCTATGGCTGTTTCCAGTACGCTTTTATTCAGATCGATCAGGGTCAGATCATGACCCTCCAGGGAAAGCTGCCGTAAAAGGGTCGCGCCAACTTTTCCGTTGCCTGCAATAATAATATTCATAAGGAAGCTCTCCTTACAGTCAAAGTTGGCCTCATTATAACAGAGTTTTTCTGTTTTGGCAACCGATATGGAAAAATCATCCTTTAGGGCAGGTTGAGAATTGACAGATTTGTTTTGAAGTGTTATAATTTTATAAATTTAACTGATTTTCACATTTTGAAAGTCAGGTAAGGGCCGGGCATTTGCCCTGCTGATTTTTGTAATAACAAAGGGGAGAAACGATCAATGATTATTACACAGAAAAAACCCATCGAAGAGGTTATGGCTCTGGTGGGCGATGCCAAGACCGTAGGTATTATCGGTTGCGGCAGTTGTGCTACCGCCTGTCAGACCGGTGGTGAGCCCCAGGCACAGGAGCTGGCTGCTGTGCTGGAGGCTGCCGGCAAGAAGGTGGTTGCCATCACTATGGCGGACTACTGCTGTATGAACCTGGGCGTTAAGGGCAAGATGAAGCCTGTCGTGGCAGCCAATCCCGACTGTGTCATCTGTATGTCCTGCGGCGACGGTGTGCAGTGTGTAGCCAAGAATGCCCCCGGCATCCCTGTCTATCCTTCCAACAACACTATGTACTTAGGCGAAGCTGTCCGTTTCGGTGTCTGGGAAGAAGCCTGCAAAATGTGCGGTGACTGTGTCCTGGGTCAGACCGGCGGCATTTGCCCCATTACCCAGTGCGCCAAGAGCCTTGTAAACGGCCCCTGCGGCGGCCAGAAGAACGGCAAGTGCGAGGTCAATCCTGAAAATGACTGCGCCTGGATCAAGATCTATGCGCGGCTGTCTGCCAACAACCAGCTGGATAAGCTGATGGTCCGCCGGGAAGACAAGGGATATGAGAAGGTCGCTTATCCCAGAACCATTAGTCTGAGGGGGAAGAAGTAATGAGCGTATTAAAAGACATTCTGGAAAACGGCGGCTTTGGTATTACCGCTGAAATGGCACCCCCCAAGGGCTGCGACTTTACCGAGCAGATGGAAGCCGCGGAGCTTCTGAAGGGCAAGGTGCACGGTGTGAATGTGACTGATATGCAGTCTGCCAGCCTGAAGGCCTCCGGCTTGGGCCTGTGCATTAAGCTGAAGCAGGCAGGTGTGGAGCCTATCCTGCAGATCACCGGCCGTGACCGTAACCGTATGGCCATTATGGGCGATATTCTTTCTGCTGCCGGCTTCGGCATTGACACCATGCTGGCCCTCACCGGTGACCACCCTGTGGTGGGCGACTGCAAGAACGCAAAGCCTGTTTACGATCTGGACTCCGTAGGTATTCTGAATATGCTGACTAAGATGGAGCAGACCGGCTGCGACTGCGGCGGCAATGAGCTGAACGGCCCCGCTCCTGTATTCTACAAGGGCGCTTCCGTTACCCCTGTGTATGAGCCTATGTTCCTGCAGGTCAATAAGCTTCGTCAGAAGGTGGAAGCCGGCGCTATGTATGTGCAGACCCAGGGTATTTTTGACCTGGATATGTTCAAGCGCTTCCTGGAAATGGTGGACAAGGCCGGTATCAAGACCCACATTATGGCGGGTATCATCCCTCTGAAGAGCGCCGGTATGGCAAAGTATATGAATGAAAATGTGCCCGGCATCGCTGTGCCCCAGGCCGATATCGAGCGTCTGGAGGCTGCCGCTGCCGAAGGCAAGGAAAAGGGCGTTAAGGGCCTGCCTATGAAGCTGGGCATCGAGATGGCTGCAGAACTGATCGCCAAGATCAAGGACGAAAAGCTTTGCGACGGTGTACATATTATGGCCATCGGCGCAGAGAAGAATGTTCCCACCATTTTGGAGAAGAGCGGTATCTGATATGAAAAAAATTCTGTTTCAAGGCGACTCTATTACCGATTGTGGCAGAAGCAGAGAGGTCCTCACGGATGTGGGCAACGGCTACCCCTATTTGGTAAGAGCCCACTACGGCCTGGAAAAGCCCGGTCAGTTTGAAATTATGAACCGGGGCATCAGCGGCAACCGGTCTGTGGATGTGTATGCCCGGATCAAGGCGGATATCATCAACCTGAAGCCGGACTATCTGAGCATCCTGATGGGCGTAAACGATATTTGGCATGAGCTTTCTATCGGAAACGGTGTGGCAACTGCCAAGTTTGAAAAGATCTATACCATGCTGATCGAAGAGGTGCTGGAAGCACTGCCGGATGTAAAGCTGATGATCTTAGAGCCTTATGCGCTGCCCGGTGCAGCCACCGAGGGAACCCTGGAGGACGGCAGCGATAAATACACTGTTTTTCGTAAAGATACGGAGGAAAAGGCAGCCGCCTGCCGCCGTGTGGCAGAAAAATTCGGTATTCCTTTTGTGCCTCTGCAGGCAAAGCTGGATGAAATGCAGGCGTCCTACGGCACGGAAAGTGTCAGCGGTGACGGCGTGCATCCCAATGTGACCGGCCATCTGCTGATCGCGAGAGCCTGGATGGAAGCCTTCGAGAAGAATTATTTATGATCGCTGTTGCGGCAGTCCTTTTGGACTGCCGCAATTTGCTTGTATTTTGGCAAAAAGTGTGTTATAACAAAGCTATCTCACAAGAGAAAGGAAATGCCAAATGAATAAGAAGACGATTCTTTGGGAAGACGGACAGACTGTCTGCCTTTATACCCTGAAAAACGAAAAAATGGAGGCAGATATTCTGACCTATGGCGGTGCCGTTACTGCGGTCCGGGTGCCGGATAAGGAAGGAAAGCCTGTAAATGTGGCAATGTGCCATGAAACCCTTGCCGACTATGCCCACAAGCGGGGCTATGTGGGTGCGCTGATCGGCCGATTTGGCAACCGGATCGGAAATGCCTGCTTTACCTTGAATGGTGTTGCCTATCAGGTGGGGGCCAACGAGAAGGGCAACAGCCTGCACGGCGGCTTCAAGGGCTTTGACAAAAAGCACTGGGCAGTGGTTTCTGAAAAGGAAACGGAGCTTGTTCTTTCCTATATCAGCCCCGATGGGGAGGAAGGCTTCCCCGGCAAGCTGGAAGTGACAGTTACCTATCGCCTTACAGAAGAGGGGGGTCTGCGGATCTCTTACAAGGCTGTCAGCGATAAGGATACGGTGATCAACCTGACCAATCACAGCTACTTTAACCTGCACGGACAGGAAGACCTCACCGACGGTCTGCTGTTAAGCATCGATGCCGATGCCATTACTGCGGTGGATGAGAACCTGATCCCCCACGGCGAGTTTACTTCAGTGGAAGGCAATTTGTTTGATTTCCGGAAAGCGCGTCCCTTCATTTGCGACCTGTCTGCCCACCCGGTTTTAGGCAAGCGGGGCTGCTACGATGAAAACTTCGTTCTGAGCGGAGAAGGCTTCCGGTGTGTATCCACCCTGTATTCGGAAAAGACCGGTATTTTTATGGAGGTCTACACTGACCAGCCCGGTATGCAGATCTACACCGGCAACAAAAAGGGAATTGCCTTAGAAACACAGAATTTTCCCAATGCGGTCAACTGTCCCAATTTCCCCAGTGCTGTGCTGCGGGCAGGGGATACCTATCACACGGAAACAGAGTATAGATTTACGGTTCGATAAAGCTAAGCCGCCAACCGAGAAACTCGGTTGGCGGGTTTTTCTTCCAAACGGCACTGGAGTGCAGAGAAGCCGCCAAGACAAACAAAACGGACCCGTAGCGTACATAGGTACGTGAGGGTCCGTTTTGTGATGTAAGCCAAAATGCCTTGCGTAGCAAGCTTTTATCTCCTCATCCGTCAAAAATCGGAGATTTTTGCCATCTTCTCCCCAGGAGGGAAGGCTTTGGAGAAAGGAAAAAGCTTAAACTTGCATTTTGGCGATTGGCGGTTTCTATGTTACTCCAGCTCAAAGGCACCGGTGTAGAGCTGATAATAGGTGCCCTTCTGGGCGATCAGCTCCTGGTGGGAGCCACGCTCGATAATTCTGCCCTGGTCCAAAACCATAATGCAGTCGGAATTCATAACGGTTGATAGCCGGTGGGCGATCACAAAGGTGGTGCGGCCCTTCATCAGAGCATCCATACCCTTTTGCACCAGGGCCTCTGTCCGGGTATCGATGGAGGAGGTGGCCTCGTCCAGGATCATCACCGGGGGATCGGCCACTGCCGCCCGGGCGATGGCGATCAGCTGCCGCTGGCCCTGGGAAAGGCGGGAGCCATTGTTTGTCAGCATGGTGTCATAGCCCTCCGGCAGGCGGGTGATGAAGTCGTGGGCGTTGGCAAGCTTGGCTGCCTTGATGCACTCCTCGTCAGAAGCCTGCAGGTTGCCGTAGCGGATATTATCCATCACGGTGCCTGTAAACAGGTTGGTATCCTGCAGGACGATGCCTAAGCTGCGGCGCAGATCCGCTTTTTTGATCTTGTTGATATTGATGCCGTCGTAGCGGATCTTACCGTCAGCAATATCGTAAAAGCGGTTGATAAGGTTTGTGATGGTGGTCTTGCCTGCACCGGTAGCGCCGACGAAGGCCAGCTTTTGACCGGGGTTGGCGTAAAGGGTCACATCGTGGAGGACTGTCTTTTCCGGCACATAGCCAAAGTCCACATTGTACATTGTGATGTCGCCGGTCAGGGGCGTGTAGGTCACAGACCCATCTGCCTTGTGAGGGTGCTTCCAGGCCCAAAGACCGGTATGCTCAGCGCACTCCGCAATGTTGCCTGCGTCATCCTTTTTCACATTTACCAATGTCACATAGCCCTCATCTGCTTCCGGCTCTTCGTCCAAAAGCTCAAAGATGCGCTCTGCACCGGCAAGGGCCATTACAATGGCGTTGATCTGGTTGCTGACCTGACCGATGGGCATATTGAACCGCCGGGAAAGAAGCAGGAAGGAGGCAAGGCCGCCTAAGGTGATGATGCTGCCGCCGGAATAGATGGCCAAAACACCGCCCACCAGGGCCAAAATGGTGTACTGGATATAGCCCAAGTTGTTATTCACCGGGCCCATCATATTGGTAAAGGCACTGGCCTTAAAGGCGTTTTCCCGCAGGGTGTCGTTTCGCTTGTCGAACTCCTCCTTGCAGGCGTTTTCGTGGCAGAAGACCTTGACCACCCGCTGACCGTTGATCATTTCCTCCACATAGCCGTTGACGCTGCCTAAGGTGCGCTGCTGACCGATGAAGAATTTGGCGGATTTGCCTGCCACCGTTTTGGTGACCAGCAGGATGCAAAAGGCGGTGCAGATAACCACCAGGGCCAGCACCCAGGAGGTGGTGAGCATAGAGATGAGCACCACCAAAATGGTACAAACGGAGCTGACGCACTGGGGAAGACTCTGGGTGATCATTTGCCGCAGGGTGTCGATGTCGTTGGTGTAGCGGCTCATTACATCGCCCACAGGATGGGTGTCGAAGTAGCGGATGGGCAGCTTCTGCATATGAATGAACATAGAATCCCGAATGGTCTTCTGGGTGCCCTGACCCACCTTTACCAGCAGGAAGTTGGCAAGGAAGTTGCTGAAGATACCCACGCAGTAAAGACCTGCCATCATCAAAATGAACTGGATAAGAGGGGTGTAGTCTGGGTTTACCTGCCCAATGAGGGGGGTGATGCAGTTGTCGATGATATATTCCAGAGATTTATCGCCCATAACCTGCACAATGGCGCTGACGATCAGGCAGACCACCATAATGGAAAGGGTGAGCCGGTAGGGTTTCAGATAGCCGAAAAGCCGCTTAAAGGTCTGCATGGGATTTTTGGCTTTCCGGGCATCCTTCGGAAGGCGTACAGGAGGCATTATTCCTCGCCTCCTTTCGTCTGGGATTCATAGACTTCCCGGTAGATGGAAGAGGTCTCAAGCAGGGTTTCGTGATTGCCGCAGGCAACGATCTGGCCGTTTTCCAGAAGGATGATCTGGTCGGCAAACTGGACGGAGGCCACCCGCTGGGCGATGATCAGCTTGGTGGTATGGGGGATCTCCTCCGCAAAGGCCTGTCGGATGAGGGCATCGGTTTTGGTGTCTACAGCAGAGGTGGAGTCGTCCAAAATCAAGATCTTGGGCTTTTTCAGCAGGGCACGGGCGATGCAGAGCCGCTGCTTCTGACCGCCGGATACATTTTTACCGCCCTGCTCGATATAGGTGTCGTAGCCATCGGGGAAGGACATAATAAAATCGTGGGCGCAGGAAAGCTTGCAGGCGTGTTCCATTTCTTCCTGGGTAGCTTCGGGGTTGCCCCAGCGCAGATTTTCCTTAATGGTGCCGGAAAACAGGGTGTTCTTCTGCAGGACCATTGCCACCTCGTTCCGAAGGGCGGTCAGGTCATATTCCCGTACATCCCGGCCGCCAACCTTCAGGCAGCCCTCCGTTACATCATAAAGCCGGGGGATCAGCTGCACAAGGGTGGATTTGCCGGAGCCGGTCACACCCAAAATACCCACAGTCTGCCCGGCCTGAATGTGCAGGTCGATGTCCTTCAGAGAGTCATTTTGGGCGGTTTTGCTGTAGCGGAAGGTGACATTTTCAAAATCCACAGAGCCATCAGCCACTTCTGTTACCGGGTTTTCCGGGTTTTTAAGAGAGGGCTCTTCTGTGAGGATCTCATAGGTGCGGCGCAGGGGCGCCCGGCTCATGGTCAGCATAACGAATACCATTGAGAGCATCATAAGACCGCTGAGGATCTGCGCGGTGTAGGTGAACATGGAAGCAAGCTGACCGGTGGTAAGACCCAGCTCCGGGTTGTTGCCGGACTGCACCACCATGGTTGCGCCCAGGAAGGAGATGGTCAGCAGGCAGGTATAGACGGCCGCCTGCATAAAGGGATTGTTCAGTGCCATAATTTTTTCCGCTTTGGAAAAGTCGTCGTGGACGGTTTTGGAAATAGTGGTAAACTTTTCTACTTCCTTTTCTTCCCGGACGAAGGCCTTTACTACCCGCATACCGTGGATGTTTTCCTGGACGGTGTTATTTAGATTATCGTAGGTCTTGAACACCCGCTCAAAGATGCCGTGCACCAGTTTAATAAGGGTAAACAGGGCCACAGCCAAAAGAGGCAGCACGATGCAGTACACCACACACAGCCGGGGGCTGATACGCATAGCCATAATGAGTGCCATAATGAGCATCATAGGGCAGCGGATGGCCATCCGGATCATCATTTGGAAGGTCATCTGCAAATTGGCTACATCGGTGGTCAGCCGGGTAACGATGGAGGAGGTGGAAAACTTATCAATATTGGAAAAGTCAAAGGTCTGCACACGATGGTACATGTCGTGGCGCAGATTCCGGGCGAAGCCGGTGGCGGCGTGGGCGCCAAAGAAGGCGGAAGCCACACCGAAGGCCAAGGAACACAGGGCGCAAAGGGCAAGCAGAATGCCCTGCTGCACCACAACTGCCATATTGCCGGCGTGGATGCCCTTGTCTAAAAGAGAAGCCAGCACCAGAGGAATGGTGACCTCCATCGCCACCTCGCCGATCATCGACACCGGACTTAAAATGGCAGACCACTTATATTCCCGGATACATCGGGCCAAGCGTTTGATCATATATATGCCTCCAAAATAAATTACGGATATTTTATCACCACATTCTGAAAAATGCAATGCTTATGTGAAAACGGCCCGCATTTTGCGAGCCGTTTCCATAAGGGATTAAAAAGAAGAGAGGTAGAGGAGATTCTCATATCAACAAGGAATCCTTCTGCTATTAGAATACAAGCCGGTTTTGAACAAGCCGTTACTGCTTTAAGAACAAAATGCAACTTTTTTGTGAACAGCGAAAGATTGACAGAAAGGCCCTTTGGGTATAAAATAGATGTAACTATGTGCGAAAGGAGAAACACCATGGATTCTGGCAGTATACCCGGTCGAAGTACCCAATTAAAGAAGCCGCTTCCCGGTGTTTTATCCTGAAAATTCCGGGTTAAGGCTTCACTTTGAAGTGAAGGAGGAACCCTATCTTGCAAGAACGCTTTGAAATTATGGAGAAGGCCATCGAAAAAATGCTGGCCGAAAAAAAGTATGCCACGCTCCGGGATATTCTTGTGACCATGAACCCGGCAGATATTGCGGCAATTTTTACTTCTATGGAGGAAGCCTGTTTGCCGCTGCTTTTCCGCTTGCTTCCCAAGGAGCTGGCGGCGGAAACCTTTGTGGAAATGGAGCCGGAGGAGCAGGAGCTGCTCATTCGCACCTTTTCCGATAACGAGCTGAAGGAAGTGGTGGATGAGCTCTATGCTGACGATGCTGCCGCTTTGATCGAAGAGATGCCTGCCAATGTGGTTAAGAGAATTCTGAAGCAGGCAGACCCGGAAATGCGCCGATCCATCAATCAGATCCTGCGCTACCCGGAAAACTCTGCAGGCTCTCTGATGACCACCGAGTATGTGTCCCTGCGCCCTCATATGACGGTGGAGGAAAGTATTTTGCGAATTCGCCGGCAGGGTGTGGATAAGGAGACCATCTACACCTGCTATGTCACCAAAGACCGGAAGCTGTTGGGCATCGTCACCGTCAAGGACCTGCTTTTGGCAGAGGACGATGAGATGCGGATTGAAGATATCATGCTGGAAAACTTCATTTCCGTCACCACCCATACCGACCAGGAAGAGGTGGCCCGGATGTTCAGCAAGTATAACTTCCTGGCCCTGCCTGTTGTGGACAATGAAAACCGTATGGTGGGTATCGTCACCTTCGACGACGCCATGGATGTTATGGAAGACGAGGCCACCGAGGATATGGAAAAGATGGGCGGTATGATCCCCTCGGAGAAGACCTATCTGCGGTCTTCTGCCTGGGAGCTGTTCTGCAACCGGATCCCCTGGCTGCTGCTATTAATGGTGTCTGCCACCTTCACGGGTATGATCATTACCTCCTTTGAAGGAGCCTTGGCTGCCCAGGCGGCCCTGACCGCCTTTATTCCTATGCTGATGGGTACAGGCGGTAACTCCGGCAGCCAGTCCTCTGTTACCATCATCCGTGCCCTCAGTCTGGATGAACTGGCATTTTCCGATATTCTGCGGGTCATCTGGAAAGAGATCCGTACCGCCGTCCTCTGCGGCCTTGCCCTGGCCATCGTCTGCTTCGGCAAGATCTGGCTGGTGGACCGGATGCTTTTGGGAAATTACGATATTACCTTCTATGTAAATTTAGTTGTGTGCCTTGCCCTGTTCGTTACGGTGCTGGTGGCGAAGATCGTGGGCGCTGTGCTGCCTATGGTGGCAAAGCTTATCCATCTTGACCCGGCGGTTATGGCGAGCCCCTTCATTACTTCTATTGTGGATGCCCTGTCGCTGCTGGTTTACTTCCTGTTTGCCCGGGCCATCTTATAAATCATCTTTTGACCATATGTGATGCTTATGAAAACTGCTTTGTGCTCCCAATCGGGCTTTGCCCGGCAAATCGACCGATACCTCAATAGCGTTTGGTATCCTGTTTGCCTGGGGGCACTTTGCGCTTTTTCAGGGCTTGGCGGCAGCAGCCGCTATACGGTTTGTATGGGCCTGATCGCAGTAACGGTTTTGCTCACCGTTCTGTTCGCTGCGGATATGAAGCCGCTGTTTGCCCCTATGCTTATGAGCTTTTGCGCCTTGGGCAGGGACATTGGTGATACCTACTGGGAAGTAAACGGCGATGTAATGCGTTACTACCGGGATGGAGCCTTTGCCTTCGTGATCTTCCTGGGCGTGATTGCTGTGGGAGCCCTCCTTCTCCGCTTTTGGAAGGACGGCACCCTGAAAGATATTTGGGAAAACAAGGGTGTTTGCTTTTGGAGCATCCTCCTGCTGGATATAGCTTTTCTGCTCAACGGCCTTTTCAGTGCCCACTGGGTCGCGCTGGATCTTGCCTATGGTGCTCTTATGGCCTTTGGCTTTACCTTTTTCTATTTGGTGTGTGCATCCATTGCCCGCCGGGGAGAGAATATAGCCCGGTTTGCCTGCCAATGTATGGTATGCGCCGCTTTTATCGGTGTTGCGCAGGTGGCGACAGTGCTTTTGAAAAGTGGAGATATTTCCTTTGAAATGGGCATTTTATCTTCTCAGAGCCGGAGTCATATCGAGCTTGGCTGGGGCGTGTCCACAACCGTTACCGGCTTTATCGTGCTGGGAATTCCGGCAGCCTTCTATCTGGCGGCCAATCATCGGTTTGCACCTGTGAGCTACGCCCTGGGCCTTTTCCTGTTTGCCTTTATTATGTTTGTCGGCTCCCGCAGCGCACTAATAGTAGGGGCTTTGGCAATGGCAGTTTGCGTTACAGCCTGCTGCTTTGGAAAGAACAAGGGACTTTGCCGCAAGCTGGGCATTGGCCTTTTGGCACTTTTTGGACTGGGGCTTATGTGCTGCCATTTCGTCGTGATGCCCCTGCCCCAGCTGGTACAAAGTCTGGCGGGCAAGCTGCGTTTGGATGCCCTTGGAGAGGACAGCCGTGTAACCCTTTGGCGGCAGGGCTGGGAAGCATTCCAAAGCGCTCCTCTTTTTGGCGTGGGCTTTGATAAGGGCGCGATCATCCCCCACGAAACGGTGCAGAATTTCTTTGGGAAAATGTATCACAATTTGTTCCTGCAGCTTTTAGGCGCTATGGGCGTTGTGGGCCTTTTGGCCTTTTTGTTCCACCTTTGGCAAATGGGCCCCTTTTTGCAGGGCCTTACAGCAAAGAAAATTCTGCTGTTATTGCTGCCGGTGATGATCCTGCTGATGTCGCTGGTGGATAACTTCTTTTTCTACTTAAATCAGCAAATTGCCTACTGTATGTTCCTGGCGGTTGCGGAAAGGAAAGAGCTATGATCGCAAACTACCATACTCACACCTATCGGTGCGGTCACGCATCCGGGGAAGATGAAGAATATGCCCAAAGCGCTTTTGAAGCAGGCATAAAGATTTTAGGCTTTGCTGACCACACGCCCTATTTCTTCCCCGGAGACCATTATTCCAAATTCCGGATG
>JAZQLG010000054.1:0-3664 GCA_045542575.1 Faecousia sp.
CCGTTGCCCGTTTGGCAGCCGCCAAGGCGAACGCCGCCGCCCAGGTGAACAATCACTTTGCATTCGTCCACAATGCCGCTTTGGAGGAAGCCCGGGTCGCCCTGGCTAACACCCCCAACCAGAACCCTGTTCTGAAAAAGGCCAATGTGGTGGACGCCGGTGGCAAGGGTTGGGTGTATGTGCTCAAGGCCATCGCCGGTGTGCTTCGCGGTGAGGAGATCGCAGCCCCCGAAAGCGACGATATGCCTCAGGTATCCGATTCCGCATCCTTTGACGATTTTAACCCCGACGACATTACCTTTACCTACTGCACCGAGTTCATCATCTCCCGGGAGAACGATATGGATCCCGAAAAGCTCCGTGATTTCCTTTCCAGCCTGGGTGACAGCCTGGTTTTGGTGGATGACGATGAGATCATCAAGGTCCACGTCCACACCAACGACCCCGGCAAGGCCCTCCACGAGGCTATGGACTACGGCAGCTTTGTTACTGTAAAGATCGAGAATATGCGTCTGCAGCACACCGAAAAGGTGATGACCGAGAACGAAAAGAACCCCAAGATCGCAGAGCCTGAAAAGGCTTTGGGCGTTGTGGCAGTTTGCGCCGGCGACGGTCTGGCAGATGTGTTCCAGAATCTGGGCGTAGACGGCATCATCTCCGGCGGTCAGACAATGAACCCCAGCACCCAGGATATCCTGGAGGCTGTGAATAAGGTGCCTGCCGAAACCGTATTCATCTTCCCCAATAACAAGAACATCATTATGGCTGCCCAGCAGGTTGAGGGTCTGACCCCCAAGCAGGTTGTGGTCATTCCCAGCAAAACCG
This sequence comes from Faecousia sp., assembly GCA_045542575.1. Classification (GTDB taxonomy): domain Bacteria; phylum Bacillota; class Clostridia; order Oscillospirales; family Oscillospiraceae; genus Faecousia. The sequence goes on from JAZQLG010000054.1 coordinate 826, forward strand.
TGCCCCAGGGCATTACCGCTATGCTCAGCTTCAACAGCGAGGGCACTGTAGAAGAGAACACCGAGGCTTTCAACGAAGCCCTTTCCACCGTGGACACTATGCAGATTACCTACGCTGCCCGGAACTCCGACTTTGACGGTTTCCTGATCCACGAGGGTGACTACCTGGCAATGGCCGGCAGCAGCCTGTTTGGCACCAGCCGTGATATCAAGGTCCTGCTCCGTTCCCTGGCCGAAAAGGTACGGGACGACGGCAAGGAATTTGTCACCATCTACTACGGCGAAGATATTCAGGAAAAGCACGCCCAGAAGGCCGCTGATATCTTTGCAGAGATCTGCGCCGATGCAGATGTGAACCTGATCCGTGGTGGACAGCCTGTCTACTACTATATGATCTCCGCCGAATAAGGCTAGAGATCACAGGCGTCCCAAACCGTCAAACGCAATTTTTGATTGCAGCAAAAGCCTTCTTCTTTGGGAGAAGATGGCAAGATATTTCATTTTTGACGGATGAGGGGCATAAAGCTTGCTTTGTAAAGCGTTTGCCTTACTACGCAAACGGTCGGACTAACGTACCTATGTACGCCAACGCCGACCGTTTGCTTGTCTTTGGGGCGCCTCTGCCCTCTATCCGCCCAACTCCACTACTCGTCTTATTGCGCGGGAATTCTTGAGAAAGCTTGCATATACTATCCTTCAAAGGAGGGTGCTTATGAAAGATTTTTCAAAGAACGGCCTCATCGGACGAGCCATCGGTCTTTGGCAGGAAATTCGTGACCTGCGGATCCCAATCCACGCGGCAAACACCGGTTTTTTTCTGATATTGTCTGTGTTCCCGGCGTTGGTTCTTCTGCTCAGCATCATCCGCTACACCCCTCTGGATGTCCACAGCTTGCTGCTGTTTTTGGAGGGGATCATCCCGGAAGCGCTGCTGCCGGAGATGGAACTGCTCATTGTCAATACCTACGAAAACACCACCGGTACGGTGGTCAGCTTGTCGGCAATCACCGCTTTGTGGTCTGCCAGCCGGGGGATCTATGGTCTGATCACCGGACTCAATACCATTTATCGGGTGCCGGAGCAGCGGCGCTTTCTGCAGATCCGCTTTTTAAGCGTGCTGTACACCTTCGCTTTTCTGCTGGTTCTGCTGCTGACCCTTGTGCTCCACGTGTTCGGCACCGGTATTTTAGAACTGATGGCAGGGTCTTCCATTCCCTTTTTCCGGTTTTTGTACGGAGTCGTGGACCTGCGGTTCTTTTTGCTGGTATTCCTGCAGACAGCTCTGTTTACCGCTATGTTTATGGCGCTGCCAAACCGCAAAAACGCTTTGGGCGACAGCTTGCCCGGCGCTTTTTTGGCATCCATCGGCTGGTTGGTATTTTCCCATATCTTCTCCTTGTATGTGGAAAACTTCCCCACCTATTCCCGGATCTACGGCTCTGTATACGCCGTAGCGTTGAGTATGCTGTGGCTGTACTGCTGCATCAGCATCGTGTTTTACGGAGGCATTCTCAACCGGATTTTGACAGATAATTCCTAAAGCATTTATACCTTGTTCATATTTGGGTTGTAATATGGAAACAAAAGGGGGATGGTCCTATGTTTGGATACGTTACTGCCAACGCAAAAGACTTGAGCAAAGAGCAAAAGCAGCGCTACGGCGCAGTCTACTGCGGCATTTGCCGGCAGATCCGTGGACGTTCCTCCCAAGCTGCACGGCTTTCTTTGAGCTACGATATGGCTTTCCTTGCCCTTCTGCTTATGAGCCTTTATGAACCGGAGGAAACTTCCGGAAAGCGCGCCTGCGGTCTGCATCCCATAAAGCCCCGCCCTTGGGTGGACAGCCAATACATTCGCTATGCCGCAGATATGAACGTGGCCCTGGCCTATTACAAAGCTCTGGATGACATCAGTGACGATGGCAGCAAGACCGCCAAAATAGCCGCCTCCGCGCTACAAAAAAGCCTGCCGGCGATCCAAGACCGCTATCCCCGGCAATGCCGGGCTATGGAAGATTGCATTGCCCGCCTGAGCCGTTTGGAGCAGGAAGGCTGCCAGAATCCCGACCTGCCCGCCGTTTGCTTTGGGCAGTTGATGGGCGAGCTGTTGGTATATGAAGAGGATATGTGGGCACCTGCCCTGCGGCAAATGGGCAACTCCCTGGGGCGGTTTATTTATTTGCTGGATGCGGCGGTAGACTACCACAAAGACAAAAAGAAAGGGAAATACAATCCCTTCTTGGCTATGGGCACCGGAGAAGACCTGCAAAAGTGGGAGCAATATCTGGTTATGGATATGGCCCGCTGCACGCAGTATTTTGAAAGCTTGCCGCTGGTGCAGGACAAAGCGCTGCTTGACTGCATCCTCTACAGCGGTGTTTGGATGGAATTTGAAAGATTGCGTCCCCGAAAAAAGGACGCCCAGGAGGAACAGAAATGATCGGTGATCCCTACAAGATTTTGGGTGTCAGCCCCGATGCTTCTGACGATGAGATCAAGCGGGCCTATCGAAAGCTCGCAAAGAAATATCACCCGGATGTAAACCCCGGCGACCAGGAAGCTGCCCGGAAAATGCAGGAGATCAACGCGGCCTACGAGCAGATCAAAGATCCGGAAAAGGCCCGTACTTCCGGCCAAAGCAGCCAAAGCGGCTACGGTGGCTATGGCTACGATCCCTTTGGTGGCGCCTGGCAGCAACACACCCGGCAGCAGCAAGCCGGTGACAGCTACCAGCAGGCAGCGGAGCAGTACATCCGTTTCCGGCGGTTCGCCGAAGCCTTGAACGCCCTAAATAATTCCACCCAGCGGGATGCCCAGTGGTATTACCTCAGCGCCCTGGCC
>JAZQLG010000055.1:0-11208 GCA_045542575.1 Faecousia sp.
CTCCGGAGATCAGAGAGTGCATATGGGGTGGGTGATGGGACTCGAACCCACAACGCCTGGAACCACAATCCAGTGCTCTGCCAATTGAACTACACCCACCATGTCCAATCCTGAATGGCACGCCAGGAGGGACTCGAACCCCCGACCTACTGCTTAGAAGGCAGTTGCTCTATCCAGCTGAGCTACTGGCGCATCTATGGAGCGGGTGACGGGAATCGGACCCGCGTATCCAGCTTGGAAGGCTGGTGTTCTACCATTGAACTACACCCGCGTTGACCTAACCCATTCAGCCATAGGATTTTAGCATAATAAATCCTGGCTGTCAAGGCTGATTTTCACAAATCATAGGAATTTTTTCATAGATCACGTCCGCGACCGCGCCTTTTCCGCATTCGCACACATTCTCATACCGGTCTGCCACAATGGCATCTGCCGGGCAGAAAGCATAGTCTGCCCCATCCAGCATGGCAATATCGTTATGGGCATCTCCCACGCAGACCAAGATTTCTTTCCCCAGCTTTTTCTGCAGGTTCCGGGCTGCGGCGCATTTGGAAACGCCTATGGCCTGCACATCAATAATCCGGGGCGCGGCCAGCATCACATCCACTTTGCCGGCATACATTTTGGAAATGGTGGCTGCCGCTTCTTCATAATAGCGGCGCTCTGCCTCGCTGGCACGGAACAGATCGGACACTGCCGGCTTTTCTGTCTGGCCGAACAAAGAAAACTTCAGGAAAGGATACAGGGGCGTATTCTCATCGAAAACAGCATAGCCCCACTTCATTCCCCGATAGTAAGCCTCTGCATTGGGCGTAGGCTCCACCAGGTAATGGTTGTCCGCCCCCTGCAGCTCCAAATTCATATCCGGGAACAGCCGGCGCATATCGGCGATCACCTGCAAAGGATCCAGGTCGATTTCCCGCACATCGATCAGCTGACCCTTGTCATACCCGGCAGAGCCGTTGTACAAAAGCAGCTGGGCGTTTCGGGGCAGTGTTTCCAGATAATGGGCAAAGGTGGTGGTGCTGCGGCCTGTATTGACCGTAAACGTGCCGCCGTTTTCCATAAAATAGCGGATAGCTTCTATATTCCGTTCCGGGATCCTGGAATCCGGCCCTGTCAGGGTCCGGTCAAAATCCACTGTCAGTAAAACTTTGGAAAAGTCGGGCATAATAAAACTCCTATATGCGTTTCTTTAATTTTTCCAGTACTTCCTTAAAATATTCCGGCAGCTCTGCCGCCACGATTACCGGATGTCCGTCTCGAGGGTGGGCAAAGCACAAAATTCCTGCGTGGAGGACCTGGCTGTCCTGGCCCAGCTCCGGCTTTTTGTGGCCGTAGACCGTATCTCCCAAAATGGGGTGGCCGATGTGGGCCATATGGACACGGATCTGATGGGTGCGTCCTGTTTCCAGTTTGCACCGGATGTGGGTATAACCCGGATACCGGTCCACCACTTCCCAGTGGGTCACGGCGTTTTTGCTGTTCCGGGCAGTCACGCACATCTTTTTCCTGTCGGAAGGATGGCGTCCAATGGGAGCATCCACCGTTCCACTGTCTTCCTTAAAGCTGCCGCAGACAATGGCTTCGTAGGTGCGGGCCATAGTATGGTCCTTTAGCTGGGATGCCAGCACCGTATGGGCTAAATCGTTCTTGGCAATGGCCAGCAGGCCGGAGGTATCCTTGTCGATCCGGTGGACGATGCCGGGCCGCAAAATGCCGTTGATGCCGGAAAGGCTGTCCCCTTTGGCATACAGAAGGCCGTTTACCAGGGTATCCTCCTGGTGTCCTGCCGCCGGATGGACCACCAGGCCCTTGGGCTTATTGATCACCAACACATCCTCGTCTTCATAGACGATATCCAGTTCCATCTGCGTGGCAGGCACATCCAAAGGCTTCGGCTGGGGAAGGGTGACGGAAATCGTGTCCCCCACTTCCAGCCGGTCATTTTTCTTGCCCGGCTTGCCGTTTCGAAGGACCAGGCCCTGCTCCAAAAGCTTTTGCGCGGCGCTGCGGCTCAGATCCGGCAAGGCCCGGGACAAAAATCCGTCCAGCCGCTCCCCGGACAGGTCAGCAGTTAAGATCATTTGCTTTCTTCCTTCCAAAACTTCTTGTTGAAGAACACAAGGCTCACCATCAAAAGAATGCAACCGCAGGTGATGAAGCAGTCTGCCACATTAAAAATAGCAAACTCCATAAAGTCCACTTCGATCATATCGATCACATAGCCAAGCCGCACCCGGTCGATCACATTGCCTAAGCCGCCTGCCAGAATGGAAACGATGCACCACCGCTCCAAAGTAGTAAAAGGCATCTTCTTTTTGGCAAATTCCCAGATCACCAGGCCTAAAAATACCAGGAACAGGGCCACAAAAAACCATCTTGCCCCCGAAAAGGAAGAAAAGGCCGCACCGTAGTTGTGCACATAGGTAAAGTGAAACAGGCCTTCAATGGCCGGGGCATCGTGGCCCAGCAGGATATTGGAAACGGTTAAATATTTGGTCAACTGGTCCAGGGCGACCACCGCCACCCCATAAAGACCCATCCATAAATAAAGCATTGTAAACCTCCAAACAGGTACCTTTTCATCATATTACCACGAAGGGCCGGGAAAGTCCACATCCTTTTCCCTTTTTCTAGGGATTGACAGGAAAATGCCCATACAATATAATAAAAATGAGGTGATAAAAATGCAAGCAGAATCTATTTTCTGGCTAACTACCACCCTTGCTATGCTTCTTATAGAAGGCGCTACCGCAGGCCTGGTGATCATTTGGTTTGCCATTGGCTCTCTGGCAGCACTCATTTGTGCCTTGCTGGGCGGGCCGCTTTGGCTGCAGGTTTTGCTGTTCGCCCTGGTAAGCGGTGCGGCACTGGTGGCAACCCGGCCCCTGGTCCGGAAGTATATAAACACCCGGTATATCCGTACCAATGCAGACAGCCTTATCGGGCAGACTGCTGTTGTCAAGGAAGCCATTTCCAACGAAGAGGGAAAGGGGCTTTGCAGCTGCACGGGGAAAATTTGGTCTGCCCGGTCCAGGGACGGTGCCCCCATCGCGGCAGATGTAACGGTAAGTATTTGCGCCATTGAGGGCGTAAAACTGATTGTGGAACCGCAGGATGCGGTGTAAAAGAAAGGAGCTATTATGGAAATTTTGATTGTACTGGTTATTATTGCACTGATTATCATTGCCAGCAGTATTCGGGTGGTGCAGCAGGCAAGAGCCGTGGTTATTGAACGGCTGGGTGCTTACAAAACCACCTGGAGCGTAGGTGTGCATATTAAAATTCCTTTTATTGAAAAAATTGCAAAAAACGTTTCCCTGAAGGAGCAGGTTGTAGACTTCCCCCCTCAGCCTGTGATCACCAAGGATAATGTTACCATGCAGATCGATACCGTGCTCTACTATGAGATTACCGACCCCAAGCTCTATACCTACGGTGTGGAGCACCCCCTTACCGCCATCGAAAACTTGAGCGCCACCACCCTGCGTAACATCATCGGTGAGCTGGAGCTGGACCAGACACTAACCTCCCGGGACATTATCAACAGCAAAATGCGGCTGATCCTGGACGAGGCCACTGACCCCTGGGGCATCCGCATCAACCGGGTAGAGCTGAAAAACATCCTGCCTCCCAAGGAAATCCAGAATGCGATGGAAAAGCAGATGAAGGCCGAGCGGGAACGCAGAGAAGCCATCCTGCGGGCAGAAGGCGAAAACAAATCTGCCATTTTGCTGGCAGAAGGCGAGCGGGAATCTGCCGTTTTGCGGGCAGATGCCAAGAAGCAGGCCCAAATTCTGGAGGCGGAGGGTCAGGCCGAAGCCATTATCAAGGTGCAGACCGCTACTGCTGAGGGCATCCGTATGATCAAAGAAGCCGGCGCTTCTGAGGAAGTCATCAAGCTCAAAGCTCTGGAAGCCTTCCAAAAGGCCGCTGACGGCAAAGCCACCAAGATCATCATCCCCTCTGAAATTCAGGGCCTTGCCGGTCTGGCAACCTCCTTCAAGGAAGTTCTTTCCGATCCCAAGCAATAAAATGACGGGCGTGTTCAGTTGAACACGCCCGCTCTTTATTTTTGCAGTATTTCGTTGTAATAGGAAATGGCTTGGGCCGCTACAGCGGCGCTGTCAAAGGGCTTTGCCACAGCGCGGACAGCCCCTTCGTCCACTTCCTGCAGGCGGTCGACCATCCGCATAATGGCATCTGCCATACTTTCCTCATTGTCCACTTCGCAAAACTCAGAAACCTCCGGGGTCAAAAAGCCCTCCGGGCCGCCGCATTTGGTGCTGACCACCGGCACACCGGCGGCAGCAGCTTCAACAGCGGGGATGCAGAAGGTCTCTCCGTTGGAGGTCACCAGCATCACATCTGTCTGGGTAAGTATTTCCGCAATTTCTTCGTGGGTCTTTTGGCCCGCAAAGGTGACGCAGTCCGTCAGGCCCAGCTCTTTGGCGTTCTTTTTATAGCCGTCCAGCAAGTAGCCATCTCCCACCACAGTGTAATGGAAATCTGTCAGCCGCCCTTCGCTCCGAAGCTTCGCAAAGGCCTGCAGGCCCTTGCGGATATTCTTGCCATGGCGCAGGGCGCAGACCGTGACAAAGCGCAGGGTGCTGTCCGTCTTTTTCTTCCGGGGTCTATGGAATATGGAAATATCCACGATATTGGGCAGCACCTGGGCAGGAATGTTTTTCTCCCTTTGCAGGTAATCCACCATATGCTTGCCTACGCAGGTGATCTTTGCGGCATTTTGGGCAACGAGATCCATATAGGGAATGTGCCAGCCGGTAAAGAACCGCTGATAATAGGAAGCGTGCTCCGTGATCATAACCGGGATCCCAAACTCCTTGCCCAGCACGCAGGCTGCGTGTCCGGCAGGGATCATCACCTGGGCATGAAGAAGATCCGGCTTTCCGTTTTCCGCTTCGTAGGCTTTGTAAAGCTTCCGCATGGTCTTTACATAGGCATCCTGCTGATATTTTTCGGAGATACGGCGGCGGTTCAGCATCAGCCGGAAGTGGGTGTCGTAGCTCTCCTCCTTTATTTTGAAGGTCTTTTTCATAAAGGGATAGCGGGGGGCGGTGGAAATGGGCTTTGCATCCACATGGAGCATATTCACTTTTACCCCGGCCTCTGCCAGAGCTTTACAGAACTGTTTATGGTAAATGCCGATCAGCGTGTCTCCCCCGTGGGGATACCAGGTGGCGAGCACCAGCACGTGCAGCGGTTTTTGGGACATACATACCCCTCCAAAACTTTTTTCTTATTCTACCAAAGATTCCTCCAAAAAGCAACGGTTGGAAGCACCGGCAAAAAAAGATTGATAATATCCTGATAAAAAGGGTTTTTTTCGCAAAGAAGGGCTTGACCAAACGACCTTTTTGGCTGTATAATAACCAATTAATAACACATATTTTGCAGGAGGTAATCTTATGGCATTTTATTACTCTGAGCCCAGCCGTACCTTTAGTGAATATCTGCTGGTCCCCGGCTATTCTTCTGAAGACTGCATCCCCGACCGGGTGAGCCTTCGCACCCCTCTGACCAAGTACCGTAAGGGTCAGGAAGAGCCGGCGATCTCTTTGAATGTACCCCTGGTGTCTGCAATTATGCAGTCCGTTTCCAATGACACTCTGGCCATCGCCCTGGCAAAGGAAGGCGGTCTGAGCTTTATCTTCGGCTCTCAGACCGTCGAGTCCCAGGCAGCTATGGTAGCCAAGGTGAAGGGCCACAAGGCCGGCTTTGTGGTTTCCGCTTCCAACCTGACCCCTGAAAACACCCTGGCTGATGTGTTGGCTCTGAAGGAGTGCAACGGCTTCTCCACCGTAGCGATCACCGACGACGGCACTGCCACCGGCAAGCTTTTGGGTATTGTCACCAGTCGTGACTACCGTGTTTCCCGTATGGATGTAAGCGAAAAGGTCGCTACCTTTATGACTCCCCGGGAAAAGCTGATTACCGCTCCCGCTTCTACCACCCTGAAAGAAGCCAACGACATTATTTGGGATCACAAGCTGAATTCTCTGCCCATCGTGGACGAGAACGATCACCTGATGTATTTCGTATTCCGCAAGGACTATGCTTCCCACAAAGCCAACCCCCAGGAGCTGCTGGACAGCAAGAAGCGTTACCTGGTGGGTGCCGGCATCAATACCCGGGACTATGCAACCCGCGTGCCTGCTCTGCTGGAGGCCGGTGCGGATGTTCTGTGTATCGACTCCTCTGAAGGCTTCTCCTGCTGGCAGAAAAAGACCATCGACTGGATTCGTGAAAACTACGGTGACACCGTAAAGGTTGGTGCCGGTAATGTTGTAGACCGGGACGGCTTCCGTTTCCTGGCTGAAGCCGGCGCAGACTTCGTTAAGGTAGGTATCGGCGGCGGTTCTATCTGCATCACCCGGGAAACCAAGGGTATCGGCAGAGGACAGGCTACCGCGCTGATCGAGGTGGCCGCTGCCCGTGACGAATACTTTAAGGAGACCGGCATCTATGTGCCTATCTGCTCCGACGGCGGCATCGTCCACGACTACCATATGACCCTGGCGCTGGCTATGGGCGCGGACTTCTTGATGCTGGGCCGTTACTTCGCCCGGTTCGACGAGTCCCCCACCCCCAAGGTAATGGTGAACGGCGCTTATATGAAGGAATACTGGGGCGAAGGAAGTAACCGTGCCCGAAACTGGCAGCGCTACGACCTGGGCGGCGCCAGCAAGCTTTCCTTTGAAGAAGGCGTTGACTCCTATGTTACCTATGCAGGCTCCCTCCACGATAATGTGGAAGCCAGCCTCTACAAGGTGAAATCCACTATGTGCAACTGTGGCGTGCTGACCATCCCCGACCTGCAAAAAGATGCAAAGCTCACCCTGGTATCCTCCGTTTCTATCGTAGAGGGCGGCTACCATGATGTGACCCTGCGCTCCACCAGCACTGTGAAATAAGAACCACCAAAAATCCGCAGAGGGCTTGCTCCTCTGCGGATTTTGCTATATAATCATCTTGGTGATACATATGAAACCCTTACCTCAAAGAAAACCAAATCGGCTCACAAATTACGATTACAGCCAAACCGGTGCTTATTTCATTACCCTTTGCACCCAAAACAGAGAGAACATCTTATCTCAAATATCCGTAGGGACAGGCGTCCTCGACTGTCCTCAAATACAATTGTTGACGCACGGAGAAATTGCAGATAAGTATATCCGGCAAATGGGCGCATTTTATAATTATTTATCTGTAGACAAATATGTGATTATGCCGGACCATATTCATTTGTTGATTACGGTTAACGGACAGTCCGGGAGGCCTGTCCCTACACAGAAAACCGCGATAGATAACAGAAATTCTACGGTGGCAAAATTCGTAAGTACATTCAAGCGGTTTTGTAACCGGGAATACGGTGAGAATATTTGGCAGGGGCGGTATTACGACCATGTAATACGCAACCAGGAAGATTACAATGAAATTTGGGAATACATAGAAAACAATCCCAAAAAGTGGGCGTTGGACCACTTATATGCAGAAGAATACTATTATCCATTTTAAGGAGTTTATATGAAACGGTTATTTGCTATTTTACTATGCCTTTTGCTGTGCCTTTCCCTGATCGCCTGCGGCAGCCAGGAAGCACCTGCGCCCGAAGGCACACCTGTTCCCGACGGATCCTCCTTTGCCGTCCATTTTATCGATGTAGGACAGGCAGATGCGGCGCTGGTCCTTTGCGACGGAGAAGCCTTGCTTATTGACGGCGGCAACGCGGAAGATTCCAACCTGATGTACACCTACCTGAAAAAGCATGGCGTTACCCATCTTGACTATGTGATCGGCACCCACGCCCATGAGGATCACATCGGCGGTCTTGCCGGCGCATTAAGCTTTGCCTCTGCCGGAAAGGTCTTTTCCCCTGTGACAGACTATGACACCAAAGCCTTCCAAAACTTCAAAAAAGCTGCCCAGAAGCACGGCTGCCAGCTGACCGTTCCGGAAGTCGGCGAAGCCTTCTCTTTAGGCAGTGCCGGCTGTGAGATCCTGGCAGTTAATACAGAAAGCGACACCAACAACACTTCCATCGTCCTGCGTATTACATATGGAGAAACCTCTTTTCTCTTCACCGGAGATGCGGAGCGGATCGTGGAGCAGGCGCTTTTGGACCGGGACATTCCCCTCCGATCCACCGTTTTGAAGGTTGGCCACCACGGCTCCGAAACCTCCACAAGCTATGCCTTTTTGCGGGAGGTAGCACCTGCCTATGGCGTGATTTCCGTAGGCAAGGATAACACCTACGGCCACCCCACAGAAGAAGTGCTCAGCCGTTTACGGGACGCGGATGTAAAAACCTACCGGACGGACCTGCAGGGAGATATCCTCTGCACCTCTGACGGTAAAACAGTGACTTTTTCCACGGCAAAAAATGAAAACGCAGATGCCTTTGACGGTATGGGCGGCAACAGTGCCCAGAAGCAATATGTGCTGAACACCAATTCCAAAAAGTTCCACGATCCGGCCTGTGACAGCGCCCGGGAGATCAGCGACAAAAACCGAAAGGACTATACCGGCACAAGAGAGGCGCTTCTTACCCAGGGCTATTCTCCCTGTGGTGTATGTAAGCCATAAAACAGAGCGGCAGACACTTTGCAAGTGTCTGCCGTTTTTATAAATGATATATCTATTGCGAGATATGATATAGGGTTTACACCCTATGATATATTTCCACTTCGTGAAAATATGAAATACTATCCGTTCTTTCATATGCTAAAGGCATATAGCATCCCACAATAGTGGGATATCATACCGAAGGTATATCATCCGTTCTGCAAAGAACGGATATCATTGTTCCTTGGGGCGCTTATAGCGGCCTTGGGGCTCCCATTCCGGCAAGGGCAGGCGCTGCATTGCGCCGAAGATTCGTTCCTTCAGATCCGGATACTGCTGAGAAAGGTCGTACACAAGCTTTTTGACTTCTTCCCGCTTGGTGTTCTTATCCACCGGGCAGCGGTTTTCCACCACCGGCAGCTCCTGCTTCTTTACGAAGTTGTCCACCGTCTTTTCGTGGATGTAGAGCATTGGCCGGATTTGCACAATGCCGGTGCGGTCCAGGTCTGTCACCGGCTGGAAGCAACCGATCCGGCCTTCAAAAAGAAGATTCATCACGAAGGTCTCCACCGCATCGTCATAGTGGTGACCCAGGGCCAGCTTGGAAAGGCCACGGCTTAAAAGGGCTTCATTCAGAGCGCCCCGGCGCATCTTTGCGCACATGGAGCAAGGATTCTTTTCCTTTCGGTGGTCAAAGATTATGGGTGCGATCTGGGTCTGCACCTGGGTGAAGGGCACTTCCAGCTTTTCGCAAAGGGCAGCCACCTGACTGTAATCCATTCCAAGCCCCATATCGATGGTGATGGCTTCCAGAGTAAATTCCGCCGGGTGGAACTTGCGAAGCTCCGCCAAAAGCACCAACAGGGCAAGGCTGTCCTTGCCGCCGGACACACCCACGCCGATCTTATCGCCGGCAACGATCATATGATAGTCGTCCACGCAACGGCGAACAAGGCCCAAAAGTTTCTGCATTGAGGGTTTTCCTCCAAAAATTTTTGAAAATAGAAAGCGAGCATTCAAGAGAAAACAGGAGAAAACAAGAGCTTTCACGAGATTGCATAGGATTTTAGAAAATTTTTCAAAATACCGGTTGACATTTATATTTCCTGTGTTATAATTTTCAAGCGCTCACAAAGATTTTAGCGCAGTTTTTTACGTTTGTCAAAATATTTTAACCTATTGGAGGAAACCATAATGTCCACTACTCTGGCAAAGAACGAGACTGTTGCCCGCAAGTGGTATGTTGTCGACGCTGCCGGTAAGCCCCTGGGCCGCACCGCTGTGACCGTTGCCAACCTGCTGCGCGGCAAGCACAAGGTCGATTTCACCCCCAACGTTGACTGCGGCGACTATGTCATCGTGATCAACACCGACAAGGCTATCCTGACCGGCAGCAAGCTGGATCAGAAGTCCTACTACCGCGTATCCGGCTGGATCGGCGGTCTGAAGGAAACCAAGGCTCGCATCATGATGGAAAAGCGTTCCGACTACGCCATGGAACTGGCTGTTAAGGGTATGCTGCCCAAGAACACTCTGGGCCGTCACTGCCTGGGCCGCCTGCACCTGTACAAGGATGCTGAGCACGCTCACGCCGCCCAGAAGCCTGAAGCCTGGACCCTGTAATTTGGAGGTAGACGATTATGTACGAGAGCAAAAGAAAGTATAACTACGGCACCGGCCGCCGTAAGTCCTCCGTTGCCCGCGTTCGTGTATACGAAAACGGCACCGGTTCCATCATCATCAATGGCCGCGATATGGACGACTACTTCGGTCTGGATACCCTGAAGCTGATCGTTCGTCAGCCCCTGGTCACCTCCGACCTGCTGGGCAAGGTTGACGTTGTTGTCACCGTTGCTGGTGGCGGTGTTTCCGGTCAGGCCGGCGCTATCCGTCACGGCATCTCCCGGGCTCTGCTGACCCTGAACCCCGAGCTGCGCCCCACTCTGAAGGCTGCCGGTTTCCTGACCCGCGACCCCAGAATGAAGGAAAGAAAGAAGTACGGCTTGAAGGCCGCAAGAAGAGCTCCCCAGTTCTCCAAGCGTTAATCAGACGTACAATGTTTTTACAAGCCACCCAAACGGGTGGCTTGTTTTTTTGCCGGGAACAACAAAAACAACTACCACGGAAAATCCGTGGTAGTTGCCCTATTTAGATGTTCTTAGATAAATCCTGTAACTGTAAGGCTGTTGCCAGAGTATCTGTTAACACTTCTTTTGTTGTCTCAGGTGTAAGCCCTTCGCCCAAGTTTTCTATCAATGTGCCGATCACCGCTAATCGCTCGTGGTTAATCTTTTTTTCAGGCTTCAGGTCATCGTACATTTTTTCGTACAGCGCAATCAATCTCTGGTTTGTTGTTTCTCTTGCCTTAACAAACTCCCTATTACCGGTTTTTTCTTCCTCCATACATTTTATAAGAGCAGAAATTTTGTCAGCTGCCTTTACCAATTTCCATTCATACTCATACTCTGGTGTCTTAAAAAATATTTTTTCATAATATGGTTTTATATCTTCAGGAAGCTGATTTAGGAGCGAGCGATTCGCTTCATCCTCTATGGTTTTAAATGTATCCTTTATGCTTTTGTTATAGTACTTTATAGGAGTAGGCATATCTCCCGTAAT
>JAZQLG010000056.1:0-8686 GCA_045542575.1 Faecousia sp.
GGAGAGTTGCGCAGTAAGTCAAAAAGCCTTGCGTAGCAAGCCATTTTAACCCCTCATCCGTCAAAAATCAGAGATTTTTGCCACCTTCCCCCCCAGGGGGAAGGCTTTGTTAGAAATTGTCACTTTGTCCTGCTTTTTGACGTTTGGCGGCTTTTTTGACACTCTGATAGGGCGTAAGCCCTATATCATATCGAAGATATCTCATTAAAATGATATCCGTTTCTTTGAAACGGATGATATACCCTTCGGGTATGATATCTGCTTTGCAGATGATATACGCTTCGCGTATGTTCGCTTGCGGCGAAGAAAGGAGAAAAAACCAAATGGAGAAGATCAAGTTTGACAGCGGTATGCGCAGTTTTCAGCTGGGGGAGGGAGGTGTTCTGCGGTTCAATCCCGCAGACCCCAACCTCTATGCCCGGTTTATGGCCTGTGAGGAGAAGCTTCAGGCCATTGAGGAGGACTTAACGGCCCAGGCCCGGGAGGGCAAGGGGATAACACTGCTTGCGGAAGCAGACCGGAAGCTGAAGGATATGCTTTCCTGGGTCTTTGGTCCTCAAAATGATTTTGAGAAGCTATTGGGGGGCGTGAGCCTGCTGGCCACCGGGCAGAACGGTGAGCGGGTGATCGTCAATCTGCTTTCTGCCCTCCAGCCCATAATGGAAAAGGGTGCCCGGGCCTGTGCCCGGGAGGAGGTGGAGAAGGCCCAAAAGAAGGCCCAAAGCCGTAGGGAAGAGCAGGCATGACCGGCTTTTCTCTACCCCGGCAGACCGTGCTTGGGGGCGAAACCTACAGTCTGCACACGGACTTTCGGGATATTTTGGAGATCTTCTCCTATTTGGAAGCTCCTGACTTACCGGAATACATCCGTTGGCAGGTGGCTTTGGCCCTGTTTTACATAGAGCCCCTGAAGGAAGCCCATTTTCAGGAGGGGGCAGAATACTTTGCCTGGTTTGTAAATGGGGGCGGGCAGGACAGCGGCCCGGAAGGCCCGCCTCTTTTGGACTGGGAAAAGGATGCTTCTATCATCGTGGCAGATGTGAATAAGGTGGCAGGCCGGGAGATCCGGGAAATGCCTTACATTCACTGGTGGACCTTCCTTTCCTGGTTTCACGGCATTGGGGAGGGACAGCTTTCCACAGTGGTTTCCATCCGGCGCAAGCGGCTGGAGGGGAAAAAGCTTTGCGATTGGGAAGCGGACTACTATCGCAGCAACAGGGCTCTTGTGGACCTGCCAAGAAAGGAAAGCCGGGAGGAAATAGAGGAAAAAGCCCGGCTGATGGCCCGGTTAGGCCTGGGCCAAAGGAAATAAGGCAGGTGATATAGTGGTAATTTATTTTAGCAGTGAAGATGAGCGAATACTCGGTGAACTGAAGGAAATCATCAAAACCGTAAAAAAGAACTGGCAGAAGGTGTCAAGGACCGTGGAAAAGGAAGTGGAAAATCTGACCATCCGTACTAACCGGGCGGTCCGCCTTTCCATCGCCAAAGTCAAGGACACCATTCGCAAGGGCTTAAAATCCCTCCCCGAATTTTGGGAGAAGGCTTTTACAGTGGACAGCCTGTCCAAGCAGACCAAAATGGCCCAGGTCTATGGCCAGGAGCTGGCTGCTGCCCTTTATGACACCCAACTGCGTCTGACCGGTATGGAGCACGCTATGATCCGGGTGGCGGCCCCCATTGCCGGGCTGGTGCTGCCGGTGGTAAATGGGGCGGCAGATGCCTTTTCCAGGCTGGCAAACACCGTAGCAAGGATCGTTTCTGCCTTTGTGGAGGGCACCTTCGGGGTAAAAAGCTATGAAAAGAGCCTGAAAAGCGTGGTGGGGACTACCGCCTCTTTGGAGCGGCATCTGGCTGGCTTCGACCAGATCCAGCGGCTGGGAAAAAGCGGCAGTTCCGGTCTTGGCAGCGCTCTGATCCCCGATGAAAGCCAAATTCTTCCCGGCTGGGAGAAGGTGGTCAGCAAGCTGCAGCAGTTGTGGGAGCCCCTGAAGAGCATCAGCTTCAGCCCCGCCATCGAGGGGGCAAACAAGGCCCTCAAGGCCTTCCAGCCGGTGCTGGAAAAGGCGGGGGCGGCTCTGGAATGGGTGTATCTGAATCTGCTGGTGCCTCTGGCAAAGTGGGCGGCGGAAACGGTGCTGCCCACGGTGCTGGAGGTACTGACAAGCTCCCTGCAGACCCTGGGACAGGTGCTGGAGGAGCTTCGCCCCATTTTTACCTGGCTGTGGGAAAATGTGCTGCAAAAGCTGGCCCTGGCCTACGGAGAAAAGATCGTTGCCAACATCCAGGCTATGGGCGACAGGGTAAAAGATCTGGGTGACCGGATTTTGGGACAAGTTCCCCTGGCCCGGGATATTATGGGCTTTTTGGATAAGATCTTAGGCTACGGACAGGCTCTGCAGACTGACAGCACCCTGTTTCTTCAGATGATGCAGAACCTGGCGCCTGTGCTTGGGACAGTAAACCAGAGTATGTCCCTTTTGCCCGGAGAGCTGGGGGCGGTGCTGGGCCTTTTGGGAGGCTTTCTGCCCGCTCTGGATACGATTGGCGGCGGCTTCAGCGGCCTGAAGGAGAATGCCGGCAATGCTGTGAGCGGCATCAAGCAGATGCTGGGCGACCTTTGGAGCTTTGTGGAGCAGAAGGTGCTTGTCCCCTCGGAGACCGGCACAAGGGGCTTCCTGAACCGGGTGATCGGCTACTTTGAAAAGGCGGTCACCGGCATCAGCAGCTCCTTCAACCAGATGTTTGGGGGGCTGGGCAACAATTTGGAGGGACTGGGAACGGTAAGCCCCTCCATCGCCAATGCGGTCCGGAACATTAAGCTCCGGAACATTTACACCAGCAATATTCCCCGGCTGGCCCGGGGTGCGGTGCTGCCCGCCAACAAGCCCTTTATGGCGGTGGTGGGCGACCAGAAGAACGGCACCAACATTGAAGCCCCCCTTTCCACCATTCAGCAGGCCTTAGATCTGGCCCTTGCTGACCGTCTGGAAGGTATGATGGCCGGCTTCAACGCTGTCACTGCCCGGCAGGAGAAAATATTGGAGGCCATTTTGGGCCTGGATGTGTCCGATGGCGCTCTGGCAGGAGCGGTGGCAAGATATGAAAGGAGGATGTCCTTAGCAACAGGCGGCATATGAGAGAAACAACGGAGCTTTTTATGATCAACGGCAAGTGTATGCTTGCCCCTGATGAGAAGGTCCAGGTCAGCTATGAGGACCTGGACGACAGCGACTCCGGCCGGGATGAGGCAGGCTATATGCACCGGCGGGTCCTGCGCTACAAAATGCCTGTGTGGAGCTTTTCCTACGACCATCTGACGGAGCAGGAGCGGCAGTATATGGAGGGCCTTTTTCCCAAAGCGCCCACCTTTACCTTCACCTTCCCTTCGGAGGAGGACGGCACGCCCCGGCAGATGACCTGCTACCGCAGCAAATACGCCATCAGCTGGAAAAGTGCCCGCAGCGGTCTTTGGATGGGCTATTCCTTCCAGATCATTCCCTGTTAGGAGGTGCTTTTATGGAAGTACACAGTCTTATTTTGCCCAATGGGGGCAAAATCGCCTCCGGCCCGGAGGAAAATCCTTCCATAAAGAAGGTGACGCTCACCCAAAAGGTGAATACGGAAGGGGCCCTTACCTGCGGCAGTGTATTTGCCGCCTGCCTGGAGGTAACACTGCTTTGTGATGCTGAGCAGGTGGGGATCTGCCCCGGTGACCGGGTGGAATTATACCGGGGCGAGGAAAAACAGGGCGTTTTCTTTGTGAGCAGCCTGGAAAAATCCGGGGTGGGTCTGTTCCGGCTCACCGCCTTTGACAGCCTGCAAAAGCTGGATAAGGACCTGACCGGCTGGCTGAAAAGTCTTTCCCATTGGCCCTACACCCTGCAGGAGCTGGGGGGGATGGTTTGCCAGCAGTGCGGCCTTTCCCTTTTAGAAGCCACCCTTCCCAATGGAGAGTACCCGGTGGAGGCCTTTGAAGGCAGTGACATTACCGGCAGAATGCTCCTTTCCTGGATCGGCCAGGCCACAGGCAGGTTTTGCCGGGCCACTGCCGACGGGCAGGTAGAATTTGCCTGGTACACCCCCACAGATATTCTTTTGGAGCCGGCTGGCGAAAACTGGTATTTCCGGGGGAGCGCTAAGCATCAGCAGGAGGTTGCGCCCATCGACCGGGTGCAGATCCGCAGGGATGCCACCGATGTGGGTACTGTGTACCCCCAGGACAGGGGCGGGGAAAATGTATATGTGGTGGAAGGCAATCCTCTTCTTACCGCCAAAAACGGGCAATCCCTTTCAGGGGTTGCCCAAAGTCTTTATGAGCTGTTATCGCCCATTTCCTACACCCCGGGGGCGGTGGCGGTTTCCGGTGAGCTTAATATCCTGCCGGGGCAGATCATACAGATCAGAAACAGGGAAGGCGCACTGCACACCTTCTATGTGATGGGCCGGGTACGCACCGCAGGAAAGGACAGCCTTTCCTGTGAGGGCGTCCACAGCCGGGAGCAGGCCCGGGTCATTAGCCGGCAGGAGCTTCGCAGCCTTTCCGGCAAGGTTTTGCACCTGCAGATGGATATAGATGGCATCTTAGCGGAAAATGTGGAAGAAAACAAGGCCCTTTCCCGGCTGGAAATGGACCTTGACGGCATCCGTACCCAGGTCCTTCGGCAGCAGGAGGCATCTGCCGGGGTAAAGACCCAGCTTTCCCAACTGGCCCAGGACAGCGGCAAGCTGAGCCTGCGCCTTTCCCAGATAGAGCAGCAGGGCACCCACACCGTCACCACCTCCACCGGCTACCGCTTTGATGGGGAGGGCCTGTGGATCTCCAAATCCGGTGAGGAAATGGAAAACAAGCTGGATAACACCGGTATGTATGTCCGTCGGTCGGGGCAGGTGATCCTGCAGGCCAACAACCGGGGTGTGGAGGCCGCCGATGTGACCGTCCGCAATTACCTGACCATAGGCGACAATGCCCGGCTGGAGGATTACAGCAGCGGTACGGATGCTTTCCGCACCGCCTGCTTCTTTGTAGGAGGAAACAATGCTGGAATTTAGATTGGAATCCCACGACTATAACGGTCGGTATCTGTATGTGGAATGTACCCAGGAGCCGGTGCCGGCAGAAAATAAATCCCTTATTCACTGGACTCTGACGGTCACCGGCGGCAAGGCAAGCTACTACACCACCGGCCCTACAACCTTGAAAATTGGGGCCCAGCAGGTCTACTACAGCCCTATCGTGTACTACAACGCCCCCAAATTTCCGGCGGCGAAGGGCTCAGTCAGCGGCACACTGGAGGTAAGCCACCGGGAAGATGGCAGCCAAAGCCTGGAGATCAGCCTGGAAACTGCCATCTACACCAGTACCGTGAAAACCGCAAAGGGTCTTTGGGAGCTTCGCACCATTGACCGCCCAAGCACCCTGGGGGCAACGGATTGCTTCATCGGCTCTGCCTGTATGGTGCTGGTGGACAGAAAAAACAGCGCCTACACCCACACCCTTGCCCTCCACACGGATGGCTTGGAGGGCTATTTGACTGCAGAAGGGGAGCTGAGCACCCAGCCGGTGCGGCTGAGCGCCACCGCCCTTTCCTTTTCGGTGCCGGAAGCCTTTTATGAGAAGATCCCCAACGACAGGAAGCTGGAATGTCGCGTTGTGTGCACCACCTATTTGGGAGATACCCAAATAGGGGAGAGCCAAAGCTGCAGCTTCTATGCTTCCTGCCGGGAGGAGGACTGTTTGCCTTTGGTAGGGGGCAGTGTGACCGACTGCAACGAAAAGACCCTTTCTCTTACAGGGGACGAAAACACCCTTGTCCGCTTCTTTTCCCAGGCGGCCTGTCAAATAGAAGCGGAAGCCCGAAAGGGGGCAGTCATTACAAAAAGGCAGATCAACGGCCTGGAGGTGGAGGGGGATGCCCTGGTGCTTCCCAATGTGGAAACAGGCACTTTCCTTTTCAGTGCCACCGACAGCCGCCTTTACCGGGGAGAGTTTACCCTGGAAAAGCCACTGATCGCTTACAGGAAGCTGACGGCTAACTGCACCCTGCGAAGGCAGGCACCCACCTCGGACAAGGTGGAGCTGACCGTTTCCGGGGACTGGTGGGCAGGCAATTTCGGAGCAGCGGAAAACGCACTGGAAGCTGTCTGCCGGGTGGGAGACAGGGAGCTCCCTCTGAGCGTAGTTTGGGCAGAGGATACTTACACCGCTGCCGTCACCGTGGAGGAGCTTCCCTATGACAAGGCTTCTCTTCTTACCGTGACTGTGGCGGATAAGCTGATGACGCTGGAAGTCCCCCTGACCGTCAATCCCGGTGTGCCGGTGTTTGACTGGGGACAGAAGGACTTTGCCTTCCATGTGCCGGTGACCCTGGCAGACGGCTACAGGGCTGTTTCTGAGCAGCAGCTGCAGAAGGAAAGTGATCCCCTGCGGGCCTACCCGGTAAACAGTATTTACATTGCCTGGGACCATAAAAGTCCGGCAGAGCTGTTTGGCGGGGTCTGGGTGCGGGTGCTCAACCCGCAAACCGGGGAAGGTGTATTCCTGTTTGGCTGTACCGGGGAAGAGGAGATCGGCAGGTTTGGCGGCGCGGCTACGGTTGCTTTGACAGAAGAGGAGCTTCCCAGTCACAGCCATGGCTTCCTGGACTACTGGTCTACAAGCAGCGGCAGCGCAAACCGATTTGCGGTTGCCTTAAACGGTGACGGCGACGGTTTGGGCGATAAGGCAAATGACCGTTCTTATACGGCAAATGCCGGTGGCGGTAAGGCCCACAACAATATGCCGCCATATGCTACGGTGTCTATTTGGAGGAGAATCGAATGAGGATTTTGGATCAAAACAACACTTTACTGCATACAGTGGATAAAAGCAAAGGCTACCTGAAAAGAGACCGCCTTTTCTTGCGCCACCATCCCGCGGTAGAAGCGGTCCCTTCCAAGGGCCATTATGAAACGGTAAAGGAATATAAAAATGGCGGCAAGGAGGTTGCCTGGGTGGAAGATGTGCCCGGTGTAGCGGCAAAGGAAGCCTGGGATGAATACGAGGATATTCTGCGCTTTGTGCCCTACACCCCCGGTGAGTTGGCCCGGCGGCGGATAGAGCAGCTGAAGGAAAGCCTGCGCAGCACGGACTATTTGATCCTGAAGGTGGTGGAAGGGGCGGTGACCCTTTCCCAAATTACCGAAACGGTAAAAAACCGGGCTGCCTGGCGTAAAGAAATAAAGGAACTGGAGGAAACGCAATGAAAAAGATCTTTTTATCCCCATCCAATCAGACAGGCAATAAGTACGCTTGGGGGAATACCAACGAAGCGGCTGAGTGTGGAAAGATGGCGGCCGCCGCGGAAAAAGCCCTTCTGCGCTGCGGCTTTGAGGTAAAGACCATGCAGTGGGAGACTATGCAGGTCCGGTGCAGGGAATCGGATGCCTGGGGGGCAGATCTGCATATTCCCATCCACACCAACGCCTTCGACGGCAAGGTGACCGGCACCCGCACCATGGTATACGCAAAGAAGGGGGAGGCCTACGAGGCTGCCAAGGACATCCATGGCGAATTGGCACCGATTACGCCCGGAACCAGTGAAAACATCTCCTCCCACCCGGAGCTGTACGAGCTGAATACCCCCAAAGCTCCCGCTGTGTACCTGGAGGTGGACTTCCACGACAATGAGAAGGTGGCCAAATGGCTGACGGAAAACCCGGAGCTGATCGGCGAAGCCATCTGCAAGGGCGTGTGCAAGCACTTTGGTGTTACTTATGTTGCGCCTGGCGAAAGTGAGCCGGAAAAGCCTGTGGATCCTGAAAAGGAAACCACAGACGGAACGGAAACACCTGCCCACTACGACACCGCAAAGGCAGGCACCTATCAGGTCAATGAAGAAGCCGGCTTGTGGGTCAGAAGCGGCGCAGGCACAAACCATCAGAAGCTGGCGCTGTTACAGAAGGGGGACACCGTAAACTGCCTGGGGCATTACACCGGTGTGTGGCTGCGCGTGGAAACGGCAGATAACCTGGTAGGCTTCTGCCACAGCGACTTCCTGACGAAGAGTTAGGGAGGGCAAGAGATATGACAGAAGCCATAACTGTGGCGATCATCGGCGGCGGTCTTTCCCTTTTGGGAGTGGTGGTCACCAATTTAGCCACAGCAAGAAAGACGGAAGCGAAGATCCAAACTTCCCAGGCCGTCACGGAAACAAAATTAGAGGAGCTGACCAGGGAGGTCAGACTTCACAACAATTTTGCACAAAGGATGCCGGTGGTGGAGGAGCAGATCAAGGTGATCAACCATCGACTGGCAGATCTGGAGGAAGAATGGAAAAATTAAAGAACAACCTGGCGGCCCTCATCAAAGTAAAGACCCTGGTGACCTTAGTAGTCATCGGGGTCTTTACCGTCCTTTCGTTGAATGGACGGATCTCACCGGATAATGTGATGCTCATCGTCACATCGGTCATCAGCTTCTACTTCGGCACCCAGCACGAGAAGGAGAAATAAAAGAAAACAGGACACCCAATCGGGTGTCCTTTTTGGTGCCGGTGTCCTGTTGCGGTGCCCGGTGTGCGCGTTGCCGACTTAGGCGTGTGCGTTGCACACCGACCGCTGCCACTCGCTCGGGTCGCTCCTCCCGCCCCCGGCCGCGCTCCCCTCGCTCCCCGGACTCTCACCTGCGGTTCGAGTCCGACCGGCA
>JAZQLG010000057.1:0-7185 GCA_045542575.1 Faecousia sp.
TTTTTATTTTCCGGCAATAAAGGTTTCCAAATTGATCTTGTGATTATATTTAATCGATGCGACTTTGTCTTTTTCCAGGATGGTCTTATTCAGGTCGATGCCATTCAGGGCGGCTATTGCCACAATATAGTGGATCATATCTGCAAGTTCAGTACCCAACTGTTCCTGCAGATCGTTTTCAGCAGTTGCCTTCCTGCCTGCCTTTTTGTTCAGCACTTCGGCAACTTCCCCGATCTCTTCCACCAATTTCATAAACATCCCCTGCTCATTTGCCCAACCGCAATAACGGTCTGCTAAGTATGCCTCCAAATTGTTGATCGTTACTTCCATTTCATGATCTCCATAAATCTATGTTTAAAAGAAAAAGCCTTTGTCGACGACAAAGGCTTTTTTGGAGCGGGTGACGAGGCTCGAACTCGCTACCTCCACCTTGGCAAGGTGGCGCTCTACCGGATGAGCTACACCCGCGGAACAAAAGAGATTATAACAGACTTTCCCGATAAGACAATACCAAATCGAAAAAAAGTATAAATTCTTTTGTCGGTTTCATGTTTTATAACGCCACCCATCTCACTTAAGAATAAGCAGAGTAATCCCACACATAGTTTTTCATTTGCTCTTTTGTCCGCAGTATGAAGTTTCCCTGTTGGGCACACTGAAGGAAATCTACAAACAGGTAGGTCTCCCCTTCCTTGACCGCATTCCAATAGTGGGGCTTCCCACCCATAGTGCCCACCACAACGGCACAGTCCACACCTGCTTTTTTACACATAGCGGCATAAACCGTGGCATAGGCTTTGCTGTCGCCAACGCTGTAATGCAACAGGCTATAGGCAGGTGTAATGGAAGTATAGAGTCCGTCGGGATCATAATGCAGCGCCAAATACCGATATAATTGGGTGCATTTTTCCGTATTGTCTGCACCTGCTGTTACATAGAGCATTGCTGAGTCAAAAGCAGATTCCACTGTTTGCTGCATTGCCCGCAGATCTTCCCGGCTGTTCTCATAGGCAAAAAGCACTTCGATTACCCTTTCCGGCCCTTCTTTGGGGTAATTGGTAACCGTAACCTGGGGCATTTCCATACAAACATCCGGATTCTCATCCACGAAATTCTTGATCAGTTGTACAAAATCAGTCTGGCTGTATTTTTCTACAAGAAACGTTGCAGAGGGCTCACATTCTTTCAAAGCATCAAAAATAAGCGTCAATCCCTCAGACATCTGTGCAACCCTGTTTATTTGGCGTATATCCAAAAGACTGCGGCTATAAGAAATCTGCATTGCCACGGCCTGAACACCGCCTTTTGTGCCCACTTCGTATGTAATTTTCTCCACGGCATAGCTGCCGATGGGGTTGGCGGTACAGATCTGCCGTACAGCGGATTCCATATAATTCTGTACCGTAATCTTATTCTCGTTGGGGTAGTAAACCGTAGCGCCGGTGACCCCACCTTCCACAAGATCACACAAAGCCAGGTATAAGGTGTGGTAGCTGGACACCTCGATTCTTTCTCCATCGTCAGCAGCTTCCGGCATTTTATGGGGAGACACAGAGGCATAACTGCCCTGCATCCATAAATCACAGCCGCAAAGCCCGAAGCAAAGGCACAGGCACAAAAGTATAGTGGCAGTTTTGCCCATAGTTTCCCCTTCCCTTACAAAGAATACTTGGAATAACGGGCGAATCCGTCGCCCAAGACCTGGTGTGCATCCTGCACGATGATGAACGCATCCGGGTCAATTTCAACCACAAGGCGCTTTAGATCCGTTACCTGCTGGCGCTTCACGGCTGTCAGCACGACCTTCTTTTCAGCCTTGGTGTACGAGCCTTCGCCGTGCAGGTAGGTAGCACCACGGTCCAGCTTGTCAGCGATCACCCGGGCAATTTCCTCATGGCGGGGGCTGATAATCAAAGCGACCTTAGAATAGTCAAAACTGTAAACGACCGCGTCAATAATCTTACCGCAAACAAATATTGCAATGCCGCTGTACAGTGCGTTTTGGACGTTCATAAACACAATGCCTGTCAGTACAGCTACTGCTCCGTCAAAGAACATATTGATAACACCAATCGGCACATTCTGCCATCGGAGCTTGAGAAGCCGCACAATGATATCAGAGCCGCCGGTGGAGCCGCCGGTGGAAAACACAATTCCCAAACCTAAACCGCAAACCACACCGCCGTAAATGGCACTGACCAGAGGGTCAATGGCTGGCTTTGGCATCAGATTAAAAAGATCAATGAAGCCGGAATTTGCCGCCATACCAAATAAGGACAAAAAGAAGAATTCCTTACCGATCTTCATCCCACCCAACGCAAACAGCGGCAAATTGATCAACGCAGTAAAAAGGCCCACTGTACCAAAGCCGGTCAATTTTACAACGATCATAGAAAGGCCGGTAATACCGCCTGCATTTAAGTCGTGGTATTCCAGAAACAGGTCAAATCCCAAAGCAAACATTGCACCGCCAACAATCACCCGGATTATCTTCCATATAAGGTCAAATCGTTTTTTCATAGAACATCAAACCTCAAATGTAATTTGCTTTTCAGAAGAATCCTCTTCCTTCAAAAGTGCTCCGGCTGTAGGAATGTTGCGGCTTCGGTAACGGCTGGCATTCACAATACCGCTTTCTTCCAGACGCACAGCGCCTGTCAGCACAGCCTTTTTCTTCAGGGACATTGCCGCCACACCGATGGTATTTCTGGTCGTCTTAGGCAGAAGCTGGGCTGTGGAAATAATGGCCACCCGGTTGTCAGAAGCATAGAGTGCTACCTGGCAATCCGCTGCCATAGCCATCGCTGTAACCAAGGGGCTCTTATCCGAGTAGGCACCGGTGAGCTTCCGGCGGTTGGTCTTGGTTTCGTAGGCAGACAGGGGCACCTTTGCAATTTTACCGTTTTCAAAGAAGAACAGCGCAAACCCCTTATAATCCCCCGGCAGGATCACCTGGCGGACACCTTCGCCCTGCTCCATCCCCAGCTTCTGGGGCAGGAAATCGCCCAGCAGGGATGCTTTGCTGTCCTCAAAGTCGGAAAGGCGGGATTTATAGCACTGACACTTATCCGTAAACACCAAGATCTCGGAGCGGTTACTACATTCCACACTGAAGGCCAGCTTATCCCCTTCCTTGAACTTCTGCTCACCGGACATACGCAGGCTAGCGGGCGTGATCTTCTTCAGATAGCCTTCCCTGGAAACAAACAATGTAACCGGATAATCAGGAATATCCTCCTCTTCCTCGTCCAGATCTGCCAGAATGCTCTCATAAATGATTTCTGTTTTCCGGGGCTGACCGTACTTTTCAGCCACCTGCTTCAGCTCATTGATAATAACCTTGTCCAGCTTTCTGCGGTTATCCAGGGTATCCTGCAGCTCTGCGATTTCCCGTTCAAGGTCATCAATGGCCTTGGTCTGCCGCAGAATATACTCCTTATTGATGTTGCGCAGTTTGATTTCCGCCACATAGTTGGCCTGGATCTGGTCGATACCAAAGCCGATCATCAAGTTGGGTACGACTTCACTTTCCAGCTCCGTCTGCCGGATGATGGAAATGGCCTTGTCGATATCCAGCAGGATCCGCTCCAAGCCCTTGAGCAGGTGGAGCCGTTCCGCCTTCTTCTGGATTTGGTAATAGAGTCTTCTCTTTACACAGCTGACACGCCAGGCTGTCCACTCCTCCAGAATTTCGCCAACGCCCATTACCCGGGGCATCCCGGCGATCAAAATGTTGAAGTTACAGGAAAAGGTATCCTGCAGGGAAGTTAATCGGAAAAGCTTTTGCATAAACTTCTCAGGGTCAATTCCCCGCTTTAAATCAATGGTCAGCTTCAGACCATGCAGATCTGTCTCATCACGCATATCCAGGATCTCCCGGATTTTGCCTGCCTTATTCAATTCTGCCACCTTATCAATAATGGCTTCACAGGTGGTGGTATAAGGGATCTCATAGATTTCGATCAGGTTGCCCTCTTTAACATAGCGCCACTTACCCCGAAGCTTGAAGCTTCCCCGTCCTGTGGAATAAATCTCCCGGGTCGCATTTTCCTCGTAGATCAGTTCGCCACCGGTGGAGAAGTCCGGGCCGGGCAAAGTGGAGAGGATATCGTGATTGGGGTTTTGAATCAGCGCAATTGCGGTTTCACAAACCTCCTTCAGGTTAAAGGAGCAAATATTGCTTGCCATACCAACCGCGATACCCTGGTTTGCGTTCACAAGGATATTGGGGAAAGTTGTGGGAAGCAGGGTGGGCTCTTTGGTGGTCGCGTCATAGTTATCCACCATATCCACTGTATCGGAGTCAATATCCTTAAACAGCTCATTACAAATTTTATCCAGCTTTGCTTCTGTGTAACGGTTGGCAGCGTAGGCCATATCCCGGGAATACACCTTACCGAAGTTGCCCTTGGAGTCTACCAAGGGATGCAAAAGGGATTCGTTACCCCGGGAAAGACGGACCATAGTTTCATAGATCGCCGCATCGCCGTGGGGATTCAGGCGCATTGTCTGACCCACGATGTTGGCAGACTTCGTCCGGCCACCGGAAAGCAGGCCCATCTTATACATCGTATACAGCAGCTTTCTGTGGGAAGGCTTGAAGCCGTCGATTTCCGGAATGGCTCTGGACACGATCACGCTCATCGCATAGGGCATATAGTTGATTTCCAGTGTCTCAGAAATCGCCTGCTCCGTAGTAGAGCCCACAAGACCTACCACGCCGTCGGTATTTATTTTCTTCTTAATCTGTTCCGGTTCTTTTTTCTTCCGTGCCATAAATACCTCTCATCAGGAAATATCGGCCAGTTCCAAATACTTGGAGCCGTTTTCCGCAATAAAATTCTTTCGTCCTGCCAGATTGTCGCCCAAGAGCATATCAAAATAGTGGCTGGTACGCTCTGCATCCTCGGGCACGACCTTAATAAGCCGGCGGGTCTCCGGGTTCATTGTGGTCATCCACATCATCTCGGGATCGTTTTCGCCAAGGCCCTTGGAGCGCTGAAGGGTATACTTCTGCCCCTCCAGCTCCTTGAGTACATTGACCTTTTCCAGTTCATTATAGGCAAACCAGGTCTTATCCTTGCAGGTAATTTCAAACAAGGGAGATTCTGCGATATACACAAAGCCATCCCGAATAAGTGTGGGGCAAAGGCGGTACAGCATCGTCAGAATCAAAGTGCGGATCTGAAAACCGTCCACATCCGCGTCCGTGCAGATAATGACCTTATTCCAGCGCAGGCCACTGATATCGAAGCTGGAAAGCTCTTTGGCTTTTTTCCCCTGGATCTCTACGCCGCAGCCCAAAACCTTTATCAGGTCTGTAATAATAGGAGAAGCAAAGATCCGGTTGTAGTCGGCCTTCAGGCAGTTCAGGATCTTACCTCTTACAGGCATAATGCCCTGGAATTCTGCATCCCGGGAAAGCTTAACGCTGCCTAATGCGGAGTCACCCTCCACAATATACAGCTCCCGTTTATCCGTATCCTTGCTGCGGCAATCCACAAACTTCTGCACCCGGTTGGCAATATCCACCTTTGTGCTGGCATTCTTCTTTACATTGATCTTCGCCCGCTCAGCACTTTCTCTGGCGCGCTTGTTGATCAGAATCTGCTCACAGCTGCGCTCCGCCTCCTGCTTGTTTTCCAGGAACCAAACCATAAGCTTATCCTTAAAGAAAGCAGTCATCGCTTCCTGGGTAAATTTGGAATTCACAGCCTTTTTTGTTTGATTCTCAAAGCAGCCAATGGTAGAAAAGCAGTTTGTGATCAGCACAAGGCTATCCTGGATGTCCTGGAAGATGACCTTCGATTCGTTCTTATTATACTTGTTGGTATCTTTCAGGAACTTATCAAAGGCGGCGGTAAAGGCCTGCCGCACAGCTCTGTCGGGACTGCCGCCGTGCTCCAGCCAGGAAGAGTTATGATAATACTCAATATGGCTGACCTGCTTGCTGAAGCAGAAAGAGGCTGTGATCTTCAGCTTCATTTCCGGGCGGTTGTCCGCATCCCGTCCACGGCGCTCCGCCTCCCAGAACACCGGCATTGTAAAAGCATTATCCCCTACAATTTCCTCCACATACTGCCGGATGCCGTCAGCATAGCAGTACTCCTCAGTTTCAAACTTGTTTCCAACCTGATTCCGAAAACGGAAGGTGACGCCCTTGTTTACAACAGCCTGGCGGCGCAACACATCCCGGTAGTATTCCACAGGAATGTCAATGTCCGTAAAGACCTGACGGTCGGGCCGCCAGCGGAACAAAGAGCCGGTCTTTTTCCGGTCGGTGGGTTCTTTTTTCATACCGCCCACATTTCTGCCCTTCTCAAAGTGCAGATCATACCGGAATCCGTCTCTGCGGATGATGGCATCAAAGTATTCGGAAGTGTACTGGGTAGCACAGGAGCCAAGGCCGTTCAGGCCCAGTGAATATTCATAATTTTCACCGTTTTCATCATACTTGCCGCCGGCATACATTTCGCAGAACACCAGTTCCCAGTTATAGCGCTTTTCTTTTTCGTTGTAGTCTACGGGACAGCCACGGCCAAAGTCCTCCACTTCCACACTCAGGTCCTCATACCGGGTAACGATGATGGTATCACCGTAGCCTTCCCGAGCCTCGTCAATAGCGTTGGAAAGAATCTCAAAGACTGCATGCTTACAGCCTTCCAGGTCATCAGAGCCGAAAATAATGGATGGGCGTTTACGAACACGCTCCTCCTCTTTCAGGGAGGTAATACTGTCGTTACCGTAATGTTCCTGTCGTTTTACTGCCATAATCTCTACCTGCCAAATTTCATAATATAACAAGTTTATTATACGCATTTTGTGGAGTAAAGTCAATAACAACCACAATATATAGTAATTTGGAGAAGTATGGCAGGTTGACAAAAATGGCAAAAAACAGACAGGAACAATACGGGAATTCCAGTATTTCCATGCTCAAGGGCGAGGATCGTGTGCGCAAGCGCCCTGCGGTTATCTTCGGCTCTGACGATCTGGAAGGCT
Source organism: Faecousia sp. (assembly GCA_045542575.1). Taxonomy (GTDB): domain Bacteria; phylum Bacillota; class Clostridia; order Oscillospirales; family Oscillospiraceae; genus Faecousia. The sequence goes on from JAZQLG010000057.1 coordinate 7,003, forward strand.
GTAAGCATGCGGTGTTTGAAATTCTCAGCAACGCCACCGACGAGGCAAGAGAGGGCCACGGTGATACCATCATCGTCACCCGCTATGAAGACCTTTCGGTGGAGGTTGAGGACTTTGGCCGTGGCTGTCCCGTAGATTACAATGAAAAGGAAAAACGCTATAACTGGGAACTGGTGTTCTGCG
>JAZQLG010000058.1:0-7438 GCA_045542575.1 Faecousia sp.
TTTGACGGATGAGGGGTTAAAATGGCTTGCTACGCAAGGCTTTTTGACTTACTGCGAAACTCTCCCCTCTCGAGTATCCACATACACTTCGGGGTCGAGTTGCTTGTCTTGGCGGCTTTGGTGACCTCTGCCAGTCTGTCAAAAACAAGTTTTTTGACAGACTGAGGACTCACCTGTCAATCAGGTGAGTCCAATTTATTACGCTTTCTTCAGGATCAAAGAAATGCCGCTGTTGTGGGTCAAATGTACTTTTACCGCCGTTCCCATTTGGGTGGCATTGCTGTCCCCTAAGGGCAGTGTCTGTTCTATGTGCCAACCGGGAAGAAGCTCCACAACTGTTTCCCTGTCCTCCGGCTCGTAATTGATAAGCACAAGGATCCTGTTGTCCCCGGTTATATGCTCCGTCATACCCACATAGGGGTCGTCTTTTGTGGCAACTCTTTCGGAAGAACGGAGTTCCATCAAATCGTAAATCTTATAGAGCTGCTCATAAATGCCATTGGGTGTTTTGGCCGTGTATTCCTCAATGGGATAGTTCAAGAACCAGACCTTTCCCTTCCCGTAGGCATTCACGGTCAGGGCAGGTTGCCCATTCTTTGCAGTAAGCACCGTCTTTGCGGTAGTAGGCACCATAAGATTCGTAATAGGGGCAGACAAGGAAAGTTCCGTTCCGTCAGGCAGGCTTACCCCATCCGTATGCGGCTGTGCTGCACGGTACTCAGGGCGAAGACCGGTAACTCCCTCAAAGCCGGAAAGGAACGCACCGCCGGAGGAAATGTACAAGGTTGCGCCTTTCTTTACCCGCTCGGTCAGGTCAAGGAAGGTACGGTAGAACAGTACACCGTCGCTGCCGGTTGCCAGGGAAGGCATAATATACACATCACTTTGAGGAATTTCATCCTCTGCATAGCAGAAACGAAGCTCCAGGCCGGCCTGCTTGGCAAGAAGGAAGCTGCCGTAGGCGGCTGCCCATACATCCTGCTCCCGGGTGAGAATACAAACCGCATCTTTTGCAGGGGATGCCAATTCCACCGGGAAAGCATCTGCATATTCCTGCAGTCGCTTCATTGCTTTCAGAACAGGCTTGGGGCTGTGATCTGCGTAAAACACACCCAACTCCCGCTCAACGGCGCCCCAATCATAGGGAGCGTGGCGCAAGTTGGTCTGCTCATTAGCGCACCACCACATATAAGCAGGCATATTGTGGGCCCAAGCCGTCATAGCAGAGGCAGTAAAATAATCCGCAGCCTTCTCATCGCTGATGATCATCGGGCCCAGTACACCCACCTCTTCCGGAAAGCAAGGCTTGCCGGAAATGCCCGCATACATTTCAGACTCCGCAGCGGCGTGTAACGCACTCTTCATTTTGTGCATAGGGTCTGTATTACAATAGGGCGTAAAAAGCGGATAGGGATGGGTGGTGAGCATATCGGTGATCTCACCTTGGTCCTGGATGGCAAAACTGCCGGTGGGCCGCAGGGAATGCATACCGGAAAGCATGGGTCTGGTGGCATCCAGCTCCTTCACCGCCATGGTGATAGCCTTGGACCAGGTCCAGGCCTGTTCCCGGGTGGCAGAACCCAAGCAATTGCACTCATTGCCCAGCTCCCAGGCAACGATGGCTTCTTCCTTCTTAAAATGCTTTACCATGTATTGCACAAACCGCACCTGCCACATAATGGCGTTAGGGTCAGTAAGTACATTTACGCCCTCCAAAAGCCGGGGCACATACAGTCTGCCGCTCATCCAGCCGGTGATGAAGCTAACGATCAGCTTGATCCCATACTTTTCTGCCAAGCGGCAGAATACACAGAAGCGATCGATCATAACCGGGTCAATGCCCGCTCTTCCCTCTTCCGTAAAGGGCAGGGGCGCCTCATTTTCGTAGCGCACTTCCTTCTTTGCCCCGGCATAGGCATAAAGCTGCTTCAGCGGCTGAAAATCAGACCACAGAGGAAATACCCGCAAAAAACGGATGTTCATTTCCTTGAGCCGACGGAAATCGGCTTCGACAACGCCTTCATCCCAATCGTGCCACATATTAGTGCCGGCGTGGGAGGCCCAATAGTTTACGCCCAGGAAAAATGTGCCTTCCTGTAAGGGCTTGTTGTTCTTTTGCAAAGGTATCACCTCATCACTGGTTTTTGCGCCAAGCAAGGGCCATTTCAATGTGATTGAGCAGGACGCCGTCCGCGCCCAAAGCCTGGCACTTTTCAAGACTTTCAATGCTGCCGTTCATGGTTTCCAGGGACATTGCCGCAAAGGGTTCTTCCGGGATATTGCAAGCCATAATGAACACCTGGGCATTGGGGCATTTTGCCTTGATGTCTGCAGGGGTCACTCTGGTGAGCCACTGCTCCCACAGCCGGATAATGCCTGCACCGTTCTGATAGAAGGCTTCTGCGTCCTTCTCGCTGGGCAAAAATGCCAGGATCCGCTCCGGGGGCAGGTGGGCTGCAAAGCACTTCAGCATATCTAAGCTCATCACACCGGGAACCACCGGAAGGCCGGAATCAACAATGTATTTTGCCAGCTCCTCATCGTAGTCTGTCAGTTTAATGTGCAACAAAATAGGAGTCTTTTCCTTATAGTTTTCTGCAAGCTCGTCAAAAGTAATAACATTTTGATTATTTTTTGCAAGGAGAGCTTTCATTGTTTCAAAGCTCACTCCGGACACGGTCGCTTCCGTACCTGCCAGGCGAGTCAGGGACTCATCGTGATAGATCACATACACGCCGTCGGCTGTTCTGCGGATATCACATTCCACTAAGTCAGCGCCCATTCTTGCCGCGCCGATCATGGTTTCCAGGGAGTTTTCTTTTCCAAAGCTCCCCCCTCTGTGGGCAATTAATTTCATATTAAGCACCTCTTGTTTTCAATTGCTTTACATAGAACTTCTGCTGATAATAGAGGTATAGCTGTTACAGTGGATATATTCGCTGCCACTCCAAGGCAGGATTTCTTCTTCCAGTTCTTCGATTCTTGCCAAATTGCCACTCAAGTAGGCGGTTAACCGGTTGTGGCAGGTTTTCAGCCGCTGCATCAGTCCACCCAAACGAGCATCCTGAATTTCCCAGCCAAAAGGCTTGTTTTCCTTGTGCCACTGATAACAAAATGCCTTGTGGAACACTTCCAATCGGCGGATAACTTCCAGGTAGTCCTTCGCTACATTCGCAAGCACATCTTTGTTGTCTGCACTGTAAGCTTTACGGGTGCGCACGCCCAAATCCGCTTTCAACTCCAGCACACTGCAAAGGGCGGAAAGGGTTTCAAAAATATAGCCATACTCCCCCGTCCGACTGCCCGCATCCCGCAGTATTTTAGCGTATTCCCCATAAGGCGGCATCTTTTCGTTTTCTATGTTTTTATCAAAAACGCCCATAAATGGATCAGTGTACAGAAGAGGCTTTACGAGCCCGATGCACAGTTCCTGCTTTACGCCCACTTCCGGCAGATTTGGCAGGTCTAACAGGACAAAGTCGGCATAATCAATGTTGAAAAGTTTAGAAAACTCCTGTGCAATTTGCTCTTCATCAAAGCAACCGTCTGCGTATCTGCGAAGGGCATAGAGGGTATGTAGCTGAGAAAAGGCAGAGCATTCTGCGCCGTCATCGCCCCACATAGTGAAGAGGATATTCTCAATCCCCTGCTCTATGGCGCTTTCCACCGCAGGCTTCATCGTTTTCAAGCTGAAGCCGGAAAGGGGCGCAAAACCGTGCCAGGTCCAAGCGCCGCCTGCAAACCACACATCGCCGTTAAACTTCTTGTGAGCGCGGAACATATCGTCATAGAAGTTCTTATCGTCATGGTAATAATCCCAATAACACAAATCCACATTTTCGGGAATCATTGCCTTGATCTCCTCAGAAATGGGTGCATTGGGGTCATAGTATTCTCCCCCGGAAGCAAGGCGGAAGAACATATCGCTCCACATATGGCAGGTAAACCCGTACTTTTCCGCGATTTTTGCGACTTTTTGCAAATGGCGTACCAAGATTTCATGCCGGTCCGCCGGGCCAAAGCGGTCAAAGAACTTCCCCTTGCCCACCATATGAGCCTCGTCCATTCCAATGTTGATATTGCGGGAAGTGAAATTCTGTGCAGTAGTACGGAACAGTTTTTCAATAAATTCATAAGTTTTCGGCTCATTGATCAGGAGGATATCGTCCGTATCAATGATATCATTATAAACAGTACGGTCAATACAGGTAAAATGAGCCAAAGTCTGAATACAGGGAATCAGCTCAATGCCCTTTTCCTTTGCATAATCATCCAGCTGCCGAATTTCCTCCGGAGTAAACCGTCCACGCAGGTAGCCAAAATAGGGCTCGCCCACCACGGTGTAGGTATCTTCTGTGTACAGTTCCAGAGTGTTGTAGCCCATTTTCGCGAGGCAATCGATAAAATGCTTCAGGCTTTCTACATTCCGAACCGCATTTCTGGAGCAGTCCAGCATAACGCCAATTTTTTTCATCCTATAGCCTCCTCTGCGGTTGACATTTGCGTTAACGCTGTTATAATATTAGCATACACATTTTTGATTTGCAACCACAGAAAGGGGATATTCTTATGGAACTGAATGTAGTAAGTTTTAATATATGGTTTGCTGACCCGCTTGGAAATAAGAGCATCTATTTCCGTGCAAAACGGCTGAAGAAGGTCCTTAATAAGTCAGATGCCGACATCATCGGTATGCAGGAATGTACCCCAAAATGGCTGAAGCATCTTGAAAAAGACTATGGTAATGAATACGAAATATTTAATGTGTACCGTGCTGCCCATAACCGGGAATCCACCCCTATTCTGTGGAAAAAAGGCAAATTTGTCTGCCTGGATAAGGGTTGCTTCTGGCTCTCTGATACCCCGGAAGTGGAATCGGAAGGCTGGTGCGAATGGAAATGCAACCGGATCTGCACTTGGGCAAAGCTGCAGGATAAAACCACAGGGAAAACCTTTCTCTTTATGAATACCCACTTTGGGTTTGGGGATTCCTGTCAGGCCAAAAGTGTAAAGCTTATCCACAAGTATAATGAGAAATTGGGCAACTGCCCTACTGTCATCACCGGCGACTTCAATATGCGCCCTGACTACCCAGCCTACAAGGATATGTCCGCCCTATACCGGGATGCAAATATGGCAACCGCCAGGGATATGGGCAATACCTTCCACGGCTACAAGCCGGAAGAAACCCGGGAAGATCTTATCGATTATTGCTTTATTAACGATGGCTTCCGGCCTGTCGGCTATCGCCGCATAACCGACAAAGTGTGGAACCTCCACCCTTCCGACCATTATGGCATCCAAGCCACCATTAAAGCAGAATAAGCGCATAAAAGCCTCACTACCTGAGTAGCGAGGCTTTTTGCTATTGATTAGCATACCTAACAATAATATTACCTGTGGTTGTTCTGATCGTGCAGGGGTCACCGGCCACACCCCGCAGATAGTTTGTTTTTCCTGTGCTGGTATGTGCATCAACCGTTTTGTAGGTCAGGAAGTGGCAAAGCACATTGCCGGTGGTTAACTTAATGTTTATATTCTTTGCATCACAATCATCCAAATTGACATTTCCGGTAGTGCCATGTACCAAAACATTTCCGGACAAAACCACATTAAGCATATATACATTTCCGGTGGTCAGTCGCAGCTCTGCATTCCAGGCTCTCACATCCTCCATCCGGATATCCCCGGTAGTCGTCTTCAGCTTAATGGCTTTCTTTGCGTATGCTTTGCAACGGATGTCACCCGTTGTCAACGAAACATCAATGTTTTCAAAGCTGAAGCCGTTTTGGATCACCACATCACCGGTGGTGGCTTCAATAGAAAGGTCCCCATATTCCCCCCGGGGGATGTACACCTTGATTTGGGGCTTCCGGAAATTGATGGCAATGTGGTGGTGAAATGCTCTTGTATCCTCCAACTTTATTGTGAGTGTGCCGTCCACCACGGCAATCGAGTGCTTCATATTCTCCTGCTCAAGGCAAGTCACGGTTGTTTTGCGCACATCGGAAGGAATAATCACCACATCGGAGGTTTCCGTATCAATATGAATGTTTTTATACAGCTGGCTCACTTCGTATTCAGAGAGCGTAAATTCAGTGGTGCTTAGCTTAGCAAAGTCCCAATCCAATGCCATCATCACTCCTATAAATAAAATACCTCCTGTTAAAATCAAAGCTGCCGCTACAAGCAGCCAGACTTTTGCCTTCTTTGCCATCAAGCCTCCCCCTTTCTGCGAAAACACTTTATCAGAGAAATGGCCGTAGTCTTTGTCAGAAGGGCCATCCCCTTCGTTGTCCATTTACATCCATAGTAGAACAGGATCCCCAAGCCGCCGCACACCAGGCCTGCGCCAAGGACCGCCAAGCCGGAATATCCATAACCGGTGCAAATAAAATACACCGCTGCAATGGGCAGCGCAACTGCGCAGGCAGCCAAAGAAACAACCACCGCCCACAAAGAAATTACAACAGCCCAAAAAACAACAAAGAAAGAAAAGCCGACCGCTAAAGCAGCAATTAGCAGCGAAAACCAAATCGGGCTGCCTGCAATCAGCAGAACAAGCTCCCAGGTTTTGAATGTATGCTTGTTCCTTTCTTCAGCAGCAGGTAGTTTTTCCGCAGTAGCCGTTTCGTCGCCGCAGGGCGGGACTTCTGCTGTGTGCTCAAAAAGGATCTGCCCTGCAATATCTTCAACCGTGCCAATTTGGGCAACAGCCTCCTCCTCGGAGATGCCCTCTTCCACCCGGTCTTCAATCATTTCGCAGTAAAAGGTCAGCTGTTCTTCAATGTCTTCCTGAGACAAGACAGAAAGCTTCTTTTCAAGTTCCAATAGAAATTTAAGTTTCGTCATAGGGCGCCTCCTTGGTAACAAAACGGTAGATGGAGAGGATCTCTTGCCATTCTTCCTTGAAATCGTCAATGCGTTTTGCCCCATCCGGGGTAATCTGATAGTATTTCCGGAGTCTCCCTCCGTGTTCGGCAGATTCAACTGTCAGCATATTGGCAGTTTCCAACCGTTTCAGAATAGTATATAAGGTAGACTCGGAAAGCTCGATGTAGGGCTTCATATCTTTGATGATCTTGTAGCCATAAGACGGCTCATCTTTAATAGCCGCCAGTACGCACACATCCAAAAGCCCACGCTTTAATTGAATGTCCATAATATTCCCCCTTACGATATACATCGTAACACGAAGTATTGCACTTGTCAATAGATACATAAAAAATCTGTAGAATTTTATATTGGACAATTGACAATGGAAAATGGACAATGCATTTACCGGCAAACAAATCAGCTTTTTGCAACGAGGTAAGGTCTTGATCCCCACATCCGTCACCTACGGTGACACCTTCTCCCCAAGGAGAAGGCTTTTAAGCGCACTATCGAAGATTCACAAGGAATACGGGAATTATCTGCACCGCCGGGGATTCCAAAG
>JAZQLG010000059.1:0-2641 GCA_045542575.1 Faecousia sp.
AAGTATATGCCCCTTTAGCCGTCTGGAGGGTCCGGGATCCTGTTGCGGTACCCGGTGACTTCGTTGCCGACAGGCGGCTTCCTCGTTCACCGACCGCTGCCACTCGCTCAGGTCGCTTCTCCCGCCCCCGGCGGCGCTCCCATCGCTCCCCATACGGAAGGTTCCCGGGCGCTCTTTGGTACTTTCTTGCGAGAAAGAAAGTACAATGCTCCTATGCAGTTAGAGATTTCTCTCAGCCGATTGCTGGAGCAAACAGGCTATATGCAAGGAAGGCTTTTTCCTGTATTTTTATGGCATTTGACGCTTTAAAAAGCCACAGACGAAAAAAATCGTCTGTGGCTTTTGCGAAATTCAGGAAACAATTACTCTTCGCGCATATAGTAGCAGTGGTTTTCCAGATCCCACAGCTGGTCATCAAAGAACCACCAGTCATACGCAATGCCGATCTCAAACTCTTCCATTGTATTTTCAGGATCCTTCCGGTCGGCAACGGATGCGTCCGCAATATAGGAGAATCCACGGCTGTTTATATACAGCACTTTTCCGTTGCTTACTCCATCGGCAGACCAGCCGCTCCACCAGCCTTCGTCAAAGATCAGTGGCCCGGCAGGGGCATATTCAACGCCGTTGATCTTTTGCAGGCCGGTATCCGCCGGGAATATCAGATTCCAGGCTTCCATCCGATTCTCATCCGTGATCTCCATAGAATACTCTGTTCTTGTAGCCGTAAGCTCTTCCCACCCGGTTTCCATATTCGGCACTTTTGCATACTTGATATTTTCCGACACATAGATCTCATCGGCACAAACCGAGGAAGGTCCAATTACCCTCTGACAATCCGAAATATCCAGCACGGCTAATCGTTCAATGCGATAAAGTGCAACATTGGAAAGATCAATAGAGGTTATCCCCGGCAGATGAAGCTCTTTAAGGTCATAGCATTGGTTCAGCCCTGTGAGCCAGGAGCCATTTTCCACACCGGTCCAATAAATAACCTCCAGCCCCAATGCCTGCCTTATCTCATGTACCATTTTTACGGTTTTCGGTATGTGAAGCTCCCTGATCGTATCGTTGGCAGACATATCCAGCGCTACCACTGTCTTACCGTCTATCTTTTCCGGAATATGCACCACAGGATCTGTGCCGTTATAGGCCCACAGACAGATGCCGTCCTCTCTTTCCGAGTAGGTAAAATCACCGGATTCATAATCTTCAAACGCCGTATTGTCGTCCTGCTTTACTTCCTCATAAACCGGATCCTCCGGTACATCCCCTTGATAAAGGGTCACACCGTACTCCCAGCTGACAAGGCAGCCATCGCAGTACTCCAGCTCCACAGTGTTATCGTCAAAGTCTGCGTCCATTTGCATTGTGACCCGGTTATCCTGCCGCTGCCAGTCGCCCTCATACTGAGCTGTGCCGTCAGACATGGTTATTTTATGGTCGGCAGTGAAGGTGTAAAGAATATCTCCCCGCATACGCCACTGACCGACGAGCATTTCATCGGTAACGGCATTGGCCCTGTCGAAGACATAGGTAATTTCATTTACCTGAATGCTGTCAACACCGAAGAAGCTGCAGTAGATCCAGGAGGCGGTCTCTTCATTGATGGGTATGACCCCGGTGTCTTCCCAGGTGGTCAGCACCAGCTTTCCGTTTTCGTCCCGGTAGCATCCCTGGATGCGTTCCGGCAGCACCACCGATTCAAAGGCCTTTCCTTCGGCAAAGCTCTGCGCAATGCCGGAAACCGGTGCGCCTTCCATATAGTCCGGGATCTCGATGTTCGTTTCCTTGCCGTTGTAGGAATTCAGTGTCATTTGGCCTTCGTCCACCTGCCCGATCGCGTCATCCGTAATATCCGCCGGGCCGGACGCAGAATTGCACGCCGCAAAGGAAAGGGCAAGCAATACCGTTAAAAGAAATAGGATCGTTTTCTTCATACCAATTCTCCTTTTTCCAAAATCCGTACTGTTTTTATTTTATTATGGCACATATTCCTTCAAAATTCAATGACTTTGCCACATTTTGCAAAAGATTCAGAAAGCCTTGCTTTTGAATTGACCGACATACAGCCCCATCAGGGGGCAACTATTTATGTCCCGGCAGGAAAAGGTTGTATTTTCTATAGCATTTTGCCGGTATCTGTGCTACAATGGGGAAAATGCGAAAAGGAGGTGTCCTATGGAAACCCTGGTGCTTTCTGCTTCCGCCCCGGAAACAGCCCAAATTGCCGCTGACCTGCTTCGAAAGGGGCAGTTAGTGGCACTGCCTACGGAAACCGTTTACGGTTTGGGCGCAAACGGCCTGGAGGAAGCTGCCGTTTCTCAAATTTTCATTGCCAAGGGCCGTCCCCAGGACAATCCTCTGATCCTGCACATTGCGGATGCTTCCCAAATGGAGCAGCTTTGCCACTCCATTCCCCAAAGCGCCTACGCTTTGGCAGAGGCCTTCTGGCCCGGTCCGCTGACACTTGTGCTGCCCGCCCGGGACATTGTTCCGAAAAAGACCACCGGCGGTCTTTCCACCGTGGCAGTCAGATGCCCGGCCTGTGACATCACCCGGAAGATCATCGCCCTTGCAGGTGTTCCCATTGCCGCTCCCTCGGCTAACCTTTCCGGCAAGCCCTCCACCACCACCGCCC
>JAZQLG010000060.1:0-6668 GCA_045542575.1 Faecousia sp.
GGTTTGGGCGTACCCTGCGGCAATGGCAACGATATCCTTCCAGCCTTCCACATCGCACTGGCCATGGTCATTATAACCCACAGCCACCACAGTGCCGTCTTCCTTCAGGCCTACGGTATGGTAGTCCCCTGCGGCAATGGCAACGATATCCTTCCAGCCTTCCACATCGCACTGGCCATATTCATTCCATCCCACAGCCAACACAGTGTCGTCTTCCTTCAGGCCTACGGTATGGAAGTTCCCTGCGGCAATGGTGGTGTCAGCAGCGGCAATGGTGGTGTCAGCAGCGGCATTGCCGCAGGCGCAAAGGCTCACCATCAGAGCCAATAGGCAAATACATGCGATCCCTTTTTTCATGTTCCTCATCCTTTGCAATATTTTTCGGGCAGAGTGGCGATTGTGCTTTTATTATAGGAAGGAGGGGCATCCTTGTCAAGGCAAAGCAAGCCCATGGGGCGTTCTGCCCAAAAAAGGAGCGGCACACAGGCCGCTCCCTAAGAGTTATTGATCTTTTTTCCGAATGACGATGGCGTAGCAGATGCCGGTGAGCAAACTGCACAGCAGCCAGCCGGCGGGATAGGCCATGGCAATGGGAACGATCTCATAGCACACCTGACTCATCACAAACAGGTAAAGCTGTCGGAAGCCTACGAAGGAGGTGAGCATAATGATCATGGGGGCAACGGAAATTTTGTGAAGTTTTCGCAAAGGCGAAAGTGAAGTTGCTTTGCAGTGAAGTTTGGGCTTACGCCCGAGTGAAGTTAAGTTTGCCTGCTTTGCTGCAGGCAAAACTTCACTATCCGCAGGAGAACTTCACTTCCGGAGGAAACTTCGCTTGCCCCGGAGGGGCAAACTTAGTTGTCACGGGTGGTGACATGGTAGACGATGCCGGTGAGCAGGCTGCACAGCAGCCAGCCGGCGGGATAGGCCATAGCGATGGGAAGGATCTCAAAGCGCACCTGACTCATTACAAACAGGTAGATCTGCCGGAAGCCGACAAAGGAAGAAAGCATAATGATCATAGGCGCAACAGAGTTTCCGCGGCCCCGCAGTGCGCAGGCATAGATCTGGTTAAAGGCAAACAGCACATAGAAGGGGGTCAGTGTCCGCAGGAACATAGTGCCGGTCTTTACTACTGCTTCCTCGGGGACGATCAGGCCGATGATCTGGGGGGCAAGGAGCAGCACCGGCACCATCAGCACCAAAATACAGCCAATGGAAAGCAGCAGGGCAGTGGAAACGCCCTTTTTGGCCCGCTTTGATTGCTTTGCCCCCATATTCTGCCCCACAAAGGTGGTGACAGCCAGAGAAATGGACTGCACCGGCAGGAAGAGCATTTGGTCTACCTTGATATAAGCTGCCCAGCCGGGCATATAGATGGATTGGGGCAGGCCAATGTCAAAGTGGGTGATATAGGACTGGACAAACACATTGGAAAAGGCGGTGACTGCCATTTGCAGCGCTGCGGGCAGGCCCATTTTCAAGACCTGTACCAGCATTTCCTTGTGCAGGCGCAGCTTTCCCCATTTGACCTGCACACAGCCCTGGGTGCGCAGCAGGGTGATGCTCACCAGCACGGCACTGATGGACTGAGAGACAATCGTGGCGATGGCCACACCGGCCACACCCATAGGGATCACAAGGACCAAAAGCAGGTCCAGGCCTGTATTGAGCAGGGCACAGACTACCAGAAAGTAGAAGGGCCGCTTGGAATCACCCACCGCCCGCAGAATACCGGCGCCCATATTATAGAACAGAAGGCCGGCAATGCCGGAGAAATAAATGCTCAGGTAGGTGGTGGCTTCCGCCCGGTCCTGGGGATTCAGCCCTAAAATGTTCAGCATCACCGGCATCAGGCAAAGGCCGATAATGGTGAAGGCGACAGACAAAATAGCGGTCAGTACCACAGAGGTATGTACAGCATCGGAGACCTTATCCTGACGGCCTGCGCCGTAGTGGCGGCTGATGACCACGCCTGCACCGGAGGCAAGGCCGGAAAAGGCACCGATCAGCATATTGACGATGGGAGTCACCGCGCCTACAGCGGAAAGGGCAGAGGAGCTGACGAAATTGCCTACCACTACGGTGTCCACAGTGTTATACATTTGCTGGAACAGATTGCCTAAAAGCAGGGGAAAGGCAAAACGCAAAATATGGCCCAGGATACCGCCCTGGGTCATATCCACATCGGTTGCCTTGCCACCTAAACGGCGGGCGATAGCCATAGGATCACTTCCTTTTTCTGTCGTGGCGCAGGTAGCCCACGAAAATCGAGCCGATACTGAAGGCTTCGCACAGGATGCCGCCGATAGAGAACACAAAGCAGTTATACACCAGCCACATAGGGCAGTATACAAGGCCTAATTTGCGGACCTGGGCGGCGTTTTTCAGAGAGAACGCGTAGGTGGCGATCATCATAGACACCACAGGCAGCACTTCAATGGCAAAGTTTGCGGGGGTGGGTGCCTTGCCGAAGGCCACAAAGGTCAGTATGTAAATGAGAACAAAGGTGGCACAGAAGCCGTAGAACCAGCCCTTCTTCTCGGCCTGGAACTTTTCTTTATTGGAATAGACGATGGCGCGGAACACTGCCACCACGTTCAGCATTGCGCCGGTTGCAGAGCCTAAAAGCAGGTAGTTGATGGCGAACAGAGCGCCGCCGAACAGCTGCATCACAATGATCCGCTTCTGGGATTTTTGCATAAAGGACAAAATGTTCATCGTCATACCGGCAATGCCGATGATCTGGGCGATCAGTTCTTGATAAGGCATAAAATCACTCTCTTTCTAAATGAAAATAATATCACAATGGATTTTCGATTGCAAGCATTTGGGGGAATTTTGGATTTTCCTTGTATTTTTTGTGGATGCCTGCTATACTGAATAGGAAAGCTTGATAATGAGCAGGAGGGGGATGCTATGATATATGTTGCGCCCGGAGCGGTTGTTACCGGCCAGGTGGAGCTGGGCGAAAATGTAAACATCTGGTACGGCGCAGTCCTGAGAGGGGACAGCGGCGAAATTTCCGTGGGGGAAGGCACCAATATTCAGGAACACTGCATCCTTCATGAAAAGACCCGGGTGGGGGATTATTGCACAGTAGGACACCGGGCTGTTTTGCACGGCTGCACAATAGGAAATGAGACCCTCATCGGTATGGGCGCTATCGTCCTCAATGGGGCAAGGATCGGCGATCACTGTATGGTGGGAGCCGGCAGCCTTGTGACAGGAAAGATGGAGGCCCCGGAGGGAAGTCTGATTTTGGGAAGCCCCGCCAAGGTGGTGCGGCCCCTGACAGAGGAAGAAATGGCAGCATTAAAAAAGGATGCATGCCATTATATAGAGCTTGCGGAAAATAGTTTACCCATTCGTAACTGCTGAATAAAATGGAAAGGGCTGTTGGCGGGATCTGCCAATGGCTGCAGATGCTTTATCAGCGGTTGCGAAACCAAAAAGGAGGAAAGAAATATGTTTTGTCCCAATTGTGGAACCCAGATGCCGGAAGACGCAAAATTTTGCGAAAAGTGCGGCACGAAGCTGACCCCTGCCCCTGTAGAAGAAGCCCCTGTGGTGGAAGAAGCTCCTGTGGTGGAAGAAGCCCCTGTGGTGGAAGAAGCCCTTGTGGTGGAAGAAGCCCCTGTGGTGGAAGAAGCCCCTGCTGTGGAGGAAACTCCTGTCGTAGAAGAAGCCCCTGTGGTGGAAGCAGCTCCTGTCGTAGAGGAAGCTCCTGCCGTAGAGGAGGCTCCTGCTGTGGAGGAAGCTCCTGCAGCGGAGGAAATTCCTGTAGTGGCGGCAGTACCTGCTACCAAGAAGGAAAAGAAGCAGAAAGCACCCAAGGAGAAGAAAAAGAAGAAAGTTTGGCCCTGGATCGTGGGTATTCTGGCCTTTTTGCTGGTGGCGGCCTTTGCCTTCTGCTATTTCTTCGTAAATCCCTATTTTGCCAAGAAGAATGCCTATGAAAAAGCCCTTGAATGTCTGGAACAGCGGGACTTTGACGGCGCGCTGGAATATTTTGAAAAAGCCGGCGACTATGAAGACGCAACTACATATTTAGATGATCTGGAAGTCAAGGAAAGCGCCTATACTGCCGCAGAACAGGCAATGCAGGATGGCAGCTACGCAGATGCCGGAGAGCTTTTCGAAAGTCTTGGGGATTACCGGGATTCCTATGAGAAAGCCCAGGCATGTCTGCTTGAGCTGGCCCTTGAATGTCTGGCGGACCAGAATGTAGAGGACGCTTTTTTCTTTGTTGATAGGATGGATGAGGATACATATGCCACCTTCCTGACGGAATATGATAAAAGATTTGCGGACTTGCGGGCGATTGCCGTTATTGAGCAGCTGCTGATTGCCCGCTCCAAAGACGAGAGCAATACGGAAAAAACCCTCTATGATGTTTTTGAGGCTGAAAACAACGGCCTGGCCCAGCTGGATGAGCTGCCTGGCTTTGCAGACCCGGATCTTGAGGAGCTGGTTGCCCTTTACCGGGACGGTGTTGCAAAGCAGTTCGCTTCCTGCGATGCAGACCATAAGGACTACTACGACAATCACGGCTTTATCGAAGGTGCCTACAACCGGGCCTGCGCCATCGAGACAATGATCGCCCAGTACGACTTACTGAAGGACTATCCTGAAATTGCTGAAGAGCACGAGGGCAGCACGGACTACTTTAAGGCTGCCTACGAGCTGCAGCTTGCCCTGGAAACAATGACGATATATCAGGAAAAGACGGGCGGTAACGGAAAGACCTATCTGCCCTTCAAGAACACGACCAAGACGGCAGCTCTTATGTATTTCCAGACCCACCACTACAATGGGTCCACCTATTTGGGCGCGGTAGAGGCCTATCTGACCATTTTGCCCGGCGATACGGTGTACATTCCCACTGAGCGGCCGGAGGGCTGCAACAACTGGTATACGGACTGGACCTACCTGGATATTTACCTGGAAGAGGAACAGAAGCTGATGCCCGGTGTTTACAAATTGCAGAGTGCGATTATTGAAGGCATTTTCTATGATATGGAAGCGCTGGCGGCCTATGACCTCACCCCCGACAGTGTGGTGGTGACCGTAAACGCAGACGGCACCGGTACCTGGCAGGAAGTGGGAGAAACGGTTTCTATCAGCTACAGCTCCAGCCTGATCGCAGTGGATGGCACCGATCAGCGCCAGAGTTATACTGCAGGACCCAATAAGCTGGTGGTATTTTTCGACAACAGCGTTTACACCCTGGCACTGGAAAGCGCCGCCGCATAAAGTATACTCCAAAAACACGCCTGTGTGCTTTTGCACAGGCGTGTTTTTCTTTGTCCGGCGGCACAGAAAAGGGTTGCTTTTAGGGAGAGAAAGGGGTATAATGGACGAAGATATTATCTTGGAAAAGTATTTTCTTGAAAAGGATGTTATGCTATGAATTTTGACAGCAAATGCCTCCACGCAGGCTACCGGCCCGGCAACGGAGAGCCCCGGAATATCCCCATTATTCAGTCCACCACCTTCCGCTATGAAACCAGCGAGGATATGGGCAAGCTTTTTGAGCTGGAGGCCTCCGGCTATTTCTATACCCGGCTCCAAAACCCCACCTCCGACGCAGTAGCCGCCCGGCTGTGCGAATTGGAAGGGGGCAGTGCGGCCATGCTTCTTTCTTCCGGACAGGCCGCTTCCTTCTTTGCCATCTTTAATATTGCCTCCGCAGGCGACCATATTGTTTGCTCCACCTCCATTTACGGCGGTACCTATAACCTGTTTGCAGTGACCATGAAGCGGATGGGCATCGAATTTACCTTCGTAGACCCGGACAGCACCGAGGAGGAGCTGAATGGGGCCTTCCGTCCCAACACCAAGGCGATGTTCGGCGAGACCATTGCAAACCCGGCTCTGACCGTTCTGGACATTGAGAAGTTTGCAAAGGTAGCCCACGCCCACGGTGTGCCCCTGATCGTGGACAACACCTTTGCTACCCCCTGGGGCTGTCAGCCCTTCAAGTGGGGCGCTGATATCGTCACCCACTCCACCACCAAGTATCTGGACGGCCACGCTGCTGCCGTTGGCGGTGCGATCATTGATTCCGGTAACTTTGACTGGGATAAGTATGCCGATAAGTTCCCCGGCCTGACAACCCCTGATGACAGCTATCACGGCGTTACCTACACCAAGAAATTTGGCCTGGGCGGCGCTTATATCACCAAGGCCACTGCCCAGCTGATGCGGGACTTTGGCTCTACCCCCGCACCTATGAATGCCTGGCTTTTGGGTATGGGTATGGAGACCCTGCCTCTGCGAATGGAAAAGCATTGCGCCAACGCCTTAGCGGTCGCCAAGTTCCTGCAAAACCACGAAAAGGTGGCCTGGGTCCGCTATGCGGGCCTGCCCGGAGATAAGTATTATGAGCTGGGACAGAAGTATCTGCCCAAGGGCTGCTGCGGCGTTGTTTCCTTCGGCCTGAAGGGCGGCCGGAAGGGCGCGGAAGCCTTTATGGCAAAGCTGAACCTTTGCTCCATCGCCACCCACGTGGCCGATGCCAAGACCTGCATCCTGCACCCCGCCTCTGCCACCCATCGGCAGATGAACGACGCGGAGCTGATCGCCGCCGGCGTTGGCCCGGATCTGGTGCGGCTGTCTGTGGGCATCGAAGATCCCCAGGATCTGATCGCAGACCTTACCCAGGC
>JAZQLG010000061.1:0-2681 GCA_045542575.1 Faecousia sp.
TTTATGATCACCGGCCACAGCATTTCCGCAGGTCAGTGCGGTGTTAAAGAACAGTCCGTTGCCATTGAGCCCGGTCAGGCTTATAGCTGCCACAAGGCTTCCACATTCCAGAGTGCTACCTTGAATACCGGTATTGGCTACACGGCAACGGAAAAGCCTGCAGGCATCGATGCGTTTTCTGCCGGCGGCGGCGGTACCATTGGTCAGGGCAGCGCCCTTGCATGGAAGTGGAATCAGCTCACCGGCGGAAAGGTTTGGGTGCTGAATGCCGGTGTTGGCGGCAGTGTGATCCCCGAGTGGCATAAGGGTCAGCCCAATTATGAAGCTGCTGTTGCCATGTATCGCGCCGCAGCTCTTGTGCTGAGAAATGAAGTGGCCGCCGGCCATTATGTGCTGAAGAATACGGCCGTTATTTACCACGGCAATGCAAATTTTACCCTTAAAAAGGTAGAGTATACGGATGAGATCATGGAATTCTGGTATGACTCCATGCTTAATGGATTCCGTAATGATCTTGCCATGGACATCACCGGAGACGGAAAAGAAGAGACCGTGCAAGCCATTGGTTTCCTTCCGCATTGGGGAAAAAATAGTACGCCTGGCAAATATACCCACGATATGCCCATTAACTTCTATCTTGCCTTGTCAGATGCCTTCCCCGATTGCTTTATTGTTGGCGAGACTATTCGAAACTGGTATGACGGCGCGTTGGTATCGAGCAATTTCCCGGCCATTGAATACACCACCCAAAGCGAGCCGGTTGAGACCCCCAAAGCAACAGAAGAGCTGTATGCGAAGGACGGTAAACATTTTTCACAGGTGGCCTATAATGCTGCTGGCCTGGAGATCGGCGAAAACCTGTACAAGTATTTCCGCACAAAGACAGATGTGGAAGACCTGATAATTTATATTTCTGCCGGTGTTAAAGTTAATGATAATCTGAAACTGAAGCGTGTTGGCTCATCTGTAAGCCTGATCGTAGAGACTGTGCCATACTACGCCTCCAACGTCACGATCGAGTTGAGTGATAATTTGGAGCTGATCTCTCCCTTTACGGTTAAGGCCACGAAAGAGGGAGATGGCTACATTAAATTTGTAAAGAACGGCGATACCATTCGTACGATTTCGGTGACGATAGGAGATTGAGCAGAAAGCAGCCACAGAAATGTGGCTGCTTTTTTAAGGAAAAATATGAAAACGACCCTGCAAGATGCAGGGTAGCAGGTGTTACAGCGGATTAGCAGCCGAAACCGCACAGACGGCTCAGGATCTGCCAAATAGAGCAGCAATTAGAACCACTGTTGGTGTTGCAATTGAAAAAGAACATCTTGCTGACCTCCTATGTGTATTTGCCTCGCGAAGACAATAGGATTGTAACCTATTTGTAACCAATTGGCAAGCTGTAATATCTGGAAATAAGAAAGTCCACCCACAGGTGGACTTTCTTATTTGGTCGGAGTGTCGGGATTCGAACCCGAGGCCTCTTGGACCCGAACCAAGCGCGATACCAAACTTCGCCACACCCCGATAGCCACAACATTATAATGAAAATATTTCCCCTTGTCAAGTCCTGCTTCAGACGGGCATATGCTTTTCCGGGAGGGAAGTATATGAGTTACAGTTTGCGTTATGGCGATTGCCGTTATGACAGACGATTGCCATCAAAAAGGAAAACAAAATTTGTGCTGGCAGCTGCTGTGCTGACAGTTGTTGTGGCGCTGCAAATATTCTTTCCATCACAGATGGCTCAGTTCCGGAAGCGCGTTTTTCCGTTTTTTGAGCCCAACGTCCGCCAGGCGTTTGGAGAAATGACAGCAAGCATTGAGCAGGGAGATAGTCTGGAGGAGGCAGCAGTTGTGTTTTGCAGGGAGATCATCGGTGAGCCGTCCAATTAAATGGGAGACGAGCCCCGGATTCTTCCTGTACATGGCACTTCTCGCTTTTGTACTGCCGCTTCCGTGGTCTTTGGCTGCCCTGTCTGCTGGTGCAGTGCATGAGGCGGGACATTTGATTGCCTTGAAAGCTTTAAAAATCCCCGTTAGAAGCATTCGACTGGAAGCGGCAGGTGCAAGAATACAGGCCTTACTTAGCTCTAACAGGCAGGAACTGATTTGTGCGGCGGCCGGTCCGGCTGCTGGCTTGTTGGTGAGCCTGCTTTTTCCTATTTTTCCCCGGCTTGCATTCTGTGCCATGGCGCAGACTGCCTTTAATCTTTTGCCGCTGATGCCCTTTGACGGTGGCCGTGTGCTTCGCTGTGCGGCTGTAATTGCGCTTGGGCAGGGTAGGGGCGCGAGAATATTTCATGTTTTGGAGCGAACCCATTGTGTGGCCATAGTGGTATGTGGTGTGATACTGATGCGGTTTAGCTTTCTTCTGACAGCGGTTTGCGGACTTATCGTGCTCAGGTGTGTTCGAAAAAGGAATGAATGATATCCTCCCTGAAAAGGGGAGGATAAAATATTGCTTGCAAACCGTCACGGAAAAGAGTACAATACACCCGAAACTATCAAACGAGGTAGCACTATGACCGATTTGCTGCGACGAATCCTGCCCACCGTGCAAAAGCCTGCGCGCTACACCGGTGGTGAATACAATGAGATTCAAAAAGATCCGACATCCGTTCGGGTGAACATTGCCTTCTGTTTCCCGGATACTTACGAGATCGGTATGTCCAATGTGGG
>JAZQLG010000062.1:0-5974 GCA_045542575.1 Faecousia sp.
GACTAAGGACGGGGCTGACTTCTATCAGCGCCTCGATAAGCTGATGGACATTTCTGCCCGCAGCTTGAGAACCAAGCGTACCGTTATCACCAAGTTGCTGGATAACGGCCTGTATCCCTATACCAAGCGTTACCTCGGAACCTTCAACAACCACTCCTCCACCATCGGTCTGATTGGTATGAACGAAGTTGGCCTGAATGCCAAGTGGCTGAAGGCAGATCTGACCAACCCCAAGGTTCAGAAGTTCGCCCAGGAGGTCCTGGACCATATGCGCGAAAGACTGTCCGACTACCAGGAGAAGTACGGCGACCTCTATAACCTGGAAGCCACTCCCGCCGAGTCCACCACCTACCGCTTCGCCAAGCACGACAAGGCCAAGTACCCCGATATCATCACCGCTAACGAGAACGGCACTCCCTACTACACCAACTCCTCCCACCTGCCTGTTGGCTATACCGATGACATCTTTGCCGCCCTGGACATCCAGGACGACCTGCAGACCCTGTACACCTCCGGCACTGTCTTCCACGCCTTCCTGGGTGAGAAGCTGCCCGACTGGCAGGCTGCCGCAAAGCTGGTGCGTAAGATCGCAGAGAACTACAAGCTGCCCTACTACACCATGTCTCCCACCTATTCTGTCTGCCGCAAGCACGGCTACATCACCGGTGAGGTTTACACCTGCCCCGAATGTGGCGAGACCACCGAGGTTTACAGCCGTATTACCGGTTACTACCGCCCGGTACAGAACTGGAACGCCGGCAAGACCCAGGAATACAAGCACCGCAAGGTCTACAACATTGAGACCAGCGTGCTGACCCACGGCAAGCCGGATATGGGCGAGCTGAAGATCATTCAGGACGCCAAGGCCGAAGCCGAATGTGCCTGTGCTCCCAAGGAAGCCAAGGCAATGCTCTTCTCCCGGGTGACCTGCCCCAACTGCCGTGTGGCAGAGAATCTGCTGGCAAAAGCCGGTGTGGAGTACGAAAAGCTGATCGCCGATGACAACCTGGAGCTGTGCAGACAGTACGGCGTAAAGGGTGCTCCCACCCTGGTGATCACCGACGGTGAAAACACCGTAAACTACTACAGTGTTCCCGAAATCAAGAAATATCTGAGCAGTCTGTAAAAGCGAATAAGGGTCGGGCATTGCCCGACCCTTTATCACAAGGAGAGATAAATATGGTATATGATATTATTGTGGTGGGCGGCGGCCCGGCCGGTCTGACTGCCGCTATTTACGGCCTGCGGGCAGGCAAGACCGTTCTGGTGATCGAAAAGAACGGCTTTGGCGGACAGATCGCCTATTCCCCCAAGGTAGAAAATATCCCCGGCACCAAGGTGATCAGCGGCGCTGAATTTGCCGACCACCTGACCGACCAGACCATGGCCCTGGGGGCAGATATGGAGCTGGAGAAGGTCATCCGGGTAGAGAAAACGTTGGAAGGCTTTACTGTACATACCGAGGAAGGCAGCGCCTTCTGCGGCAAGACTGTGATCCTGGCGGTTGGCGTGAAGCACCGCACCCTGGGTCTGCCGGGAGAAGAGGAACTGATCGGAGGTGGCATTTCCTTCTGTGCCGTCTGTGACGGTGCTTTCTACGCGGGCCAGGAGGTGGCTATGATCGGCGGCGGCAACTCCGCTTTGCAGGAAGCCCTGCTGCTGAGCGAGGTCTGCAAAAAGGTCACCGTGGTGCAGAATCTTGCCGGGTTTACCGGCGAAAAGAAGCTTTCTGACGCCCTGATGCAGAAGGAAAATGTAACTGCCTACTTTAACACGGTGGTTGCAGGCTACGAGACCACCGATGGCGCACTGTCCGGCCTGAAGCTGCACAACGAGAAGACCGGCGAAGAATTCTCCATTTCTGTAGACGGTGCTTTCCTGGCTGTGGGACTGATGCCGGAAAACGACCCCTTCCGGGCGCACGCTGACCTGAATAATTGGGGCTATTTCGATTCCAAAGAAGACTGCTGCACAAAAACAGAGGGTCTTTTTGTTGCCGGCGACTGCCGCAGCAAATATATTCGTCAGGTAGTGACCGCCTCCGCTGACGGCGCCATTGCCGCCATGGCCGCTTGCAGATATTTAGATTAACAAAACTGCCACCCAAAACCGTGATATTCATAGCGGAGAAAAACAACTCTAAAAAGAAGATGCCTGCACAGACCATTCGTGGGAGCTGTGCAGGCAGTTCTTTTGTGAAGTGGGATAGGGGGAGGCTCCCTTGTGTAAAGGGAGCTGTCAGCCGGTAGGCTGACTGAGGGATTGTTTTACAGCTGCATCGATATATTCACAAACGCCACGAAAATTCCAGCTGATTTCGTTATTGGGAATACGGATAACTTTCAAGCCATATCCTTTCAGAAATTCGGTTCGCTCATCATCTTTTTGTACATTGTCAGGTTCGTAATGCTGGGCCCCATCCAACTCGATTACCAGCTTTGCTTCTGCGCTGTAAAAATCGGCAATATATTTACCTAATACCTTTTGCCGGGAGAAACGGACGGGATAGGAACGTAGAAAATCATACCACAAGTGCCGTTCTTCCTTTGTCATTTCCTTTCGCAGTTGTTTTGCCAACGGAATAAGCTGTCTATTATGTTTTGATTGCATTTCAGTTCCTCCAGATTGGCATAATAGCCTTATCTCAACCGTTCCGCCTTTTCCCATGCTTTTGAGAAGTGCTTCTTCATAAATTGCTGTCTTTCCCTGTTTGTAGTATAGAATCCTTCACGCATTATTCCCTGAGCCATAAAATCGATCAATTCATTCTGCCGTTCTACCGATTGCTTGTTATACCGAAGAACAACAAACTTTCCCTCTGCTTCATATTTCAACAGTTCCTCATAAACATCGGGAATGTATATTGATTCGGTTACAGCAATATCTCCCGTGCAGTAGAACATATTCTTTCTGTTTTCTACAGCTTGAATATCTTCAGTATCAGAAACGCAATACACATATCCCGAAACACCTTGATAAAAGGTTTTCAGTTGATCCGGAAACTGTTCTTCATAATATGCAATATCATTTTTAGTTCATCCCGTTACATGTTTGCTACTGCAACCATTATGCTCTGCATCCCATATGTAATATAGCGCATAGGGAACATTGTCAGTTAAATACACTACTTTCTCTCCTGTAGTATGGAGACTGGAACAAGCTTCAAGCTGCGTAATACCGCTAATGCTGGAACCATGATAGTAATACTTCAATTTATCATCTCCTGAGAAATAAATGATTACTGATATATTACCACGCAGCAGCAGAATTTACAAGGACAATCCCTCAGCCAAAAATCATAGATTTTTGACAGCTCCCTTTGCACAAGGGAGCCTTTGGTTCGTATGAAACTTGAAGTTACTCCTTCTGTCCATGGCAAACAGAGCATCCGGCTGTCCATCGGTCGCAATTGCCTGGGAGTTGCCCAGCTCCGCAACAAAAAAACGGAAGGCCAAATGGCCTTCCGGTAACGCACCCCACACATCTCTCCGTTAAGAACAGGTCGCTAATGGGTGGCAGTTTTTACAACTCATTTAAAATGCAAATTTTAGGGCTTTCTTCCGTGACACTCAGGCAGTAGCCCGGGCGGGAAAGGGTAAATACCGCCCCCTCCAAAGAAGAAAACCGCTCTCTCAGTCCCTTGCCGGATCTCTTGGCAAGGGCTTCTTTTTTTGTCCAAAGCTCCGTCAGCGCCCGGCCCCTGTCTGCGGCCTTTTCCAGGGCGATGCGCTCCTCTTCGCTGCAGATCCTGTCTGCCAAGCGGGAAGAAAAATCCATTTCATCCTGCACATCCACTCCAATGGGAGCATCGCCCACAGCACAGGCCACCGCGTTTTTACAGTGGCTCAGGCTGAAATGGATGGGACAACCGGGAAGATAGGGCTTGCCCAAGTCCCCATAAGCAAATTCCGGCACAGGAGAAATGCCCAAGTCCCGGAGGGCTCTTTCCAGAAGCAAAAATGCCGCCACGGACCGCATTTTATCTTCCTGCTTCTTTAAGCCCTCCACCTTTTTCTGCCGCCAGGCGGGTAAACGCGTTTCCCTTTCTTCCAGCCAGGCTGGGGTGCAAAGGGAGATATCTTCAAAAATATAAACCATTACGCATCCTCGAAGCCCTGCTTGTCCACCAGGTCCAGCACCTGCTGTCCCCGCAGTGTCAGAGCCATACTTCCCCGAATGGGGTAAGCATCATAGCGGCTGTCCCAGCTTCCTTTTACAGGAATATCATAATCCAAGCTGATCAGACCCTTTTTCTCCAGGCAGGCCAAAATAAGGCCGTAATCCTGACCGTCCTGTGTTTCCGGGAAGTAAACAGGGGTGTTGTCCCCGGCGCTCCGGACCACCGGCAAAAAGGGGATCTCCGCCAGCTTTTGCAAAAGGGCCCACTCCACCGGGCTGACCACCAAATGGCCGGCACAGCCGCCGCAGTGCTCGCAATTTCCGTTACAGTTACCGCAGCCCATAGTTAGCCCTCAAAAAACAATTCATAGTCCCGGTTTCCAAGGCCGATCTCCTCTGCCGCTTCCAGGGTCAGAATGCCCTTGCGGCTCTCGATCCGCTCCACCATATGATCCCGGCCCGGGTCCTTGGAGGCATAGATCAGGTCCACACAGGCCTGGTCAATGGCCACCGGGTCTGTGGAGATCAGCACACCGATATCCTTCATACAGGGATCTTCCGCCACGGAGCAGCAGTCGCAGTCCACGCTCAGGTTTTTCATCACATTGATATAGACCGCCTTGCCGCCGAAAAAGTCCGCCACACTCTTTGCAGCTTCTGCCATAGCGCGCATAAAGTCCTCGGTCTTAGCGCCCCAGGGATCTTCCGGGTTGCCTGCACCGTGGATGTTCTTCTTGCCGTAGGCAGAGGCATAGCCGATGGAAAGCTGCTTCACCGCACCGCCAAAGCCACCCATGGGGTGACCCTTAAAGTGAGAAAGGATCAGCGTACTTTCATAATTTGCAATGTCCTTGCCCACATAATTTTTGGAAAGCACCTTGCCATCAGGGATATCCAGCGCCAGATCCGGACCTTCCCCATCCAGAAGATCCACAGGGAAATAGTCCAGCCAGCCATGCTTTTGGAAGGTTTCCATATGGTGCTTTTTATCGTGCCGGCCGCCTGTATAGGCGGTATTGCACTCCACCACCGTGCCGCCCACATGGTCCACCATAGGCTTCCAAAAGTCCGGCCGCAGAAAATTCTGATTACCCGGCTCACCGGAGTGGACCTTGATGGCCACATTGCCGGGAAGGGGCTTTCTCAGCCGCTTATATAATTTCAGTACAGATTCGGGGGTGATTTCAGAAGTAAAATATACTTTAGATTTCATAGCCATTCCACCTTTCCTATGTTTATTATAATGGCCCAAAAAGGCTATTGCAACCACATTTTATGGATATTCTGCCTGCTTAGCCGATAGAATGGTAGCAGGAGGGATGAAAATGAAACCGAACTGGAAACAACTTCTTCTTTTTTTAGCCATTCCCCTGGCCGTGGGCGGTCTGGCTGCCCTGGCAGGAGGAGATATGATGGAATTTCAAAGCCTCATTCAGCCGCCCCTTTCCCCGCCCGCCTGGGTGTTCCCTGTGGTTTGGACGATCCTTTACCTGCTGATGGGCTACGGCAGCTATCGGGTCTACCGTTCCGATGCCGATCCGAAGCAAAAGCGAACAGCCCTGATTCTATACGGGGTGCAGCTGTTTTTCAATTTCCTGTGGCCTTTGACCTTCTTCCAGCTGGGCTGGCGGCTGACCGCCTTTTTCCTTCTGTGCATCCTTTGGGCGCTGATCTTCCTTACCATGCGGGCCTTCAACGCCATTGATGAGCGGGCATCAGACACCCTGCTTCCATACCTTCTCTGGGTCACTTTTGCCGGGTATTTGAATTTGGGCGTATATCTTTTAAATTAGTATTTATTTTTCCAAAACTTGTGTTATACTGGATATATACCCCATTACACAAAGGAGGATTT
>JAZQLG010000063.1:0-2470 GCA_045542575.1 Faecousia sp.
AGCCTTGCGTAGCAAGCCATTTTAACCCCTCATCCGTCAAAAATCAGAGATTTTTGCCACCTTCCCCCCAGGGGGAAGGCTTTGTTAAATATCATCACTTCATTCTGCTTTTTGACGGTTGGCGGCTTTTTTGACACTCTGAAAAGGCACACCCGGTTGGGTGTGCCTTTTGTCATCATCGTAGAGGCGAACTGTGTGTACTATGTTACTACACTGTACACTGTGTTCGCCCATTTATCCAAACAGCTCTGCGGCGTTGTTGTAGAAGATATCGTTCACCTGGGTCTGGTCTAAGTTCAGCAGTAGTGCGGTTTGGTAGAAGGCCATCAGGTTTTCAGCCGCCACAGTTGCCCGCTCCGGGCCACCGTAGCTGTCCCCGTTCATCCACCACTGGCCCTTTCCCACAGAGACCGCTCTGCCCTTGAGCAGATTGCAGTTGTAGTCACTGCCCCACACCACCCGCTTGCCTGCGTTTTTCATAATACAGACCGCCATAGTGCCGCTTTCGCAAATGGCAGAAAGGTCAAACCAGATATTTCCCCCATCCTGCAGCTTATGGATGGACTCCATCAGGGTCCAGGAAGCAAAGCCTCTTGCGCAGTGGGCAAGAACCAGTTGCGCATTGGGATATTTCTTCGTCATCGTATGGATGTACTGCAGGTTATCCGGGTCAGACAGGGCGGCGTGGCGGTACAGATGCAAAATAATGGGCAATTTCTTTTCGTTTGCCACCACCCAAGCTGCCTCCGGCAGATACTGCCCAATCGCCGCTGTTTCCAGGTCCTCCACATCACTTAGATGGACATAGCACTTAAAGCCACGGCAGCCGGGCCGGCTTGCCAATTCCCAAAGGAAGTCCTCCCGATCCTGTGGGTGGACCAGCGGGCAAACCACGTGCTGAGGGTATTCTCCCGCCAGCAAAAAGGCGTAGTTGTTTCCCATATCCCGCAGGCCGTTTTCCAGGTTTCCCAGTGCCCGGTCTCCGGGATAGGGCATCATATTCAGCCTAAGCTCCTCCACCCCGGGCAAGAAGGGGCCCATATCCTTTTGGTAATCGTCCGGCGTATAAGCCCTTTTCCAGTCGAAGGTCACATTGGGTAGGCTGGGCATATAGGTCATATGGATGTGGGCATCAAAGATCTTCTTGGGCAGAAAATCCTTGTACTTCCCGATCAAAAACAGATCCGCTTCAGAATAGTTCATCATAGGCTCCTCCTTTGCAAAAACCTCCGGCAATGCCGGGGGTTTTTACAATTAACACAACTTAGCGCCGGCGGGGATCTTGTCGTCCACCATCAAAAGGTTCAGCTTTTCTTCGCCCTTTTCGGTGTGGACGGCGGAGATCAGCATACCGCAGGACTCCTTGCCCATCATCTTTCTGGGAGGCAGGTTCACGATCGCCACCAGGGTCTTGCCGATGAGCTCTTCCGGCTTATAGTACTTAGCAATGCCGGAAAGGATCTGCCGGTCAGTGCCGCTGCCGTCATCCAGGGTAAACTGCAAAAGCTTATCGCTCTTTTTCACCGGCTGGCAATCCTTTACCTTCACCGCCCGGAAATCGGACTTGCAGAAGGTGTCGAAATCCACATTCTCCGTTTCAAAGGGCTCCACTTCCAGCGCAGGCAGCTTAGCCTTTGCCTTTTCTGCGTTGAAAGCATCGATTTCTTCCATCTTTTTCACCGGGTCAAGCCGGGCAAAGAGGATCTGGGGCGCATCCAGCTGCGTGCCGGGAACCACAGCGCCAAAGGACTTCAAGCTCTCCAAGCCGCCATTTTCGGTTTTGATCTGCTCCAAAATACGCTTGGAGGTGTCGGGCAGGAAGGGCTCGATGGCCACGGCTGCCATACGGATGGACTCCAGCAGGTTATAAAGGACAGTGCCCAGACGAGGCTTGTTGGCTTCGTCCTTTGCCAGCGCCCAGGGTGCGGTCTCGTCGATATACTTATTTGCACGGCGCAATAGAGCGAACACTTCGTCGATGGCATCTGCCACCTTCAGCTCGTTCATCTTGCCTTCCACCCTGCCGGGCATTGCCAGTGCTACTGCCTTCAGCTCTTCATCCAGTGCATCCGGCGCAACGGGAGCCTGCACCACACCGCCAAAGTACTTGTTGTTCATGGCGATGGTGCGGTTTACCAGGTTACCCAAAATGTTGGCAAGCTCGCTGTTGATCCGCTCAATGATCAGCTCATAGGTCATAATGCCGTCCGCGGCAAAGGGCATTTCGTGAAGCACGAAGTACCGCACCGCATCCACACCGAACAGCTCCACCAGATCGTCAGCATAGATCACATTGCCCAGGCTCTTGGACATCTTGTCGCCCTTCACCAGCAGCCAGGGATGACCGAACACCTGCTTGGGCAGCTCCTCACCCATGCTCATCAGGAAAATGGGCCAGTAAATGGTGTGGAAACGAACGATGTCCTTGCCGATCAGATGCAGATCCGCAGGCCAGAACTTCTTGTACTTT
>JAZQLG010000064.1:0-30345 GCA_045542575.1 Faecousia sp.
GGTGTGAGGAAAAACAGGATATTGTTCATAAGTACTCCCTTTCAGGCATCTTCCATCCTTTGGATGCCACTATTATTATAGCATAAAACCTATGGAAAAGGAGTGAATTTTCTTAGAACTTGCCTGTTTACCTGCCGAAAAACGCCCTTGTTTTTTGTGCACAATGCACACATTCCAGTCAATGCGACATAATACGCATAAAAAGGCACCCGCCATTACAGCGAGTGCCTATTTCGATTATTCTTCCTTGAAACTGTCGAACAGGATTGTTTTGGAATTGTCGTCCTTGACTTCCTTTCCTTCCATACAGTCGGCAAACAGCTGGCCGGTCATTGTTTCCTTTTCCATCAGGAAATCCACGACACGGCGAAGCTTCTCCTCATCCCGCTTCAGGATGGTTTTACAGTGGTCATAGGCCTTGTCGATCAGCTTTTTCACTTCATCGTCAATAGTGCCTGCAACCTTTTCAGAGTAGCTCTTGGTCTTTTCAAAGTCCCGGCCAATAAACAACTCATTTCCACCGGTGTAAGAAATAGTGCCGATCGCTTCACTCATACCAAAGCGGCCAACCATATCCCGTGCCAGCTTGGATGCCCGGTCGATATCGCTGGATGCACCTGTAGAAATATCCTGCAGGAACAGATCCTCTGCCACACGGCCGCCCAAGAGACCAACAATCTTTTCATACATCTCATTGCGGGTCATATGGGTGGAATCTTCCTTAGGCATAGCCCAGGTCATACCCAGCGCATTTCCCCGGGGAATGATGGAGATCTGATGGACAGGATCATGGGTGGGCAGGCTGTACATCGCAACTGCATGGCCTGCTTCGTGAACAGCAGTCAAATAAAGATCCTTTTGCAGGGCGACACGGCTCCGCTTTTCCGGCCCCGCCACGATCTTCATCATTGCTTCGTTCATATCTGCCATATTGAGTGCGGGACGGGATTCCCGTGCGGCCAGAATGGCTGCTTCATTCAAAAGATTGCTCAGATCCGCGCCGGTGAAGCCTGAGGTTGCCAGCGCAACTGTACGCAGGCTGACAGAATCATCCAGGCATTTCCCCTTGGCGTGGACCTTGAGGATCTCTTCTCTTCCCTTCACATCCGGCAAGCCAACATGCACCTGCCTGTCAAAGCGACCGGGACGAAGCAGTGCCGGATCCAGAATATCGGGCCGGTTGGTGGCTGCCAGGACGATCACACCTTCACTGCGGCTGAAGCCGTCCATTTCCACCAGAAGCTGGTTCAGAGTCTGTTCCCGCTCGTCGTGTCCACCGCCCAGGCCGGAACCTCTTTTCCGGCCCACAGCGTCAATTTCATCAATAAAAATAATGGCGGGGGCGATCCGCTTGGCCTGTTCAAACAGGTCACGGACACGGCTTGCGCCAACGCCTACATACATTTCCATAAAATCAGAGCCGGAAATGGACAGGAAGCGCACCTTGGCCTCCCCCGCAACTGCCCGGGCAAGGAGTGTCTTGCCTGTGCCGGGAGGGCCGGAAAGCAGCATACCGTGGGGTATTTTCGCACCGATTTTTGTGAACTTTTCCGGGTTGCGGAGGAAATCCACCACTTCCTGCAGCTCCCGCTTTTCCTCATCCATACCTGCCACATCCTGGAAGGTAACAGCCTTTCCCTCGGGAGCGCCGTTCATTGTGCGGGCTTTGCCGAAGTTCGCCATAGGATTGGCATTGCTGGCGCGACCTGCCAAAATCACCCAAAGAATGATCAGCACAAGCCCTGCCAAGATAATGGGAATGATAAAATCGTAGGGAGAAAGGCCTTTTCCCGCCACATAATTATAGCTTTTTAATGTACCGGCTGCCACTTGTCTGTCAAGCTCCGGCTGCATTTGGCTGAGAAACCCTTCGGGATCCGAAATGGAAGCGGTGAAACTTGACTTGCCGTCTTCCGGCACACTCAGATCCAAATAAATGGTGTTGCCTTCAATTTCGAAGCTTTCCACCTTTTCACTGTAAATGAGGGATTTGATATCAGAATAACTCAAATCATCCATTCTGGGATCAAAGGCGCCAAAAATCCAGGCAAGAAACAAGCCGATCAGGGCTATATAAATAATAACACCGAGTTTACTGCGCTTTTTCAAAATGACGATACTCCTTATTTTTCATAAACTTCCGGACGCAGAACGCCCAAATAGGGTAAGTTCCGATAGTATTCGTTATAATCCAGACCGTAACCAACAACAAACATATCCGGCACTTCAAAGCCAACATACTGGGGCTTAACAGTGACAGATGGGTTTCTGCGGCTGGGTTTATCCAGCAATGTGCAAATTTCCAAGGAAGCAGGTTCCTTCTTCAGCAGGTGCTCATAGGTAAACTGCAAGGAATTGCCGGTATCAAAAATATCCTCCAAGATGACCACATGGCGGCCTTTAATGTCCGTGGAAAGATCCCGTTTGACGATCATAGAGCCGGTGGAACTCGTACCGCTGTAGGAAGAAATCCACATAAAATCGATCACAGACATTGTGTTGATCTGCTTAACGATGTCTGCGAAAAAAAGGACAACGCCCTTCATTACGCCAACAAAAACCGGATTTTTGCCGGCATATTTTTCGGTCAGCTCCGCTGCCAGTTCCTTCACTCGCTTCTGCAGGACCTCCTCGGAAATCAGCACCTGCGCAATATCCTTTTCCATAACTGCCTCCTATGTTCTTTCTATCTTTTCAAACCTTATCTCAATACCGGGCAGTTGCCCAGTCAAATAACGGACATTACCGCCGATTCCCCAAACGCCAAGCACCTGATCCTCGCAGGAAAGCACAGGGATGCGGTCTCTCTCCCTCTGGGGAATTTTTCGGTCAACGAAAAGAGATTTCAAACTTTTTGTGCCTCCGGAAAGAGTGATTTTATCGCCCGTCTTTCGGCTCCGAACGCAAATGCGCTCCACCGGGGAAATCACAAATCTCTCCGTATTTCTAACCGCTTCCGTAGCAGGCACAGCTACGATGCGGATCCCCAGTTCCGGATACTCCACCTGCCCGGGACAAGGAAGTATTTTTTCTTCCAGCTGTTCCTTCCGGTCGGCTTTTTCCAAAACATCATATTTTCGGCAGAGCACCACGCCACCGGGGAAATCGCCCTTTGCGGAAGGATTTTCCGAAAAAGCCAGGTCTTCTGCCAGGCGGATGTGGGCTCTTTGGGGTTCTTTTACTCCGCATTTCTCCAAAAACGCGGCTAAAACTCTTGCGCGTTCCGATGGGTGCATTGTCTGAAGCTCTGTAACGCGGATATTATCTCTTCCAAGCCTGGTCTGCAAAAGGGCCTCGTCTTCCCGCAGGCTAAGTGCCATCTGGGTAAGATTCTCCGCAAGTCGGGGATTTTCTTCCTTCAGCAAGGGCATTACGCTATGCCGGAGTCGGTTACGCAGAAACGCGTCCTCCCCATTGGAGCTGTCCTCCACAAAAGAAATGTGATAGCTTTCCAAAAAAGCAAGCACTTCATCTCTTGTAACTGTCAGCATAGGCCGGATCCGGCTTCCAAGCACCGGAGAAATGCCTCCCAGCCCCTTCAGTCCGGTGCCCCGGATCAAGTGCATCAGCAATGTTTCTGCATTATCGTCTGCCGTATGGGCTGTGGCGATCTTTCCGGGAAGGCTATCCAAAAAGGCGTACCTTGCCTCCCGGGCAGCGGCCTCCAGGCCCTTTTTTCCCGGCAGGACAGTGCCCTCCCCCTTATAAAGAGGAATATTGTAGCCCTTACAAAAATCGGTTACATAGGCTTCATCACGGTCTGATTCCTCTCCGCGCAAATGGTGGTTGAAATGGGCCGCGGCAAGAGAAATCTTCAGCTTATCCTTCAACAGATACATCGCCCAAAGAAGCGCCATGGAGTCAGCACCGCCGGACACAGCGCAAATCACACTGTCCCCCGGCTTGACCATCTCATACCGCTTCATAAAGGCGCAGATCTTATTCACCATGTTTCCACTCCAAGTCCGTAAAGGTCTGGTACTGGGGAATCCACTGAAGCTTTACTGTGCCCTGCTGGCCGTGGCGGTTCTTTTGCACGATACATTCCATAATGCCCTGGTCAGCGGACTCCTTGTTGTAGTACTCATCCCGATACAGGAAAATAACCTCGTCAGCATCCTGTTCGATAGCGCCGGATTCACGAAGGTCAGAAAGCATAGGTCGCTTATCATTACGGCTTTCCGGACCACGGGACAGCTGGCTCAGGCATACAACAGGCACATCCAGCTCCTTGGCCATAATTTCCAAAGAACGGGAAATGTCACTGACGATAGAAACACGGTTATCGCCGCCTTTTCCGTTGCCGGAACCGGTCATCAACTGCAAATAGTCCACGATCACAAGGCCCAGATTGTCCAGCCGACGGCACTTGGCATTCATATCTGCCACAGAAATCGCCGCATTGTCATCCACACGGATATCGGTCTGACTCAGAGAAACCGCCGCCATACCCAGCTTGTTCCACTCTTCATTGGTTAGCTTACCGGTGAGCAGTTTGCTGCTGTCCACAAAGCTTTCAATAGCCATCAAACGGGTTGCCAATTGCTCTCTGGACATTTCCAAGGAGAAGATCGCCACCGTTTTTTTGCTTTTCTTTGCCACATTCAGTGCCACATTCAAAGCAAATGCGGTTTTACCCATACCGGGGCGGGCAGCAACCAATGTCAGGTCCGTACGGTTCAGGCCGTTGATCGTCCGATCCAAATCCCGGAAGCCGGTAGACAGGCCGGGGATGGCAGAATCTGACTTGCTCAGTTCATTCAGCCGATCAAAAACCTTATGCATGGTCACACCGATGTGCTCCAGGGAATCACCGGTTTCCCCCTTGCGAAGGGTATAGATCATCCGTTCCGCATTTTCCAGCAGCTCACTGGGAGTGCCCACCTGCTCCTGAACGGTTTTCAAAATATTTGCGCCCGCGTCCGCAAGGCCGCGCAGAAGCGCCTTATCCTTAACGATATTGGCATATCGCACTGCATTGGCGGCAGTGGGCGTGATCTGCATCAACTGAACAATATAATCCCGGGAATTATCGTGATGTACGCCGGTTTGAATCATTTTCTCCAGCACGGTAACAGGGTCAACCGTTTCGGAAAAATTAAACATCGTGTAGATTGTGGAATAAATCTCCTGGTTTTGCTTTAGGTAAAAGTCATCCGGCCGCAAGATGCCGATAATATCGGGAATGCAGCGGTTATCGATCAGAATGGAGCCCAATACCGCCTGCTCCGCCTCCAACGAATGGGGCTGGACCTTGGCGCGCAATTCTTCATCCATAGGGTTTGCTCCTTTATTTACATACTTTATACTTATGCTTCCTCAATTTTCACTGTCAGCGGGGCAGATATTTCATACCCCAGCTTACAGTTGACGGTAAAGGTACCAATGGTCTTAATGGGGTCGGAAATCACGATTTTCCGTTTGTCCAGGGTAATGCCGGTTTTTGCTTTCAGCGCATCGGCAATTTCCTGGTTGGTCACAGAACCGAACAAACGGCCTGCGCCACCGCCCTTGGCGGTAACAACAAGGATCATATCCCGCAATCTCTTGGAGATCTCCATAGCCTCTGCCTTTTCCCGGGCGATCCGTTCCGCTTCAGCCTTATCATTCATCTTTTTTGTGTTCATAGCGTCAACCGTTGCCTCAATGGCAATTTTTCTGGGAAGCATATAGTTTCTGGCATAGCCGTCAGACACTTCCAGCATCTGGCCCTTCTTGCCCTTTCCCTTTACATCCTGCAATAAAATAACTTTCATAGTAACTCCTTACACGTTTTGGTATTCAAAATAAGTGTCGATGGAAGCAACCAGTTTATCCAGAGCTTCCTTAATGGTCACACCTGCCAGCTGGGCACCGGCAGTTGCCGTATTGCCGCCACCGCCCAGGGGCTCCAGGATCATCTGCACATTGGCATCACCGATAGAGCGGGCAGAAATAATGACCCGGTCCTCATCGGGATAGAGCACAAAAGACGCAGAAATGCCGGAAATATTGAGCAGCTCGTCAGCCGCCTGGGCAGCCAGAGCGCGGGTAGTGCCGGTAGTAAGGGCTGCGACAGCAATTTCCTGCCGGTAAAGCCGGGCAGACTTAATAATCTGATACTTTGCCATTGTATCCTGAAAATCGTTCTGTAAAAGCTTCTTAACTTCCACAGTATCAGCGCCCAGCTGCCGCAGATAAGCCGCTGCCTCAAAGGTGCGCTCGCCTGTGCGGACATTGAAGCTCTTGGTGTCCAGGAAGATACCGGCCATCAGGCTCTTGGCTTCGATGGGAAGCACATCCTTCTTTTCCACCGCATATTCCAAAAGCTCTGTTACCAGTTCGCCGGTCGAAGAAGCATAGGGCTCGTGCAGGTTCACCACAACAGGCTTGATATAATCGGCCGCCCGCCGGTGGTGGTCCACCACGCAAATGCTGGTAACAGCTTCCAAAAGATTGCCGCACTCCACCTGGTCCGGGCGGTTGGTATCCACCACCACCAGTGTGCTGCGGTTATCGCAAAGGAGCATCGCCTCCTGGCCGGAAATAAATACATCCTTGTACTCAGGCACCTGCAGGATCTCGTCCAGAAGCCGTCCGGAAGCGTTGTTTTCCAAATCAATAACGATATAGAAGGGCTTTTGCTTTTTGCGGCACAGGCAGGCAATGCCCATTGCGGCACCCACAGAGTCCAGGTCCGCATTTTTGTGGCCCATAATAAACACTTTTGTGCTCTGCCCGATCAGCTCCATAATGGAGTTGGCGGTCACACGGGAGCGCACCTTGCTGCGGTGGTCCGCTTCCTTGGTGCGTCCTCCGTAGAAGCTAAAGTTCAAGCGATCTTTGATGACCGCCTGGTCACCGCCACGGCTAAGCGCCATTTCAATGGCAAGGGCTGCAAACTCGTAGCCTTCTTCAAAGGTCTCCGCATCTACACCTAAGCCAAAAGAAATAGACGCAGACAGGCCGGAGGGGTTGGTTACATCGTGGATATCCTCCAAGAGGGAGAATTTATCGACGATGGCACGCTTTAACTCCCGCTTTTCAAACACAAATACAAAACGGTTCTTTTCCAACCGGCGCAGAAGGCCGTGGTAGCTTTCTGTCCACTTGGTTAGCACATCGTTGATCTTGGCGTTCATCATAGAGGTGGCGCCTTCGGTCAGGTTTTTGCTCAGCTCTTCGTAGTTATCCACCAAAATAATGGATACTACAGGCCGGGACCGGATATACTCATCCCGAACCTGGTAAAGCTCCGTAAGGTCCGTAAAATAGATAACGCCCAGTCGGGTACCTTCCATATCCTCTGCTACCAGGGTTGTGCCGTAAACCCGATAACGATGCCCCTGCAGCTTTACATCATAAGGATGCTCTGCCTTGCCGGTAGACAGCCACTGGGTAGAAAAACCGGGCAAAATATCTGTGATCCTCTTTTCATCCATAGGGTCCTTGTAGCCGCTGATCTGGGTGAAGGCATCGTTTGCGAAAACAACACCGCCGTCTGCAAGACGGAAGGCCACCATAGGGAAAGGTGGCTGGGCGTTTTTGCCCCCGGTCTCATCCAAGGTACGATTCAGGTAGTTCTGCAATTCCCGACGCCGGCGACTCTTAAAGAGAAGTATCAAACCCAGGAACAGTACCGACAGAGCAAATTCGATGCTGGCAAGCAGATAATATCCCATAGCCATCGTGGCTATGGCAAATCCGAAGATCACCACAAAAAAAGCCGTGTATCTGGGCTGTAACAGCCATCTGAGTTTTTTATTCAAAACGATCGCCTCCTACAAATATAGCATACCCAAACTTTGTCTTTTCGCTACTTCGCCTTTTATTCTGTTTATTATACCAAATCAAATACAAAGGTGCAACCATCTTTTTGCCCTTTTTCCCTTTTTCCCCGAAATATGCAGAAAAATTTTAGTATACATTCCAACCATTTTGTGGTATAATAAGAAAAGAAGGTGTCCGCCCGCAGGAGGCGGAACCGAAGAAATGATATATGCAAGCGGGCGTTTTTGCTTACCTTATGGCGATTCGGGGCCGGAAAGGAAGCAGGCACCTGCCGATTTTTCTATGCGTTTTGGCGCCCATCAATGAATAATGAATGAAGTGAATGCTGAGCCAATCAGGCGCCCTCTTGGGCAGATTCTGATTATATTGCTCAGGCTATGAAAGGAGCATTTTTTTGGCTGAAAAATTAAAAATCATTCCCCTTGGCGGTCTGGATGAGATCGGCAAGAACATCACTGTTTTAGAGTACGGTCGGGACATGATCGTTGTAGACTGCGGTGTAGGATTTCCCGATGAAGATATGTACGGTGTGGATCTGGTTATTCCCGACTTTACCTATCTTGTACAGAATTCGAAAAAGTTGCGGGGTATGTTCATTACCCACGGCCACGAAGACCACATCGGCTCTATCCCCTACTGTATGCAGCAGGTGAACTGCCCCATCCACGGCACTGCTATGACTAACGGTCTGATCCGGCTGAAGCTGGAGGAGCATCACATTGCCGATAAGGTAAAGCTTATCACCCACCGCCCCGGTGATGTGGTAAAAGCCGGCTGCTTTACTGTGGAATTCATCCACGTAAATCATTCCATCGCAGATGCAGTGGCCTTTGCGATCCACACGCCTGTTGGCACTGTTGTTATGACCGGTGACTTTAAGCTGGATCCCACTGCCAAAGACGGTATGACCGACCTTGCCCGTCTGGGCGAACTGGGCAATCAGGGCATTTTGGCCCTGCTGTGCGACTCCACCAATGTGGAACGCTCCGGCTACACCCCCAGTGAAAATGTGGTTGCGGAGGGCCTGGACCGGCAATTCAAAAACTGCGACCAGCGCATCATCGTTACTACCTTCGCTTCCAATATGCACCGCATTCAGGCAGTACTGGCGACCGCCCACCGTTACGGCAGAAAAGTGGCCGTCACCGGCAGAAGTATGGAAAATATGCTGAAGGTCGCTCAGGAGCTGGGCTATATCAAAGTGCCTGCCGGCACCATTGTGGACCTGGCCGCCACAAAGAGTCTGCCGAAAAACAAGGTGGTTATCGTTTCCACCGGTTCCCAGGGTGAAAATATGTCCGCCCTGTACCGGATGGCCTTCTCCTCCCACAAGCATATTGACATTGTGGCCGGCGACCGTATCATTATTTCCGCTTCTGCCATTCCCGGCAACGAAAAAGCTGTTTCCCGGATCATCAATGAGCTCTATCGCAAGGGCGCGGATGTGGTTTACGAAAAGAGCGAAGGACTCCATGTATCCGGCCACGCCTGTCAGGAAGAGCTGAAGATCGTCCACGCCCTGTGCAAGCCCCGTTTCTTTATCCCTGTTCATGGTGAGCAGCGGCATTTGCAGCTTCACGGCAGACTGGCTACCCAGCTGGGTGTGCCCGCAAAGAACATTCGGATCGGTGAAATAGGCAGTGTTTTTGAGCTGACCGCCAAAAACTGCAAGCTGTCCGGCACTGTGACTGCAGGAAAGGTCTTTGTGGACGGCTCCGGTGTTGGTGATGTGGGCAGTGTTGTATTGCGGGACAGAAAGCATCTTGCCCAGGACGGTATGATCGTGGTATGTGTGACCCTCAGCGCCCAGGACGGCGGGATTCTGTCCGGTCCGGACATTATCACCAGAGGCTTCGTATATGTGAAAGAATCCGAAGATCTGATGGAGGAGCTCCGGGCGGTCACTTTGGAGGCCATCGAACGCAGCACCAGAAAGCGTATGCGGGATTACACTGCAGTGAAAACTGCAATTAAAAATGACTTGAGCGGCTATCTTTACAAGACCACCAAGCGCAACCCAATGATCCTTCCCGTGATCACTGAAATCTAACAATTTAGGGGCGTGCCATCGGCACGCCCTTATACGGTAAAGAGGTACATATGAAGCAGTATTTCGCCCCTCTGGAAGGGCTTACTGACCGGATATACCGGGATATTCACCACCGCTTTTTTCCCGGCCTTGATCGGTACTATACGCCCTTCTTTTCTCCCACTATGCACCACAGTCTGACAAATAAGGAGGCCCGGGAACTGCCCCTCGCTGCCCAGACACCGGTATGCACCGTCCCCCAGATCCTGACGAAATCTGCGGAAGATTTTATTTGGATGGCAAGGCTTTGCGCCGACAGAGGGTATACCGAGGTCAATCTGAATGTTGGCTGCCCTTCCGGCACGGTAACTGCCAAGGGAAAAGGGGCTGGGATGCTGGCAGATACAGCAGGTTTAGACCGATTTTTGGAGAAGGTTTTTACGGATTCCCCTCTGCCGGTTTCCGTAAAGACCCGCATTGGTGTCCAATCTCCTGAGGAATGGCCTGCCATATTGGAGGTCTACAACCGCTACCCCATCCGGGAGCTGACTGTCCACAGCCGGGTGCGGAAGGCCTTTTATGCCGGAAATGTGGAAGAAAACTGCTTCCGCTATGCAGTCGGGCACAGCAAAAATCCGCTGTGCTACAACGGTGATCTTAACTGCCGGGATGACATTCTGCGGATTCAAAGGGACTATCCCCAAGTCGATGCTGTTATGATCGGCAGAGGATTGATCGCCCGTCCTGATATGCTGGCAGAAGAAAAGGCAGACAGCCAAACGCTGATCGCTTTCTACGAAGAGCTTTTGCAGGCTTATCTTGCCGCATTCGGCGGAAGCCGCAATGCAATGTTCCGCTTAAAGGAGCATTGGCACTATCTTCTTCCTTGCTTTGCAGACAGTGAAAAATTAGGGAAAAGTTTGCGTAAAACCACAGATCTCCACGAATATCGCACTATTTCCCGGGAAATTCTTTCCCTACCAAGGATATAAAAAGTGGGAGCCGTGTGGCTCCCACTTATATTTTTAATTTGCAAGGTCTACCTGACCGAGGGCAATCAGATCGTATTCTGTCTGAATGGTGTAGTCCTTGGTAAACTGCTCCATCTGGTTGGAAACGATCTCGTTTGCATATTGGGCGCGGCAGTAGCGGACCCAGGCATCTTCAGAACCCACATAGAACATAATGTGGTAGCCAAAAACGGTCTTGATCATATCGTGATCGCCATAGGCGCGGTTTTCATCGAAGATCCAGGCATCAAACTCCTCAACAGTGGTACCCTTCAGCGCATTGGTATACAAGCCGCCGTTGGAAGCAGAGCCGTCAGCAGAGTTCTTCTTAGCCAGCTCTCCAAAAGAAGCCTCATTCTTATCGCCGGTCTGCCACAGGTCATAGATCACCTGTGCCTTCTGCCGGGCCGCTTCCCATGCGGCATCTGTATAGGTGTAGGTGCGGCCATCACTGTTCAGAACACCGCCTTCGGGCTTAATGAGAATGTGACGCACATCTACAGCCTTACCTACATCCTTACCATAGCCCTTGCTCTTCACCGTTGCTTCATTTGCCGCATAGTACTCTTCGATCTGCTTATCGGTGGGTACATTCTTTTCCTGCAAATGGGAAATAAACGCATTGCAAAGATAGTCCAGCTTAATATAGGCTATATAATCTTCCGGTGTGGCGCCCTTGCCCATTTCCTTCTCTACCATATCCGCCAGATTTTTGTAGTTATAGCTTATGGCATTTGCTTCCAGGTTATTAATGATCGTATCCAATTCTGCCTGCTGCTCCTGGCTGAGGCTAAAGCCGTTTTCTTCCGCCATCAGCTGGATACCGGCCATCTGTGCCCAGGAATCCAGGGCTGTTTCCAGGAAGAATTCTTCCCAGGTCATATTTTCCTCCACGGTGCAGGGCTGGGTGCTCAGGGGCTTTGTGAAGTCCACACCAAAGTAGGAAAGATACATACCGTAGCTATTGATAAAGGTATAGATCTGGGTCCAGTAATGCACCTGAAGCTGGCCGTTGTTCAGTTCCAGGTCGCCCACAGTAGCCACGATGTTTTTGTTGGCTTCCACAGCCACTTCATCACTGGCTGTATAAGAAAGGACCGTTTCAGTGGGAGTTGTTTCTTCCTCCTTGCCCAGATTTACGGTGATCATACCGGACATCACCATCCAAACAAGAAGGCCTACCAGAGCCAAAACCGCAACGCCGGCGGTTATTGCCAGGACGATCTTGGTAGTGTCCCACCTTTTCTTATTATCTTGTTCCATATACATCCTCTTTTCCCCTTCCGCCAGGAAGGCACGATTGGGTGTATTCTACCACAATCCGGTAAAAATTGCAAGATATGTTACGATTTGTTTACATTCTGCTTTTTTATTGTAAGAACCCTTGCAAAAGAGAAAGAAAAATGGTATTATTATATGCTGATAGATTATCTCAAGGAGCCTCTCTATGAATACCAAAACCACCGTGATTTCTCAAGAGCAAGTGAATGATCAGCTTCTCTTTTGCGATAAGATCTCTGCCCTGTGGCTTGCGGAAGGCCGCACCCCCCGAGCCTATGTGGAAACCTACGGCTGGCAGCAGAACGAGGCCGATTCGGAGCGCATTCGGGGAATGCTGGCCCAAAGCGGTTATGCCATCGTCCAGGAAGCAGAAAAAGCCGATGTGGTGGTAATGAACACCTGTGCCATCCGGGAACACGCTGAGCAGCGGGTTTTCGGCAATTTGGGGGCTTTGACCCACACCAAGCGCCGTCATCCGTCGCAAAAGATCTTTCTTTGCGGCTGTATGGCCGGTCAGGAAACGGTCGTAAACCGCATTAAAAACAGCTATCCCCATGTGGATGGGGTATTCTCTACCCATCATCTTTGGCAATTCCCGGAGATTTTATACCGGGTGCTCACAGGGAAAAAGCGGGTATTCTTTGTAGAGGATGAGCCCGGCTCTATTGCAGAGGGTCTTCCCCAGCTGCGGGATCAGTCCCTGAAGGCCTGGGTGTCCATTATGTATGGCTGCAACAATTTCTGCACCTACTGCATCGTGCCCTATGTGCGTGGCCGGGAGCGGAGCCGGAAAATGGAGGATATTCTTGCTGAGTGCCGGCAGGTGATCGAAGCCGGTGCCAAAGAGATCACCCTCTTGGGACAGAATGTGAATTCCTATGGCAAAGATCTTTCTGAAAAGGTAGACTTTGCAGATTTGCTCAAGGAAATTGCCAAAATCCCCGGGCAGTTCCTTATTCGCTTTATGACCAGTCATCCCCGGGATGCTTCCAAAAAGCTTTTTGATACTATGGCTAACGAGCCTAAGATCGCAAAACAGCTTCATCTTCCCTTCCAGTCCGGCTCCTCCCGGATCTTGAAGGCAATGAACCGTCACTACGACCGTGAACACTATCTGGAGCTTATTAACTATGCCAAATCTGTTATGCCGGATCTGGTGCTGACCTCTGATGTGATCGTAGGCTTCCCCGGCGAAACAGAAGAAGACTTCCGGGAAACACTGTCCCTGATTTCTCAGGTTCACTATGACAGTCTATTCACCTTCATCTTCTCCCCCAGGCCCGGCACACCGGCAGCCTCTATGGAGGATCCCACCCCAAAAGAGGAGAAGAATCGCCGGTTTGATGCCCTTTGCGCTTTGCAGAACAGCATTTCCGAAAGCATACACAATGGCTATATTGGCAAAACAATGCACTGCCTGGTAGACGGCAAAGACAAAGACCTGCTCACTGCCCGGACAGAAGGCGGCAGGCTGGTCCGTTTCCCCGGCAGCGATCAGCTTATCGGTACATTCACTGATATCACCATCACCGGTGCCACCACCTGGAGCCTTACCGGCAGGTTAAGCTTATCCGAATAAAGATAAAGAGAGTTGATTTTATGGCTACCCCCGCCAACGAAATGACGCCAATGCGTCGGCAATATTTTGAAATCAAGGAACGCAATCAGGACTGCATTCTGTTTTTCCGCCTGGGCGACTTCTATGAGATGTTTGATGAGGACGCCAAGCTGGCAGCCCGGGAGCTGGATTTGACCCTGACCACCCGGGACAGAAACAAGCCCAAGGAAGAGCAGACCCCGATGTGCGGCGTGCCCTACCATTCTGTGGATTCTTACATCGCCCGTCTGGTGGCAAAGGGCTACAAGGTCGCCATCTGTGAGCAGATGGAGGATCCTGCCCAGGCCAAGGGGATCGTAGAGCGGGATATCACCCGGATCGTTACCCCCGGCACCGTTACGGAAAGCTGTATGCTGGAAGAGCGGAAGAACAATTATTTTG
Source organism: Faecousia sp. (assembly GCA_045542575.1). Taxonomy (GTDB): domain Bacteria; phylum Bacillota; class Clostridia; order Oscillospirales; family Oscillospiraceae; genus Faecousia. The sequence continues at coordinate 14,090 of JAZQLG010000064.1, forward strand.
CCTCCTATTACGGAAAAGGCGGCAAATTCGGCGTAGCCTTCTGTGACCTTTCCACCGGCGTTTTCTATGCTACCTCCTGTGCCGATGCCCAGGCAGTAGCATCTGAATTAGGCCGTTTTGCCCCTACGGAAGTTATGCGGGGCGGTGAAAACTGCAAGGATGCGGCGCTGGAGGAGGCCCTTCGCCACCGCCTTGTATGCTGCGTCAACGAAGAAAAACCCGGCCAGTACGACCTTTCTGCCTGTGCAGATATTTTGCAATCCCATTTTGGGCAGGACCTTGTGTCTCTTGGCATTGCCAATATGGAGGAAGTGACTTCTGCAGCCGGTGCTCTGATGGGTACGCTTCTGCAGCTGCAGAAAAATGAGCTGGCCCATATCCGCCAATTCCAATACTATTCTTCCGGCAAATTTATGGAACTGGACCTGGATGCCCGCAGAAATCTGGAACTGACAGAAACTATGCGCAACCGGGACAAAAAGGGTACCCTTCTTTGGGCCATTGACAGAACCTCCTCCGCCATGGGCGGCAGAATGCTCCGCAGTTGGCTGGAAAAGCCCCTGTTGGATGCCGCTGAGATCAGCCGCCGCCAGAGTGCGGTGCAGGAGCTTGTAGATAATACCATGCTGCGGGCCGACTTGACGGACGCCTTAAAAGAAATTACAGACTTTGAGCGGGTCATGACCCGGATCGTCACCGGCACTGTCAACTGCCGTGACCTTTTGGGCCTTGCCCAGGGTTTTCGCCCCCTTCCCCAAATTAAGGCCCTGCTGCAAAACTGCCGCAGCGGACTGCTTCAAAAATTAGCCCAGGCCATTGATCCTCTTATGGACTGTGCCGACCGGATCGAGTGCACCATTGTGGAGAATCCTCCGCTGACCATCCGGGAAGGCGGCATCATCCGCAAGGGAGCGGACCAACAGGCGGACTTCCTGCGGGATTTGATGGATGGCGGCACAGACACCATTTTACAGCTGGAAGCCCAGGAGCGGGAACGGACCGGTATTCGCACCCTGAAAATCAGCTACAACCGTGTATTCGGTTACTATATCGAAGTTTCCAAGTCCTTTATGGACCAGGTACCAAGCCACTACATTCGCAAGCAGACCCTTACGAATTGCGAACGGTATATCACCCAGGAGATCAAAGAGCTGGAGGATCAGGTGCTAAACGCCAAGGATCGGCTGACTGCTTTGGAATACCAAATTTTTACCGCTCTGCGAGAATGGCTGGCTGCCCAGGCAGCCCGGGTACAGCTTACTGCCGCCGCGGTAGCAGCCGTAGATGCCCTCTGCTCTATGGCGACCCTGGCTGTTCAGAAGAACTACTGCCGCCCGGAGATCACCGTTGGCAACGAAATTCAGATCATTGATGGTCGGCACCCTGTGGTGGAGCAAATTCTTACCGACTCCCTGTTTGTTCCCAATGACACCCAGATCGGCAGCCGTGACCATTTGGTTTCCATTATCACCGGCCCCAATATGGCAGGTAAATCCACCTATATGCGCCAGGTTGCCCTTATTGTGCTTTTGGCCCAAACCGGCAGCTTTGTGCCTGCCCGCAGCGCCACCATCGGCATTGTGGACCGGATCTTCACCCGGATCGGTGCCAGTGATGACCTGGCCTCCGGCCAGTCCACCTTTATGGTGGAAATGTGGGAGGTTTCCAATATTCTCAAATATGCCACCAATAAGAGTCTGCTGATTTTGGACGAAATTGGCAGAGGCACCTCCACCTACGACGGTATGGCCATTGCCCGGGCAGTACTGGAATATGCCGCCAATCCCAAGCAGCTGGGTGCCAAGACCCTTTTCGCCACCCATTATCACGAACTGTCCGCCATCGAGCAGGAGCTTACCAATGTTCGGAACTACAACATTGCTGTAAAAAAGCGGGGCGATAAGATGATCTTCCTGCGAAAGATCGTTCCCGGCGCCACCGATGACAGCTACGGCGTTGAGGTTGCCAAATTGGCAGGTCTGCCAAATCCTGTGGTAAACCGTGCCCGGGATATCCTGCAGGAGCTGGAGACGCAATCCGGGAAGCCTGTGATCGTTACCCGCCGGGAAGAAGCAGACGATCAGATCTCTATGATGGATCTGAGCGCCCAGCAGATCCGGCAGGCCCTGGAAGCCATACAGGTGGAGACCTTGACCCCCATTGAAGCAATCAACGAGCTTTACAAGCTAAAGAAACTACTGGATTAAGGTGATTTTATGTCCAAGATCATAAAACTGTCCCCCCATGTGGCGAATCTGATCGCCGCCGGCGAAGTGGTAGAGCGTCCTGCCAGCGTTGCAAAGGAGCTTCTTGAAAACGCAGTCGATGCAGGCGCAACCCAGGTCACCATTGAAATTCGGGACGGCGGCATGACTTTTCTGCGTGTGACCGACAACGGCTGCGGTATGGAAGCTGAAGATGCCCGCACAGCCTTTCTGCGTCACGCCACATCCAAATTAAAGGTCGCCGAGGACCTGGCAGCTATTTCCACAATGGGCTTCCGAGGAGAGGCCCTGGCGGCTATTGCATCCGTCAGCCGGATCGACCTGATGACAAAGGCCCCCGACGCCCTTAGCGGCACAGCCCTTACACTGGAAGCCGGCAACATCCTTGAGGAAACAGAAGCCGGCTGCCCCCAGGGGACTACCATCATTGTCCGCGACCTGTTCTATAACACCCCCGCCCGGATGAAATTTATGAAGTCCGACACAGTGGAAAGCGGCAGAATTACTGCCACCGTCCAGGCCCAGGCTTTGGCCCACCCTCAGGTAGCCTTCCGGCTTTTGCGGGACGGCAAAGAGGTACTGTCCACCCCCGGCACCGGCAAGCTGCAGGATGCAGTCTTTGGTATTTACGGTCGGGAATTCGGCCGTATGGTGCAGGTAGAAAGCACCTGGGAAGGCTATCGCCTGTATGGCTATGTATGCAAGCCAACCGATGCCCGGCCCAGCAGGGCAATGCAGACCTTTTTTGTAAACGGAAGGCCTGTGAAGTCCCGTATTTTGATGGCCGCCCTGGAAGAAGCCTACCGCAACCAGATCATGGTAGGCAAATTCCCTTCCTGCGTGCTGCATCTTGACTTCCCTGCCCATTTGGTGGATGTGAATGTGCATCCTGCCAAAACGGAGGTTAAATTCCTCAATGAAAAAAATGTATTCGACTGCGTGCATTATGGGGTGTTGGGAGCATTGAATCAAACGCCGGACCGGCCCCAAATGCAGTTTAAGCAGCAGAGCCAGCCCGCACCCCATAAAGCTGCTCCCCAAAAGCAGGAAAGCTTCTTCCGCACAATGGATGCCCAGGAATTCCGGGCCTTCCAGGCTGCTGTGAATGAAGCTCCCCGCCCTGATCCTGCAGCAGCAAAGGCCACCGCAAATGCGGTTTCTCAAACACCTGTGATGCGGCAAGCGCCCATTCTTCCCAGTGTTGAAGTAGTTACACCCCCTGTGCCTCCGGCGCCGCCTGTACCCCCTATGCCGCCGATACCTCCTATGCCTCCTGTGCCTGTCCCTCCCCCTGCGGAGCCGGAGCAGATGGTCATTACGGATATTCCTAAAGAGATTCCCTGGCGCATTGTAGGAGAGCTTTATAACAGCTATATTCTCGTAGAGCAGGGTGAGGATGCTTTCTTAATAGATAAGCACGCCGCCCACGAGCGGATCCTCTTTGAAAAGCTGAAGGCCAACCAGGAGTCCATCAGCTCCCAAATGCTTTTAGCCCCGCAAAAACTGCGCCTGCAGGCAGACGACCGGGCCATTTTACTGGAAAACCGGGAGCTTTTATCCTCTTTGGGCTTTGAGGTGGAGGAATTCGGTACAGACACCCTGCTTATCCGGCAAATTCCTATGGATCTTTCCCAGGAGGACGCCGCTGTCACTTTGGAAACAATGGCTTCTGACCTTGCCATGGGTAAGCGGGAGAACGCCACCACCGTAAGAGATGAAATTCTCCACACCGTTGCCTGCAAGGCCGCCATTAAGGCCGGGTGGCACACGGATGAAAAAGAGCTTTCCGCCCTTGTGGAAACCGTTATGGCCCGGGAAGAGCTGAAATACTGTCCCCATGGCCGCCCCATTTGCATCAGTCTGAGCAAAAAACAGCTGGAAAAGCAATTTAAGCGATAAGAAAGGAAGTTGGTCCGTGAAAAACATCATATGTATTGCCGGGCCGACTGCCTCCGGAAAAACAGACCTGTCCATTGCTCTGGCAAAACAGCTGGACGGAGAGATCATCTCCTGCGATTCTATGCAGGTTTACCGGTATATGGATATTGGCACTGCCAAGCCCACATTGAAAGAGCGAGATGGAATAGCCCATCATATGCTGGATGTGGCGGACCCCAATGAAGCCTTCTCCGTCAGTCGATACTGCCAGATGGCAACCCCCATCCTGGAAGATATTGTCTCCCGGGGAAAGACTGCCATCGTAGTAGGCGGCACCGGTCTTTATATGGATGCCCTGATCCGGGGCAACGCCTTTGCTCCCTACCCTGCCACCGGTCGGCGGGAGGAATTGGAAGCCATTGCCGCCGCAGAAGGCATTGAAAAAGTGATCGAAATGCTCCGCAAGGTAGACCCGGAATCTGCAAGCAGGCTGCATCCGTCCGACCAAAAGCGGATCATCCGGGCTATGGAGGTCTATCTGGAAACCGGCAAGTCCATCACCCAGCACAATTTGGAGACCCAGGCCATTCCTCCCCGTTTTGAGGCCACCTGGTTCGCTCTGCAGGATGAAAACCGGCAAGACCTTTACGATCGTATTGACCGCCGGGTAGATAAGATGCTGGAATTGGGACTGCTTGATGAGATCAAGTGCCTGCTCCAAATGGGCATCAGTGAAAAAGCCACTGCCATGCAGGCCATCGGCTATAAGGAATTCATTGATTACTTGGTCGGAAGATGCACCTTGGAAGAAGCCTGCGCCCAGGTGCAGCAATCCTCCCGCCACTATGCCAAGCGGCAGCTGACCTGGTTCCGGAAGAATCCCAAAATCCACTGGCTGACCCGGAAACCGGGACAAAAAACCTGTGAAATTCTCCAAGCTCTTCGACACGTTCTTGGGGAAATTGACAATGAAGGCGTGATAACATAGGTACATCTCAAAGAAAGAAGGAGTACTTATGTTGGAAAATCAAAAATTAGAGGAAGCCATTTTGCAGGAGGTTTGCCGGGACAGAGTCCCCGTTACCTTGTTTCTGATGAATGGCTTTCAGCTCCGGGGGACAGTAACCTGCTTTGACGGTTGCACTGTGGTTCTGGTCAGCGATGGCAAGCAGCAAATGATCTACAAGCACGCCATCTCTACCCTTGCCCCCATTCGACCTGTAAAAGCCGCAGCGATCACTGCATAGTAAAAGGGCGACGGAGCATTTCCGTCGCCCTTTTCTTTAGAAAGAGAGTGCATTATGTCCATTGAAGAAAATGTAAAAACCATTAAAGAGAAAATGCGTCAAGCCGCCATTGCAGCAGGCCGGGACCCAAGCTCCGTCCTTCTGTGCGCTGCCACCAAAATGAATGACGCTGAGGCTGTCCGCCGGGCTATTCGGGCCGGTGTAGACTGCTGCGGAGAAAACAAGGTCCAGGAGCTTACCGAGAAGCTGGCCCAGAACGCCTATGAAGGCGCCCCTGTTCACTTTATCGGTCACCTGCAAACCAACAAAGTAAAATTTGTGGTAGGAAAGGTAGACCTTATTCAAAGTGTGGACTCTCTGCGGCTTTTGGATGCCATTCAAAAACAGGCTGAGAAGATCGGCTGCGTACAGGATATTTTGCTGGAAGTAAACATCGCTTTACAGCAGAGCAAATCCGGCTTTGCCCGGGAAGACCTGCCGGCCGTTTTGGAAAAAGCAGGTGCTTTTCCCAACATTCGGGTCCGTGGATTTATGGCGATCCCCCCAATTGCAGAAAATCCCACAGGAAACCATAAATTTTTTCAAGAAATGTGCAACCTTTCTGTTGACATAACGACAAAAAAATACGATAATGTACGAGTAGATATATTGTCTATGGGTATGTCCGATGATTATGCGGATGCCATTACCTGTGGCTCTACTATGGTCCGGGTCGGCACTGCCATCTTCGGCAAGCGCAATTATGTAACAACGCATTCTTAAGAGTGCCAGAATATCAGGAGGAATCACCAATGAGTTTTTGGGATAAGATGAAGAACTTTACCCAGCCCTATTCCGATGAGGATTACGATGATTACGAGGATGAGATGGAAGAATTTGAGGATGCTCCTCAGGAAACGGCTTCCAAGCCTGCCCGCCGTCCCTCTCCTTTCAGCAAGTTAGGCGAAACTGAGCCCGCCGCCCCCGCTTCCGCACCCGCTGCGCCCAGCACCGGTAACAGCGGCTTCAGCGGCCAGGTCCTGAATATGAACTCCGGCAAGCAGGAAGTGGTCCTTTTCCACGCAAGAACCTTTGACGATGCCGCTAAGGCCGCCAATGAGCTGCGCAAGAAGAAGGCCGTTATCCTGAATATGGAAAATGTAGACAAAGCGCTGACCCGCCGTGTTGTGGACTTCCTCTCCGGTGCTGTTTATGCACTGGATGGCAGTGTGAAGAAGGTCGCCCAGGCCGCTTACCTGTTCTGCCCCCATAATATGGGCGTTGTGGGCGATCTGGAAAGCGTACAGGTTGAAGCCGAGAGCTTTAATTAATGGGAGGACACTAAAGCAATGTTTACTCCCCAACAGATCGAACAGATTTCCTTTAACACCGCTGCTTTCGGCGGCTATGATAAGGCCGGTGTAGATGCTGTGCTGGAGCCTTTGACTGAAGACTACATCACCCTCTACAAGGAAAACGCACAGCTGAGAACCAAAATGAAGGTTCTTGTTACCAAGCTGGAAGAATACAGAGCAAACGAAGTTTCTATGCGGGAATCCCTGGCAAACACCAAGCTGGAATGTGAGAAGATGGTTCAGGAGGCAGAAGCCAAATGCTCCCAGATGCTCACAAACGCCACGGAGGAAGCCGCGGAAACCGCAAAGAATGCCGATGCCTTGATCGCTGCGGAAAACGACCGCGTGGAAGAGGCCCGGCAATCCGCAAGCGCCGCTATTGAGCAGTTAAAGGCGCAGATCGCTTCCTGCCTGGATGAGCTGACCCGAATCCAGCAATCCAACCGTCCCGCCTATCGGACGGTCGGTGTAGCCGCCTTTGACTATGAACAGGAAGAGAGCAAGCAAAGCTCTGCCGATGCCCTGGCTGACGAAATCGCCGCCAATGTAGAAACCCTGGTAGGCACTACCGAGGAGGTTGCTCCAAAGGTTGAACCTAATCACCCCAGCAACGATACTACCACCAAATTTGCAGGCTTGCGGTTTGGTCGGAATTATGATGTGAATAATCCCTGATTTGCTATGATGAGGACAGGTAAAGGTCTTCTCCCCCATCAGAGAGCTGCCGGTCGGTGCAAGGCAGTTGGAGGCATTCCTTTATATCCCCTCGGAGCTGTGTACCGAATCAAGTAGGCTACACCGGGTGCGCCCGTTATTGCGCTTTGAGTGTCGGCGAAAGCCGGAACGAGAGTGGTACCGCAGAGGATCTAACGCCTTTGTCTCTTGATGGGGACAAAGGCGTTTTCATTTTGTAATCAATATGGAGGTAATTTCCCATGGACTATAAGAGTACAATCATCACACCGAAGACAGACTTTCCTATGAAGGCCGGCCTTCCCAACCGGGAGCCCGGTATGCTGGAGCGTTGGAATGAGCAGGGTCTTTATCAGCTGATGCTGGAAAAGAACAAGGACCTGCCGCCCTTTATTCTCCACGACGGCCCTCCCTTCAGCAACGGCTACATTCATATGGGTCACGCCCTGAACAAGACCCTGAAGGATTTTATCGTCCGCAGCCACGCTATGATGGGCTTCTATACCCCCTATGTTCCCGGCTGGGACAACCACGGTCTGCCCATTGAGCGGGCCATTGAAACATCCAAGAAGAAGCTGAACAAGGATATGTCCGTTCCGGAATTCCGCAGCGCCTGCGCCGACTTTGCCGAGGACTTTATCCAGAAGCAGATGGGCGGCTTCAAGCGGCTGGGTGTCGTAGGCGATTGGGAAAACCCCTACCGCACTATGGATAAGCATTTTGAAGCCCAGGAAGTGAAGGTCTTTGGCCGGATGTACGACAAGGGCTTTATCTACAAGGGCTTAAAGCCTGTTAGCTGGTGTCCCGCCTGCGCAACCGCTGTGGCTGAAGCGGATATCGAGTACAAGGACGACCCCTGTACCACTGTTTATGTCAAGTTCCCTGTGAAGGATGATCTTGGTAAGCTTGCAGGCTTTGACCTTTCCAAGACTTTCTTTGTCATCTGGACCACCACCATCTGGACCCTGCCCGGCAATATGGGCATCAGCCTGCACCCCCGTGACAGCTATGCCCTGGTAAAGGCTGACAATGGTGAAACCTACATTATGGCGGAAGCCCTGGTAGAAAAGACAATGAAGGCCGGCGGTTTTGAAAAATATGAGATCGTAGCAACACATCCCGGACAGTTCTTTGAATATATGCTGGCACAGCACCCCTTCCTGGATAAGACCTCTCTGCTTATGAATGCAGAATATGTCACCATGGATTCCGGTTCCGGCCTGGTTCACACCGCCCCCGGCTTCGGTGCTGACGACTACCACACCTGTATGCGCTACGGCATTGAGCTGGTTGTTCCCGTGGACGACTATGGCCGCCACACCGACTATGCCGGCAAGTACGCAGGCCTTAAGACCGAAGAGAGCAACCCCATCATTCTGGCAAATATGCAGGAATCCGGTATGCTGTTTGCTTCTGAAGAGATCGTCCACTCCTATCCCCACCACGATCGCTGCAAAAAGCCCACCATCTTCCGTGCAACTCCTCAGTGGTTCTGCAGCGTAGAATCCTTTAAGGACCAGGCCGTCAAGGCGATCGAAAATGTCCAGTGGTATCCTGCCTGGGGCGAGGACCGGATGACCAGTATGATCCGTGAGCGTGCCGACTGGTGTATCAGCCGTCAGCGTCGCTGGGGTCTGCCCATTCCCGTATTCTACTGCGAAGAATGTGGAAAGCCCGTGTCCACTCCCGAATCCATTGAAAAGATCTCCGGTCTGTTCGATGAATTTGGCTCCAATGTTTGGTTTGAAAAGGAAGCTATGGAGCTGATTCCCGAAGGCTTCACCTGTCCCCATTGCGGCGGTAAGACCTTCACAAAGGAAACCGACACTTTGGACTGCTGGTTTGACTCCGGCTCCACCCATTTTGCATCGCTGATGCATCGGACCCCTGAGCTGTGGCCTGCTGATGTATATCTGGAAGGTGCTGACCAGTACCGCGGTTGGTTCCAATCCAGCCTTTTGACCTCTGTTGGTGCTTTGGATCAAGGCGCACCCTTCAGACAGGTTCTGACCCACGGCTGGGTAGTTGACGGCCAGGGCCGCGCGATGCACAAGTCCTTGGGCAACGGCGTTGATCCCGCCGACCTCATCAAGGACTTCGGTGCCGATATCGTCCGTCTGTGGGCGGCATCTTCTGACTATCACGCAGATGTCCGCTGCTCCAAGGAGATCTTCAAGCAGATCGCTCAGAACTATTTGAAGTTCCGCAACACCGCCCGCTACTGCCTGGGTAACCTCTGTGAGTTTGATGCCAACGATCTGGTGGCTCCCGAAGATATGGAAGAGCTGGACAAGTGGGCGCTGACAAAGCTGGATGGGCTGACGAAGCTGGTCCGCAAGGCCTATAACGGCTACGAATTCCACATTGTCACCCACGCCATCAACGATTTCTGTGTGGTTGAGCTTTCCAGCTTCTACCTCGACATTCTGAAGGACCGTTTGTACTGTGAAGAAAAGGACGGCCTGCGCCGCCGCTCCGCCCAAACGGCTCTGTACCTCATTTTGGACGCTATGGCAAAGCTGTTTGCCCCCATTCTGGCCTTCACCTGTGATGAGATCTGGCAGGAAATGCCCCACCGTGACGGTGATGACAGCCGCAACATTCTGCTGAACCAGATGCCGGACGGATTCAGCGCCTATATGCTGGATGAAAGTGCTATGGCAAAGTGGGACACGGTTATGAAGCTCCGCCAGGATGTGAACGGCGTTTTGGAAGTAGCCCGCGCTGACAAGCGGATCGGCAAGGCTTTGGAAGCTCGCGTAACCCTGTCTACCGACGACGCAGATATCAAGGCCGCCTGTGAGGGCAAGAACCTGGCTGAGATCTGCATTGTTTCCGCTGTAGACTGGGCCGCTCCCGAAGAGGGTGCTGAAACTGCCCAGGGCGTAAACCTCCCCAGCCTTACCGTTGGTGTCTCCGAAGCCAAGGGCGAAAAGTGCCCCCGCTGCTGGATGCACTCTGTTAATGCAAACGAAGAGGGTCTGTGTCCCCGCTGCGCTGCTGTAATCTCCCGGATGGATCTGGAAATCTAAATAATAATTGCCTGCGGCTGTGCCGCAGGCAATTAGTTTATTATTTGTAATTAGAAAAAGTTTCCTGCACTCGTTTCAGCATTTTGCGAATGGGCAGGTTATAAGGACAGCGGCTTTCGCATACGCCGCAATCCACACAGGCATCGGCCCGGACAGGCAAAGCCATATACCGATCGTAGGCCCAATCCTTCAAGTCATACCTGTTAAAGTAGCCTTCAAAAAGGATTGCACCGGAAATGTTGATGCCGGCGGTACAGGGCGCGCAATAATTACAGCGGCGGCAAAATTCTGTACCCAAAGTATTGCGGATATGGGCAATTTCAGCCTGCTCTGCTTCTGTCAGAGGTCTGTTATCCAATGCTGCTGCAATATTCTGGGCGATTTCCTTTTCCTCTGCCATACCGGGAATGACCACACCGATATGGGGATTTTGCATTATAAACCGAATCGCAAGAGGTGCGTTTTCCAATGCGCCGCCTGCCAAAGGTTTCATACAAATGAATCCAATGTTCTTTTCTGTGCAGCGGGCAATCAGGTCCTCCGCCTGGGTCTCCACGATATTATAGGGAAACATAATGGTTTCCACCCAGGGAAGCTCCAGTGCCTCCTTAAACAGGTCTGCGCTGTGAAGGGTAATTCCGATATGTCCGATCTTTCCGGCTTTCCTTGCTTCCTGCAGCGCTTCCAGCGCGCCCCCGGGAGCAGTCACCTGCTGCAGATCCTTTGCTGATGGATTATGGATTTGGTAGAGGTCAATATAGTCAGTCCGCAGGTTCTGCAGGCTGATGGAAATATCCTTCGCCATCGTCTCTTTTGTTCTTGCCATACTCTTGGTAGCAAGAACGAATTGATCCCGCAGACCCTCCAGCGCATAGCCCAGGTATTCTTCGCTGACCGTGTAGCCACGGGCAGTATCTATGTAATTTACGCCTTCCGCCAAAAGCCGGGCGATCAGAGGCCTCGCCTGCTCTTTATCCACTCTTTGGATGGGAATACCGCCGAAGCCAACCCGGGAAATCTTCAAGCCGGTTTTTCCAAGTACTGTATATTCCATTTTCATTAACCGAAGACCTTGCCGCAGTCCACCTTAAAATCGTGAGGAACAATGGCACGGGGAATGACTACTGCATTTGCATCAATGTAGCAGCCATCGCTGACATGGCTGTTATGCTTGAGCACACTGCCGGAGCAGATCAGGCAGCCTCTGCCAATGGTGGCATTGGGCTGCACCACTGCATAGGGCTCAATGATGGTGCCGCCACCAATACGGCTGGTGGGAGAAACATACGCTCTGGGGTCGATCAGGGGATCCAGGTGATAGCCGGCAGCCCGGAGCCTGGCAAGCCACTGCATACGCACGGAGGTTTTACCGATAGCAACTACAGCGTGGGTAAATTCTCCCTTCAATTCCTCGTACATACTCAGCTTGCCCATAGCCTTTTCACTGTTGTCATCCAAAAAGGCGATTTTCTCAAAGCAATTCATTGCATTGGCAATTTCATAGGCAACAGAACCATACTGACCTGCGCCCAAAATAAGCAGCGTTCTTTTCATAATGTTCCTCCTCTGTTTCTTCTATAATTCCATTTCCTCTGTCTTCATACACGGTATGACAATATAATTATAAAATAAGTCCCGCCATTCGTCAACTGCAAGGAATGGAAATATATCCTATATACATAAAAATAACCGCCCAAGGGCGGTGAAAAATCAAAGAAAAAAGAAATAACCCTTGACGATTTGCTTTCGCTTCTTCGTCAAGGGTTATTTCTGTGAACTCTTAGTATCTAACATCATTGGTTAACCTCTCTTTCTGCAGATTTTTCGATGGCCGCTTAGTTGACAAAATTTGAATGGTTCCGTAAACATTCCTTTTGGCTTTTTCTTTTTTATTTGATCGGATTTTTGAAGCGTCCATCATTTTTCAGGGGTTTTTACCTGTACATTGGTATCACCTCTTTGTGTCTATAAAATAACACAGTTTTTTCCTGTTTGCAAGATGGCAGGTTTCCCAAAGATAAAGGGGCAATTCCGTGCAGATTGGAGAAAATCCAATCGCCCTATTGACAGAAATACCGTTGTTATGTTATGCTGATTGTGTTGTGGGGCTGAAATCAGCTCCATTTTTGCGTTATGAAGCCCTGCCAAACCGGCAGGGCTTCATTATTTAGCTGTTGGCTTGCTTGTCAAGCTTCTTATTTTGCATATAGAGCAAAACAAAGATCACTGCCATAACGGCTGTTGCGATCAATATGATAGGCATCCAGGCATCATTTTCGCTGTTGTCCCAATCCTGCTGCTCTACCTGCTCCTGTTCCGGGGGATCTGTATAAACTGCGTTAATAGTTATGCTCTCCGTTAGGGTCTCCACAGTCCTGTCCCACGCGATATAATAGCCTTCCTTAACAGGAGGCTCCAGCATAACCACAGGTTCACCGTGAAGATAGCTTAGAGTCCGGCTGGTCCCATCCAGGAATTTATAGGTAATGGTATACTCATTCAGCGTATACACAGCAGTAATGGTCGTGTCGGCTGTGATGTTCCTGCCATCATGATCCCAAGATGGCGGTATTTGGGTGTAGCCGGTCTTGTCGGGGATCTCCGGCGCTGCTGCATCGCCGCCGTGTGCAACCTCCTGGGTAGATACCACTTCCCCATCGATCACATATGTAACAGTGTAAGTATCTTCAGCGGCAAGCACCACAGAAGATACACTAACCAAAAGAAAAGCGGCCATAAAGATAACCGTTAACCTTTTCATTCTTTCCAGCAAATTCATAGGTAAATCACTCCCAAATGTTGATAGCAGGTAATTGGGAAAAATCTTCTATATAAAAGTCAGCAGCCGCTTTAATATCCTGGGTGTACTCCCTAGAGCTGGCATCATAGACCCCGCAAACGATCATTCCCGCTTCCTTTGCGGTTTTATCCGCATTCAGATTATCGTCCAAGAATAAGATGCGCTGCACAGGCTGTCCCAGCCGCTGCGCTGCCATTTTATAGATCTCTGGGTCTGCCTTGGTCGTGCCAAAATCATCACAGGACCAGACATTATCAAATAAATCAAAGATTCCCAGTCGCTTCAGGCAGGCATCCAAAGTAATATGTGGGCTGGCCGTAAGCACATTCAGGCTGGCACCTTCAGATCTCAGCTGCTTCAAAACGGCGATCACATTTTCCTTTGCCGGAATACGGTAGTGATAGGCATCCAGCATCAATTCGCCCATCCGACGCATAATGTTTTCTTTTGTCTGTGGCACTCCCAACTGAAGGTAATATTCGGCAGTGCCGTTCATACCGAGTGGTGTGATGATCTTAATAAGGTCCGGACTATACGCAATACCGTTTTCGTCCAGGATCTGCAGCATTGCACCGCAATAAGACGGCATAGAATCGACCAGGGTACCGTCAAAGTCAAATAAATAGGTTTTCATTTATCGCACCTCAAAGCGATTATAGCATAAATACAGCGCCAACGCAAGATTCTACTAAAAGCGCAAAAAGCACGAAGTATTGCTTCGTGCTTTTCGGTTTGCTATAATAATTGTGTATATGGCTAAGATTTTCTCTCTATATGGATATGGCCATTCTTCTCAACAAAATACCCATCAAAATCATTTTGCTTGCTCCAACCTCTAACCTTAAAATTATCAACCATATGAAATAGTTTTGTTTCACCGAAGTATCCTGTGTTCTGCTCCAAGGTTGCATAGGATAACCCAGGCAATTCACAGGCGTTGATTTCTCCTCCAAATTTGCGTTCTTCCCCTGCAAAATATTCTATAGAAAAGCGTTTCTCCGACAATATGTCATCTATCCATTTTTTTGCACTTTCCTTGTCAGGCATATGGACATGCTGGAAAGAGAAAGAAAGCGTATAGGAAGAATAATCTCCCACCTCTTCATATTCAATGTACAAATGGTCATCTCCGGCTGGATTGTAAATAATGGCAGACTCCAAATCATCGGAAACATCCACATGGTACTTTGCAAGATAAACGCCAAGGAAGCTTAAAACGCCTAAAGATTTCATCGCAAGATTTCTGACATGTCCATCCATATCAGAAAGGAATTTCGAAAGATTATATCCGTATTCCTTTGCTAATCGGACAGCTAAAAGTCTAATTCTTGCAAAGCCGTCACAACTAAACAGTCCAAATAAATCATCTGCCTTGGAAGGAAGATATTTATCCGATAGTACTTCACCGATAATTTCTTTTTGGCCACAATACTTCGCCTGTTCGAAAAGGTCTGTAAGCTTAGCATAATGTGCCTCGTTAGCATCAATCATATAAAGCGCACATAGCTGCTGATAATGACAACTGGACAAATTTTTGGCAATAACGGAAAGTAGCAAATCATCGGGCACTTTAATTTTATAGTCTGAAACAACACTCAGGCCGTGCTCTACAAATAAATGATCCTCTGAAGCAAGGGCTTTTTCAAGAACATCAACCAATTCTGCTGCTTTAGAATGACGGAATATGGTCTTCAAAATATAAAGTCTGCGGTACTTATCCCTATGATCTATATAGGATTTCATAATAGAATATGCTTCCGGATCTTTTCTATACGACAAAGCTTCGCAGGCATGGCAAAATTCAGTCATAACAGGTGATGCCATCATCGCCTTCAAATCCCCAATGGACAGCTCATAGGATATCGGCGTGCCATTCAAGATCTCTTTTCTAATATTTACACCTCCTTAGGGCCACTATCACACAAATAATATAGAGCTACAGGAATAATTACAAGTTGCTTAAAAAATACGGGCCGGAAAGGTCATTTTCGTGGGTCTTTATGTATGTCCAGGAATAGTCTTTTGCAACTACGTATATTTCTGCAGGCTGAGAATCCATCGACTTTGCTGTGCTGTACTCTTCCAATAATTTATCCGTCACACCATTAGCGCCGAACATATCGCAAAAGATGCAGCTGGATTTGTCTGCCTGATCGTAAGCAAAGCGCGCCTCCGCGCCAGTAAGATAAGGCCTCTTCGTTAGTCCGAAAGAGAAAATATGCCAAATATATTGATCCTTAACATATTTTTCCATATCTTCTTTCGTAATATCGTTGGCAAAATTCCGCAGCCATTGACTGATGAATTTCCGCTTTGACATAATGGGTTTGGGCATAGAATCACTCCCTTTGATATATTATAGCATAAAAGCGCCTCAGGCGCAATAATTCTTCACTGTTACTTATTACTTTCCAAAGCTCCAAGGACTATTTTGAGGTAAGAGTGAAGAGGTAATAGGTAAGAGTAAGCCCCAAGAACTTTCGTCCTTGGGGCTTTGGGCATACACCACGAAAATGCAAACCGATAAAAACTTAATTCTAATGAAATCATTCGCTTCGCTCACGATGAAATCCGTGTAATCACGGATGAAATCTGCTTCGCAGATGAAATTAAATCCACCCACCGCCGCAGCGATTTCATCCGACCGTAGGGAGGATTTCATATTGCGAAGCAATATTTCACCCATCCGTAAGGGTGGATTTAGTTGAAAAAACTCCTTAAGAAATCTCAAGGAGTTTATTCTGGGAGTTTTGAACTTAGTGGCACGAATTAAATGTGCCTGAAAACTAAAGATTTCTTTAAATTTTAACCATACTTATTCAGCAAATTAACATATGCTCCTTTGAAATAAAAGGAGTTACCGTTTTTATTTTCTCCAGACTCAACTAGTCCCAAATGTTTTAAAATACTTTGCGATTTTAGATTCTTTTTATTTGCATAAGCCTCTACATACATAATATCTTTAGGCAAATTTTTAATTAACCAATTATAGAATTCAGAAAACAATCCTGTTCCTTGAAATTCTTTTTTTATTTGTATTTCTTCCA
>JAZQLG010000065.1:0-23417 GCA_045542575.1 Faecousia sp.
ATCGGGGTTCGATCCCTTCAAAATGTCTACAAAAGAAAAAGCACAGACTTGCGTCTGTACTTTATATTATTGACTATGGGCTACAAAAAAGATATTTTTGACGTTTTAGCGTATGAATTCGAACACTTACATAAAATGAAATCCTTGCTGACGCAAGGATGAAATCAGCTAAAGCTGGTGAAATCTTCGGCTTTGCCTCAGATGAAATTAAATCCACCCATCCGCCGTCGAGGCGGATTTCATCCAACGAAGTTGGATTTCATCGTCGAAGACGATTTCACCCGCCCGCAAGGGTGGATTTAGTTGAAAACGACAGATTCCTGTCGGAATCTGTCGTTTTCTGGCGGAGACGGTGGGATTCGAACCCACGTGCCGGGATTGCCGGCAAACTGATTTCGAGTCAGCCCCGTTATGACCACTTCGATACGTCTCCATCTATGCTATTTATAGATTATAGCAGGCGAACGGAAAAAATCAAGGCTTTTTGGCAAGGGCGATTACCTGCTCCATTTTGCCCATGATCTTATCATAGTTTTCTCTGCGGTGGGGGATCAGACAACCGGAGCAATCCTTAATGCCGTTTTCTGTATATGTAAAATTGCCACCGCAGTTTTCGCCCAAAGTATATAGGGGGCAGTAGCAGAAAAGACAGCTGAAATCCTCCGGCTTGTCTGTTTTATGGCAAGGGAAGTATTCGCATTTTTTGTGTTGAAAAAATTTATAATTATCCATAGAAAATTCCTCAACTATATGGTAGAATAAGAAAAAGGGGGTGGGACTATGAAAGTGCTTGTGGATGCAGATGCTTGCCCTGTGACGGACATTGCCGTTTTGCTGTGCAGGAAAAACAGCGTCCCTTGTCTTCTTTTGTGCGACACCTCCCACGAGCTCCACCGGGATGGGGCACAAACACTGGTGTTTGACAAAGGAGCAGACAGTGTTGATTTTGCCCTCGTAAATCGGGTGGAAAGCGGGGATATCGTCGTTACCCAGGATTACGGCCTTGCTTCTATGTGCTTGGCAAAAGGAGCGAAAGTACTCCACCAGGATGGCTGGGCATACACAAAAGAGAATATAGATGCCCTTCTTTTCTCCCGGCACGAAAGCGGGAAATACCGCAGAGCCGGTGGCCGCACCAAAGGCACGAAGAAACGGGAAAAGGCCCAGGATGAAGCCTTCAAAAATGCCCTTCAGCAAATACTCCAGGGATAAATGTCCGGCGGCTGCATTACAAACTCCATAGCCTGCCCGGTGGAAGGGTGGGTAAAAGCCAACCGGTGAGACCATAGAGCGATCTCGCATTGATCTTCCAAAACAGCATATTTTCGCTCTCCTACCAGGGGCATCTCCCGGGAGGAAAACTGCACCCGGATCTGGTGGGTCCTGCCGGTCACCAACCGGATGTGTACCCGGGAAAGCGCTTCAGTTTGGCCAAGCACCCGGTAGTGCAAAATGGCTTCCTGCACCCCTTTGACAGGAATAGATACTACCCGGGTCATTCTTGCCTGCTTGTCCCGCCACAAAAGGTCTGTTAAAGTGCCTTCAGAAGCTTCCGGGTGGCCGTGGATCACTGCCAGATACTCTTTGGCAAACCCATCTTCCCGGATCTGTCGGGAAAGCTCCGATGCGGCCCTGGCGTTTCTTGCCAGCACCATAAGGCCGGAAACCACCCGGTCCAGCCGGTGCACCGTCCGTACATCTGCGCTTTCGTCCCCTAAAGCCTGTCGCACAAGCTCCGGCATTCCGCCTGGCTCGTCGGTAGAAAGAACTCTTGGGGGCTTGATGCAAACAAGGATATCCTGATCCTGATACAAAATTTCCATAAAAGCACCTCCCGATTATTTTACCAAAGATATACGGCGATTGCAAGCAAAAGCCGTGATATATTCATCCTTGAAGGAGGAATCCCTATGAAAAAATTACTTTGCCTGTTGCTGACCCTGTGCCTGGTTTTTGGCGCCTTTGCCGGCTGCCAGCCTGAAAAGGAAGCTCCCACATCCACGCCTGTGCCCACGGAGCCGCCCCAGCAGGAGCCGGAAAGCCCTTATAACAAACATCTGGTCTATACAATGACCGATGCGGATGTGGAGAAGTTCAGCACAGATCTTCTGGCTTTGGAGCAGCTGTATCTGAACGATGCCACGATCGATGAGATCGACGAGGCGGAAGACGCCATGGAGGATCTGACGGAATTCATCAGCGACCAGTGCAGCATCGCCAATGTGATCTATTGCTACGATACTACCGACGAAACTGCCAGTGACCGGTTTTTGAAAAGCCAGGAGATCGGCAACAGAATTTCCGATGAATTTATGCTCTGTGCCCGGCGGATCTATGAATCCGATGCGCCCAATAAGGACTATTTCTTCACCGATTGGACCGATGCGGAAATGGAAAAATTGATGCATTATACCAGCCGTGTGGCGGAGCTGGAGCAGAGGAACGCAGAGCTTTTGGTTTCCTACCGGGATATGGAAGATCCTACCACAGACCCCCGGATGGTACCTATCTACAGGGAGTTTGTGCAGAACAACAATGAGATCGCACAAATCTACGGCTATGACAATTTCTATGAGTATGCCCACTCTGTCCAGTATGACCGGGATTATGAGCCGGAAAAGGTGGATAAGATGCACAGGTATGCCAGGATTTACCTGGTGCCTGCCTGCACGATGGCTCTCAATGAATTTTCTCAGAGCTATCAGAGTCTCACATCCATCCAGCAGATGAAGCTTTCCAATTTGCTGTATCAGGATTTTGATGCTTCCGGTGTAAACTATGTGGAAAAGTATCTGCTTACCCTGCCGGAAAGTGCCCGCAGCGGAATGCAAAAAATGTTCGATGAGGACCGGGTCGTGTTTACCGATGAGAAAAATGCCCGGGAGGGTGCTTTTACGACCCTGGCGGGAATGGAACCCTTCTGCTTCTTTGGGCCCGGCTATCAGGGGGCCTTTACCGTCGTCCACGAGCTCGGACACTTTTACGGTGCGGTGGAAGGGGACTTCAGCGAAGTGCCCCTGGACCTGGCAGAGACCCAATCCCAGGGCAACGAGTGGCTTTTCCTTGCGTTTTTGGAGGATGAACTGACCGAGGGCGTTTATAATGCCTTTGTCAGCTATAAGATCTACGAAGTGATCGCCGGAACACTGGTGCAGCTGGCGGTGGATTCCTTTGAAAAGCTGGTCTATTCCCAGAAAAATATCGAAGCTATGACCCAAGAAGATTTTGAAGCACTGATGGCCCAGGCGGCACAGTCCTATGGCGGCATTGAATTCTTCGCCAATAATGTTGCAGATCTGCAGAGCTACTGGAAGATGGTGGTAGTGGAAAGCCCTGCCTACTATGTCAGCTACGCAGTGTCTTCCATGGCGGCACTGAATTTGTTCCCCATTGCCCGGGAAAACCCCGAAGAAGCGGAAGAAATTTACTGCGGACTTATTGAGCTTGAGGACTATGATGACGGTTTCCAGGCGATCATAGCCGATGCCGGACTGCCCGGTCCCTTCCAGGAGGATGTTTACGAATACATTTACAATTTGTTCTCCTGAATCCAGGTTGAAATATCCCGGAAATTGTAAAAATAGTATTTGACAAATGGAATAAATGACTATATAATAGTCAAGCACGATTACGAGGAGGGGGATACTATGCGGTTAGGGCTTTCGCAAATTATGGACTGCCCCGGCGCATCGGTGACCTTTTCTGTAAGTGTTGATTTAAGTGATCTTCGCTATGGCAACTGCTATCCGGTAACAGAGCCGGTGGTAGCCAGTGGCACAGTGCGTAACACCGCCGGTGTGCTGGTTATGCAGGGCAGCCTCTGCACCACCATTCACGGTGTGTGCGACCGCTGCGCTGCCGACTTTACCGCAGATATGGAAATGCCCATTGATGTGGTGCTGGTGCAGGAACTTTCTAACGAAGAAAACGAAGACGAGTGGGTGTTCCCTCTGATTGAGGATAGCGCAGATTTGGAGGACATTGTCCGCACTGTTTTTGTGCTGAATATGGATTCCAAGCTGTTGTGCAAGCCGGACTGTAAGGGCCTTTGCTGCAGATGCGGTAAGAACCTGAACGATGGCAAATGCGAATGTCAAAAGGAGTTAGACCCCCGTTTTGCTGCTTTAAGGCAGCTTCTCGATAAGTAATTAATGAATGCTGTCAAAGCAGTTTGACCAAGGAGGTGTCAACCATGGCTGTTCCTAAGTGTAAAGTGTCCAGCGCCCGCCGCGATAAGCGCCGTGGCTCCAACTGGAAGCTGTCTGCCCCCAGCGTGGCAGTTTGCTCCAAGTGCGGTGAGCCCGTCATGCCCCACAGAGCTTGCAAGGCTTGCGGTAACTACAATGGCCGTCAGGTTCTGAATGCCAAGGCTGACTAAGGCAGGAAAAAGCGAAAGCGTGAGGAAGGCGTACTGCCTTCCTCTTTTTCCTTTTCGCAGATTGTAAAAGAAATGTAAATTTCCAGAATTTTCATTGCGGTGCAATGATTTTTGTGTAATAATAAACTTATAAGGAGGGGAACGGTATGTCCAAACCCTTGGTTGCCATCGTCGGCAGACCCAATGTTGGCAAATCTATGCTTTTTAATAAACTGACCGGTCACAGGACCTCTATTGTGGAAGACACCCCCGGTGTCACCCGGGACCGTATTTACGGTGACTGTGAGTGGTGCAGCCGCACCTTTTCCCTGGTGGACACAGGTGGTATCGAGCCGGGCACTGACAGTGATATGCTGAAGTTTATGCGTCGCCAGGCGGAGATCGGTATTGAATTGGCCGACTGTATTATTATGGTCGTTGATGTCCGCTCCGGTGTGACAGCTGCTGACCAGGATGTGGCAACAATGCTCCGTAAATCCGGCAAGCCTGTGGCTTTGGCGGTCAATAAGTGCGATTCCATCGGCCCCGTGAACCCGGATGTGTATGAATTCTACGGCCTGGGCATCGGTGACCTGTTTGAAGTGTCTGCTGTGCATGGCCACGGCACCGGCGACCTGCTGGACTGGTGCCTGGAGCAGTTCCCGGACACCCAGGAAGAGGAAGAGGATTCCGATGTGATCAAAGTCGCCATCGTTGGCAAGCCCAATGTGGGCAAGTCCAGCCTTCTGAACCGTATCCTTGGGGAAGAGCGTGTGATCGTTTCCAATATTGCCGGTACCACCCGGGACGCAATCGATTCTGAATTTGAAAATGAAACCGGCAAGTACTGCTTTATTGTTACCGCCGGTATGCGCCGGAAGAGCAAAGTGGACGATATGATCGAGCGGTACTCCAATATGCGTACCATCAATGCTATCGAGCGGGCAGATGTGTGCCTGATCCTTGTGGATGCCAATGACGGCGTCACCGAGCAGGACACCAAGATCGCAGGCCTCGTACACGAGGCAGGCAAGGCCGCCATCATTGTTGTGAACAAGTGGGACGCAGTGGAGGATAAGGAAACCAATACTATGCGGGATAAGGAGCTGGCTGTCCGTGACGGTCTTAGCTATATGACCTATGCCCCTGTGGTGTTCCTGTCCGCGCTTACAGGCCAGCGTGTAGATAAGCTTTTTAATGTGATCCAGGATGTGTATAAGCAGAACACCAGCCGTATTACCACCGGTGCGCTGAACAGCATTCTGGCAGAAGCAACTGCCCGGGTACAGCCCCCCACGGATAAGGGCCGCCGGCTGAAGATCTACTATATGACCCAGGCAGGCACTAAGCCGCCTCACTTCGTTATTTTCTGTAATGATGCCCGGCTGTTCCACTTCTCCTACCAACGGTATCTGGAAAACCAGATTCGGGAAGTGTTTGGCCTTCAGGGCACACCGGTTCGTATTACCATTCGCCAGAAGGGCGATAAGGAGGAATAAGTATGTGGCAGCATTGGCTACCTATTCTTGTGACGGTATTTGCCGGCTACTACCTGGGAAATATTAACGGTGCTGTTTGTGTTTCCGCCCTTTTAAAGGATGATGTACGCAAGCACGGCAGCGGCAACGCCGGCCTTACCAATTTTGTGAGAAATTACGGCTGGGGCTATGCGGTGCTGGTCGTGATTATTGATGTGAGCAAAGCAGTGTTGGCCTGCCTTTTGGGCAAATTGATGCTGGAGCCCTATGGCTATGCCATGGAAGGCACAATGGTGGGCGCAGTGGTAGTGAGCCTGGGCCATGATTTCCCCGCCTTTTTGGGCTTCCGGGGCGGCAAGGGCATTCTTTGCGGTATCTCCGTAGCCTTTGCCCTTGACTGGCGGTGTGCGCTGATCATTTTTGGCACATTCGTAATATTCTTTTTACCTACCGGTTATGTGTCCCTGAGCTCTATAATGGGCGCCTTGGCCTTTGCGGCTTCCTTTGCCTTGTTCTATTGGAGCAATCCTTTTGTTGCGATCGGCGGTGTATTCATCGGCCTTTTGGCGGTAGCGATGCATCACGCCAATATCGTAAGACTGATCCACGGAACAGAAAGAAAGGTCCATATTTTCGGAAAGAAAAAGGCGTAAGTTTATCTTTGCGTGAATTGGGGAATGATAAAAGCCCGTAGAAATAGAAACCTATCAAAAGCGGGCGCAAGCCCGCTTTTTGCTCATTTTGAAAGGAGTGTTTCTATGCTGGAACTGAAAAATATCCATAAAGTATATAAATCTGGAGAAACCCAGGTAAATGCCCTGCGGGGGATCGATCTGGAATTCCGGAAGAGTGACTTTGTTTCTATCTTGGGTCCTTCCGGCTGCGGCAAGACCACGATGCTGAATATCATCGGGGGACTGGACCATTATACGGAGGGCGACCTGGTGATCGACGGTCGCTCTACAAAGGATTATAAGGACCGGGATTGGGATACCTATCGTAATCACCGAATTGGTTTCGTGTTCCAGAGCTATCACTTGATTCCCCATCAGTCTGTTCTGCAGAATGTGGAGCTGGCACTGACCCTGTCCGGCGTAAGCAAGCAGGAGCGAAGGAAGGCAGCCATTGCAGCCCTGGAGCAGGTGGGCCTGAAGGACCAGCTGCGAAAAAAGCCCAGCCAAATGTCCGGCGGCCAAATGCAGAGAGTGGCCATCGCCCGTGCATTGGTGAATAACCCGGATATTATCCTTGCAGACGAACCCACCGGCGCACTGGATACGGAAACCAGTGTGCAGGTTATGGAAATCCTCAAGAAAATTTCCAAAGACCGGCTGGTGATTATGGTTACCCACAATCCGGAGCTGGCGGAAACCTACTCTACCCGCATTATTAAAATGCTGGATGGTCGTGTTACAGGAGATACGGCACCGCTTACACAGGAAGAAAAACAGGAATTAAAAGAGAAGAAGACCTTGAAGAAAGGGCAGAAGAAGCCCTCTATGTCTTTGGCAACCTCTTTTATGCTGTCCCTTAAGAATCTGGTTACCAAAAAGGGAAGAACTGCCCTGACGGCCTTCGCCGGTTCCATAGGCATTATCGGTATTGCGCTGATTTTTGCCGTTTCCCAGGGTACTTCCTCCTATATTCAGTATATCCAGGAGGATACACTGTCTTCTTATCCCATCACCCTGACCGCCAGCACAGTGGATATGGCGACCCTAATGGAGACCTTTATGGGAATGGGTAAGGAGCAAACATCTGACCACGATTTGGAAAATGTCTATTCCAAGTCTGTCCTTGCCCAAATGGTCAATGCCCTTAATAATATGGAAACGATGGAAAATGACCTGCAGTCCTTTAAGACCCAGCTGGAAAAGGACCTGAGCGATGACAGCAGCCTCTACAATGCCCTCACTGGTGTGCAGTACACCTATGATTTCCAATTGCAGGTTTATACCAAAGCGCCTGACGGCACGGTGATTTTTTCCGATACCCAGCAGCTATTAATGGATGCGATCCGCAAGAATTTGAATATGGATGTAACCGCAATGGTGGATATGCGGGACCAGATGGCTGGCTCTATGGGCACCCAAATGATGTCCGGGGAAATAAAGCTCTGGAACGAAATGCTCTCCGGTATGGATGGCAGTCTCATAAGTCCGGTGCTGGAAAAGCAGTACGAAGTCATTGACGGACGCTGGCCTGCGGCTTACAACGAAGTGGTGCTGGTTGTGGACAGGAATAATGAAGTGGACGATCTGACCCTGTACGCTTTGGGCCTTAAGTCAGAAGCGGAGATCAATGCCATTTTTGACGCAGCAATGACCGGCGAAAGCCTGAATAATGAAAAGCAGTCCTGGACCTATGAACAGCTGAGAGGACTGACCTTCCGGGTCGTACTCAATGGGGATTGCTTCGCAAAGGAAGAAAAAACCGGCACTTATGTGGATCTGCGGAAAACCGATGCAGGCCTTCGGTACCTGTATGATAATGGCATCGACCTGAAGATCACCGGTATCCTGCGGGCAAAAGAAGATGTGAATTCTCCCATGCTGAAGGGCTCTATTGGCTACACCAAAGCACTGACGGAGTATATCGTGGAGCAAAGCAAGGGCAATGCGGTCATCGCTGCCCAAAAAGAGAATCCCACCATGGACATTTTCACCGGCTTGCCCTTTGGTCAGAACAAAACCGATCTGACAGTGGAGGAAAAGGCAGTCGCCTTTACAGACTATATTGATACCCTTACTCCAAGCGGAAAGGCAGAAGCTTATTTGCGGATCCTCAGCGTGCCTTCTCCGGAGCAGACCGCCCAGGTGCTGCAGCAAGCCATCGCCAATGCTACCCGGGAAGATATGGAGCAGGTAATGGTGCAGGTGCTTATTGCGCAAATGGGCATCGGACAGAAAGAAGCCTTGGAATATGCTCAAGTGATGAGCCTGGAAGAATTGACGGAAATGTACAGCCAAATTGTTGTGATGCAGTTCCGGGCACAAATGGAGGCACAGGTGCGGCAGCAAATGGCGGCTATTCCCCAGGAGCAGCTTGTTGCCATGCTTACCGGTGCCATAGCGGGCTTCACTCAGGAGCAGCTTGCCCTTTACTACGATGAGGTGACCGAGTTCTCCGAAAACACCCTGGAAGATAACCTGAGGACCCTGGGTGCGGTAGACCTGGAGGATCCTGCTACCATCAGCCTTTATGCCTCCAGCTTCGAGAATAAGGATATTCTGGAAGACTATATAGCTGATTATAATCGTTCTGTGGAGGAGCTGAAGCAGATCCGCTACACAGATTATGTGGGCCTTATTATGTCTGCAGTTACCACGATCATTGATGCGATCACTTACGTGCTGATCGCCTTTGTGGCAATTTCCCTGGTGGTCTCTTCCATTATGATCGGTGTGATCACGCTGATCTCTGTTCAGGAGCGGACGAAGGAGATCGGTATTCTCCGGGCCTTGGGTGCATCCAAGCGGAATGTTTCCAGCCTGTTTAATGCGGAAACGGTGATCGTTGGCTTGGCAGCTGGTCTTTTGGGCGTGGGCGTAACCTATCTTTTGTGCATTCCTATCAATGCCATTATCTATCACCTGACCCAGATTTCCAACCTGCGGGCAGTTCTGCCCGGGAATGTGGCAGTGCTGCTTGTTATGATCAGTGTTGTGCTGACTCTGATCTGTGGCCTGATTCCTTCCCGCAGTGCAGCTAAAAAGGACCCTGTGGTGGCTCTTCGTACAGAATAAATAAAACAGCCCGGATCAAACCGGGCTGTTTTCGTCATTATAACCATAATGCGGACTTCTTTTTGGTGCAAATGCAAATTGACGAAGGATGGCGAAATTTGGTATATTGTAGGTGCATATAATTTTATGCACTAAATATAGGAGGAATTGAAAATGAAGAAACTTTTAGCGCTTCTTTTGGCTGCGGTTATGGTCCTATCCCTGGCCGCCTGTGGCACTCCCGCAAAGAGCGATCCCCCTGCAGACCCCGAAGAGGTCGTGATCCTCTACACCAATGATATCCACACATATATTGACAGCTGCATCAGCTACGATGTGCTTGCCGGTGTGAAGGCAGAGCTGCAGAAAACACACAAGAATGTTCTGCTGGTAGACGCCGGTGACCATATCCAGGGCACAGCATACGGCTCTATGGACAAGGGCGAGAGCATCATTAAGCTGATGAACGCTGCAAAGTACGATCTGGCTACCTTGGGTAACCACGAGTTTGACTACGGTATGGAAGGCTGCATCCAGGCCCGTCAGTGGGCAAGCTTCCCCTATGTGTCCGCTAACTTCTATAAGGAAGAGAACGGCGTTGTAGGCGCAACTGTGCTGGATGCTTATAAGATGTTCGAGTTTGGCGGCACCAAGATCGCCATCGTAGGTATCACTACCCCCGAAACCTTCACCAAGTCCACTCCTGCTTACTTCCAGGATGAAAACGGAAACTACATCTATGGCATCGCCGGCGGTGAAGATGGCAGTAAGCTCTATGAAGCCGTGCAGAAGGCTGTTGACGATGCCAAGGCAGCCGGCGCGACCAAGGTTATCGCCTTGGGCCACCTGGGCGTGGACGAATCCTCCAAGCCCTGGACCAGTAAGGACTTGATCGCCAATGTTTCCGGCCTGGATGCCTTTATCGACGGTCACTCCCACACGGTTATGGAGAAGGAGCTTGTCACCGATAAGGACGGCAAGAGCGTGACCTTGACACAGACCGGTGAATACTTTAATAACATTGGTATGATGGTAATTGCTGCTGACGGCACCATCACCACTGAACTGATCGCAGTGGAAGAAATTAAGGAAACCTCCACCGATGCCGACGGCAACGAAGTGGAAACAGTGGTTGGCCACAAGCTGATTTCCGACCTGTATACCGGACCGGAATATCCTGTAAACTCTGATGTTACCGCAATTAAGGATGGTTGGATGGGTGAACTGGACACTGCTCTGGGCAAGAAGATCGGCCAGACCAGCCTGACCCTTGACAACTATGACGCTGATGGCAACCGCCTGGTCCGCAAGCAGGAGACCAACACCGGCGACTTTGCCGCCGACGCACTTTACTATCTGTTCGATGATATGGGCCTGGATGTGGATGTTGCCATTATGAATGGCGGCGGTGTCCGCAACAAGGCTGTTACCGGCGAGCTGACCTACAAGACTGCTAAGACCATCCACACCTTCGGCAACGTGGCCTGCCTGCAGACCATCACCGGTCAGCAGCTGCTGGATGCTCTGGGGTGGGGCGCCCGGGATGTTGGCACTGCCGAGTGTGGCGGCTTCCTGCAGGTTGCAGGTATCACCTATAAGATCGACACCGAATGGCCCGGCTCCGTACAGAAGGACGACAAGGACGTTTGGACCGGTGCGCCCACCGGCGGCTACCGCGTACACGATGTAAAGGTCTATAACAAGGAAACCAACACCTATGAGCCTCTGGATCTGAATGCCAAGTATAACCTGGCCGGTTATAACTACACCCTCCGTGATTTGGGTGACGGCTTCAATATGTTCAGCGGCGCAGTGAATGTACTGGACTATGTTATGGAAGACTATATGGTTCTGGCAAACTATATTGATGCTTTCGGTGGTGAAGTCGGTGCAACCAACTCCCCGCTGCTTGCCAAGTATGCCAATATGCTTCTGGACTACAGCACTGTTAACGGCAGTGGCCGTATCGTAAACGAAGCAGCTCCCAGATAAATCAATAAAATGATCGGCGCCCCACAACCTCGGTTGTGGGGCGCATTTAATTCTCTGTCCAGATCTGAGGTGTGAAACAAAGGGGATAGCAGATCAGATCCTTTTTGTTCAGATCTTCGTGATATAAATGAACGGCGGTAAGCTGAGAGTTTTCGTAGGTGCTATAGTAATATATTCCCTTATCCATATTGCAGCAGGAGGTGTATACGGTCTTTTCCCACTGGCCCTCTGCCTCCACACACCCCTCCTGTTGAGCTACAGCGCGCAGAATGTGGAAGCACTGGTTGACTGCCGGGGCTTCCTCTTCCTTTTTCAAGGCGTTTTGCAAGGTGAAGGCAGCCTTAATAAATCGGGAAGCGGAGCTTAAATCTCCGGGTAGCCCAAAGGCGCCCATTCCGTTGCTGTAAGAGGGTAGTGCCAGGGAAGGGGACAGCCGGTTCTGAGCTGGTGCGGAGGAAAGATTCTGATAATTGCTAAGATTGTACAGATGATAGGGAAAGTCCGGGCTGTTCGTTAAAACGCCTACCTGGTTTTCGTAAACAGTAAGTCCCTTTCTTGTTGGCTCGATCGTATAACAGTTCTCTTTATCGCACAGGATAAAATGCAAAGGGGTGGTTGAAAAGTCCGGACTGAAGCAGATATCTGCAAGGCGGATCCGACGGATGGCTTGTACCGCTTCCCGGGCGGAGGAGAATCGGCTGAGCACCCAGGGGATGAATTCGTATGGAGCAATACAGTCCTTGTTTTTGCATTTTGGGGGATAATAGCAGATGCCGGGAAAATTCAGTCCGGCCATAGCAAGCCCCATTTCATTCACTGCGTCATAATATAATGGGTAATCCTTTTGAACGGTGGCAATTCCGATAATAGCATATCCGCTGCCCCAGGGGAAGGGGAAGTGCCTGGGCGTGACCGTTACGGATTCGCTGTAATGAAAGTGCAAGTCCAGATTTCGTCCGAAGTAGGTATCCTTGCACTTGTAAACGATGGCAGTACACATTGAAAACACATCCTTTTTCTGGGGTAGTATGCCACAAATAATGTAAAATTAGGACTTCCAATTTCTGCATATATGTGCTATAAAAAATGTCGAGGTGAATTGTATGTTGACCTATAAGGATATCAGAAATAACGAGGCCATCCGCACCTATATTGTTCGCGCTGACGAGTCGCTGTGCGCCTTGGGATATACTGAGCATAGCTTTGCCCATGTGGTTCGGGTCGCCCAGTCTGCAGGCGATATTCTGCAAACGCTGGGTTACGATGCGCGGACAGTGGAGCTTGCAAGAATTGCCGGCTATCTTCATGATATCGGCAATCTGGTAAACCGCTCTGAGCACAGCCAGTCCGGTGCGCTGATCGCCTGGAATCTTCTGCAAAATATGGGCTGTGACCCTGAAGAGCTTGCAACAATAGTAACCGCGATCGGTAACCACGATGAAGGCGTGGGTGTGCCTGTCAATCCTGTGGCGGCGGCACTGATTTTGGCGGATAAGGCAGATATGCGCCGAAGCCGGGTGCGCAACGCTGATATGCTTGCCTTTGATATTCACGACCGGGTGAATTACTCCGTCCGCAAGGCAAAGCTTTCCATCAACCAGGAAAAGACGGAGGTGGAGCTTCGCCTCACCATTGACACCAAGTACGGCTCTATTATGGATTACTTTGAGATCTTTACCGGCCGGATGCTTTTCTGCCGAAAGGCAGCAGAGCGGCTTGGCTTGAAGTTTACCCTGATCATCAACGAACAACAGCTGATTTGAGGAGATAATATGGAAAAGGATCAGAAGATATTAGACCTGCTTGCTACGATGACCGTGGAAGAAAAGGTAGGACAGATGCAGCAGCTTTCCAAGAATGCGGTAGATGCGGATGTGTTTACCTATTTTCAGAACAGTGGCTTACCCGGTTCATACCTTCATGTTTTGGGCCACGAAACGGGTGAATTTGACGCAGGTGTAGCAAGCAGCCGTTTGCAGATTCCCCCTATCTTTGGTATTGATGCTATTCACGGCCACGGCCTTTTGAAGGAGGCTACGATTTTCCCAACCCAATTGGCAATGGCTTGCTCCTTTGATGAGGAAACGGTGAAGCGTGTGGGCCAGATCACCGCTGAAGAGGTGGCGGCAGATGGCCTGAACTGGGTATTTTCTCCTGTTTTGTGCCTGGGCCGTGACCTGCGCTGGGGTCGTATCAACGAAACCTTTGGTGAAGATCCCCTGGTGGCATCCCGGTTGGGAAAGGCCATGATTGAAGGCTACCAAAAGTCCGGTCAGGTCGCAGCCTGTGCCAAGCACTACTTAGGCTATGGCGAAGCTACCGGCGGTAGGGACTCCTACGACTCTCAGTTTACCGAGCGGAAAGCCCGGGAACTGTTCCTAAAGCCCTTTAGGGCTGCCGCAGAGGCCGGCTGTATGACCATGATGACAGCTTACGGCTCTGTGGACAGCGTCAGTGTTACCACCAGCCATAAGTGGCTGACAGAGATATTAAAGGATGAGCTGGGCTTTGACGGTTTTGTTGTGACCGACTGGGAGAACTTCCGTTCTATGTATAGCCGCCAGAAGGTTGCCGAGAGCATTGATGACGCCTGCGTTATAGGCATTGAGGCCGGTAACGATATGAGTATGAACAGCCCCGAGTTCTTTGCCGCTCTATGCAAGGCCGCCAAAGACGGAAAGATCTCGATGGAGCGGATCGATGATGCAGTGTACCGTATCCTGAAGGTGAAACAGCGGCTGGGGCTTCTGGATCCCTGCGCATATCAGAAGCCTACACGAGCGGTTATAGGCTGCGATGCCCACCAAAGCGAAAACTATAAAGCAGCGGTCAAGAGCATGGTCCTTCTGAAAAATAACGGTATTCTGCCCTTGCAGAATACCGTTCGGAAAATTGCCGTAATTGGTCCAAATGCGGATGATATCTGGGCGCAATACGGCGACTGGACCCACTTTAGCCACCCAAATCTGAATTCCACAGATACCCCGAAGGTTGGATCTTACAGTATGCTCAAGGGCATCCGGGAAGTGTTCTCCGACAGAGAGATCATCTACGCCAAGGGCTGCACTGTCCGTGGGGAAGAGACCCCGGAAGAAAGGGAAAAGCTGTTTAGCCAGGCACTGGAAGCTGCAAGGGATGCAGATGCAGTTATCCTCTGTATTGGCGATGACTGGTGGCAGACCGGCGAAGGCCACGACCGGAGCAATCTTAACCTCTCCGGTAAACAGGCAGAGCTGGCCCGGGCAATTGCAAAGGTCAATTCCAACCTGATCACTGTGCTTGTGAACGGTAAGCCCCTGGTGATCACCCCTGTGGCAGAAGTTTCCGATGCAGTGGTGGAAACCTTTAATTCCGGTGATATGGGCGGCCTTGCTTTGGCTTCGCTGCTGGCAGGAGAGGAAAACTTCAGCGGCAAGCTGCCCATTTCTTTCCCCACACTTTCCGGTGCCGGTCCATTCTACTACAACCAATATGACTATTGGCATGGCGGCAAGTACATTGAAGGCAGTGCTACAAGCGACTATCCCTTTGGTTTTGGCCTCAGCTATGCCAATATGAAGCTGTCCGCACCTTCCCTGGAGGAAAACAGCGACCGGATGCTGTCTGTGAAGCTTACGGTTAAAAATTGCAGTAACCGGGACGGCTGGGAAGTGGTGCAGCTTTACTACAAGGATGAGGTTTGCAGAATCCTCACCCCCATTCGCACCTTGCTGGATTTCAAGCGGGTGTTTGTGCCGGCCAATGGAGAAACGGCCGTTGAATTTACTGTGGACACCAACGACTTGGGCTACTACGATGAAAACTGTAATTACTGCGTAGACCCCGGTAAATTTACCTTCCATATTTCCAATAACGGCAAGGACTTCCAAACTGTTTCTTACCTGCTTTAATTAAAATACCGCAGTTCATCGTAGCGGATGAACTGCGGTTATTTTATTGGTTATTCAATTCTTCCTCTTCAAGGACACGGTAAGCAACCTTGCCAACCAGGGTCTTGGGCATATCCTCTTTAAAGGCAATGTCATAGGGCATAGCATATTTTGCGATATGCTTTCGGCAATAGGCAAAGAGGGCTTCCCGGGTTTCGTCATCAGGACGAACATCCGGAGTCAGTTTTACAAAGGCCTTTACCTTTTGAATCTTATAGGGATCGGGAACGCCAATCACACAGCTCATTTGCACCATTGGGTGGGCATCCAAAATATTTTCCAGTTGAGCAGGGTAGATGTTATAGCCGGAGGAAACGATCATCCGTTTGGCTCTGCCCTTAAAATATACGAAGCCTTCCTCGTCCATTATGCCAAGATCACCTGTATGGACCCAGGTGAGGCCATCTTCGTGGGTTCTTATTGTCTGTGCTGTTTCCACGGGATGATTCATATATTCAATCATCACTGTGGGACCGGACAAAAGGATTTCGCCTTCCTGCCCGTAGGGCAGCTCTTCCTCAGCTCCCGGTTTTACGATCTTAATATAGGTATCCGGGAAAGGAATACCGATACTTCCTTCCTTATACTTGTGGCTGGGCGTAAGACAGCAGGCCGTTACGGTTTCCGTGGTGCCGTAGCCCTCCCGCACAGATACAGAGGCGTTGTGCGCCTTTAAGAAACTGTCAAGCTTCTTTTTCAGCTCAACGGAAAGACTGTCGCCACCTGAAAAAACACCCTTAAGGCAGCTGAGGTCTTTGCCGTCCATATCCGGCAAGCGGAGCAGTGCTTCGTATAGTGTAGGTACGCCGGCAATGAAATTGCAGCGGTTTTTTACAAGGTCTTTTGCGTAGGTTTTGGGGGTGAATCTGGGGACAAGTATACAGCGTCCACCGTGGCTGAGCATAGTATGGATGCACACGCCAAGGCCAAAGCCGTGGAAGATCGGCATGGCGGCCAGCATTTTATCGCCGGGGCAGAAGATGCTGTTTGCGGCAATGACCTGCTGACCCAGGGCGTTGAAATTCTTGTTGGTCAGCACGATGCCCTTGGTAGTACCTGTTGTGCCGCCGGAGTAAAGAATGACCGCAGGATCATTGGACTTTCGTTCTGGGAATTGGCCCTGGGATGCTTTGCCGGACTTCATAAAATCATTCCACAGAATTACAGGAGCATTTTTGGGCAATTTGGGGATCTTCCGGCCCTGGGTCAGCATATAGCCGGCCTTCATAGGAATGCTCAAGGCATCCTTGACGGAGGCGATGATCAGATGCTTAATGCCGGTGTTTTGACGAATGTTGGCAAATTTATCATAGAACTGATCCAGGGTGATGGCAGCAACAGACTGAGATTCCTGTAAATAAAACTCGATTTCCTTTTCTGCCGAAAGTGGGTGGATCATATTTGCCTGTCCGCCTACAAGGTTGATGGCATAGAACATAGTAAGTGCCTGGGGGCAATTTGGCATAGCAATGGTGACCCGGTCATTTTCCCGAATACCTAAGGCATAAAGGGCATTTGCACAGGTGCGAATGTTGGCAACAAAGGCTGTGTAGGTAGTGGATCTTCCCATAAAATCGAAGGCCACATTTTTGGGATATGCATTTGCAGTTCTTTCTACCGCATCAAACATCGTGCCTTCAAAGTATTCAAGATGCATGGGAACATCACCCATGGAGCTTGCCCAGGGAGCTTTAACGGGTTCCTGCATGTTCGTATTCCACCTCACTAACCAGCGGCAATTCCAAAAGTTCGGGATTTTCAAGCAGCGTTTTCAGCAGACGCAGCGTTTTTGCATAGTAGTAACCATCGGCGATGCGCTCATCAATGGTCAGACCCAGGTCGACACTGGGTTTCATGGTCATATTGCCCTCGTCATCATAGAAGGGGCGCTTTTTTATTAGACCGATGGCACAGAACAAAGAATTCGTTCCCCAGTTGGTCATATGGTGATAGCCGGCATCCAATTTCAGGCTTCCCAGATTTGTCAGGACTGCGGAGCAGTAGTAAGGGTCTGTAGCAATAATAGATGCGGGCATCCAGCCGTGACGGTCCAAAAAGCGGGCTGCACGGCCAATCAGGTGCTTACCGGGGATTTTCTGAATGATGTCCATACTTGCAGTAGACGCATCCTTACTGTCACTGCGGCAGAAGGAAACCTGCCGATAGATCTCATCATGTATGGAATCTATGGTGTCCGATTCTTTGGCGTAAATGCGAGCCAGTGCTTCCCCACCTTTATCGCTAAAGACCTTCTTGACGGTGAAGGCAGCAGTGATATCATTGCGCTGATACATAGTCTGATTGGCAATAAACCGGTTCATTTCCGGGCGAAGCATAATGGTTTTTAAGACTGCCGTAACCACAAGCTGAAAAAGGTTATACTTGTAGACAGGGTCATTGGCGTTTTTCTTGGCCAAAAAAGCCTCAGCGGCGGTCAGATCTATCCGCATATGCATAAAGGCTTCGTTGTCACAGCGGTTTGGATACATAAGCGGCATTATATAATGCATCGAATCCAGCTTTCTGATGCGTTTTCCGTCCTTGCGGTCGCCCCACTTCTTTTTCATAAAAAAACCTCTCTTTATGTCAAAGTGCACTATTCTGTAATAATACCACTAATTTGTCAGTTTTCCAATATTTTTTTAAAAATTCTTACCGGTCAATTGAAATGTTACAGAACAATAATGATGAGGGCATTAAAAAACCTTGACAAAATGTTAAATGGAATACTATAATTACTAAGCAAGATATGCAAAAAATAGGAAAATGATTATGACAAAACAGATAATCATTTTACCCGTATTTAATCTGGAGGAAACAAAGATGAAGAAAGTGATTGCGATTCTTCTTGCTGCCGTGAGTGTACTGTGCTTGTTTGCCGGCTGTGGCGACAACAAGGCTGCAGGTGGAAACGAAAACGAAGATGCTCTGAAGGTGGCAGTTTTGGAAGGCACCTGCAGCGGCGATGTTTGGCAGAAGGTTTGTGATGCCTTTGAGGAACAGACCGGTATCAAAATTCAGTTAACGGTCTGCAAGAATGAAAGCGAGTTAGCCTCCGTAAAGGCAGACGTCGTTCATTCCGGCACAGATTCTGAATTGGCAAAGCAATTCATTAAGGACAAAAAGCTGCACGATCTTAGTGGCGTTTTGGCTGCAACCATCCCCGGTGAGCAGGTAAAGGTTGCCGATAAGATGGAAGCCGGCTTTTTGGAAAGTGCTGTAACTATGCCATACGGTGACGGTAAAACCTATTTGGCCCCCATCTTCTTCTCTCACTGGCCTCTGTTCTACAATGCAAGACGCTTTGAAAGTATGCGTTGGGATGTGCCCACTACTTGGGATGAAATGTGGTTGCTGGCAGACAAAGCCTTGGCTAATGACACTTATTTATTTGCTTATTATGAAGCAGAAGATATGGCTTCATTGATAAGCGCGCTGATGTACAGCACCGGTGGTGCCGATTTCTATACTGCCGTGATGAATGGCGATGAAGCCGTATGGGATAGCAAAGAAGCCAGAAACTTCGCAAAGACCTTGGAGAAGCTGGCAAAGTACACCCATCCGGAATTTGCCGGCACAGGGGAGAGTGATCACCTGGTCATTCATAAAGAGGCCCTCTTTATGCCTAACCACACCGGCGTTACCACTGAGATGTTGATGGCTACTCAGTCTATTAGTGACGGTTCATTTAACTGGGGTGTGATGGCCCTGCCTGCCATGACGTATGGCGAATCCCGTTATATTTACAACACAGTGGAACAAATTTGGATTCCTGCCGATGCTGAAAAGAAGGCAGATGCGGAGCAGTTCATTGCGTTCCTGTATTCTGACAAAGCGGCGGAGATGTTTAGCGAAAAGTCTGCTGTGCAGCCCATTAAAGGAATAAACACAATTGTGGATAGCAGCGCTAAGTGGATCTACTCTGTATTTGATAATGGGGAAAAGGCAGCTGTTGGCAATGGCACTGTCGACACCGTGCTTGTTGACGCCTTCAATCAGATGGTCGATGGCACGATCAAGACCAGCGAATTCCTGGCAAATATGAAGGCAGCCGCCGCACAGTAACCTGCGGCTTTCTGTTTTACCCGGTTTTCTATGAAATATATTGCAAAAAGGTACCCGACTGGGTGCCTTTTTTGTTGCGGTTTGGCGGTTGAAAATGTATTTGCAGGGTGCTATAATGTCCTCATACGGGGGAGGCCCCCGAACATGAAAGGAGTTTATATTGAAGAAAGAAGTTAAGAAGGGGAGCCTAAATGCAATCCTTCGCAAGTACGCAAAACGGTACTTTATTGACGCAATGGGCGCTATGGCAAGCGGCCTGTTTGCATCTCTGCTCATCGGTACGATCATCAAAACCCTGGGTCAGCAGCTTCTTGGTTTCGGCGTTCTGCCGGAATTTGCCGGAATGCTTGTGGACATTGGCACCTTTGCCTCCGGCGCGGACGGCTGTGCTATGGCAATTGCCATTGGCTATGCGCTGAAAGCACATCCGCTGGTGCTGTTTTCTCTGGCGGCAG
This sequence comes from Faecousia sp., assembly GCA_045542575.1. Classification (GTDB taxonomy): domain Bacteria; phylum Bacillota; class Clostridia; order Oscillospirales; family Oscillospiraceae; genus Faecousia. The sequence continues at coordinate 20,002 of JAZQLG010000065.1, forward strand.
TCGGTCATGCCACCGATACATTGGGTGGTGCGGGCGGTCCTCTTGCAGTGCTGATCGTAGCCATTGTGGCTTCTGAGATCGGTATGCTTGTCAGCAAAAAGACCAAGGTGGATATTTTGGTAACGCCCTTTGTCACCATCTTCGTTGGCTGTGCTTTGGCAATGCTGATTGCCAAACCCATTGGCGACGGCGCCCAGGCTCTGGGCGAGATCATCCGTTGGGCAACCTACCAGCAGCCTTTTGTTATGGGTGTTATCATCTCTGTGGTGATGGGTATGATCTTGACGCTGCCCATCAGTTCTGCGGCAATCTGCGCCAGCTTGGGTCTTGTAGGCCTTGCGGGCGGTGCTGCTGTTGCAGGCTGCTGTGCACAGATGGTTGGTTTTGCAGTGATCTCCTTCAAGGAGAACCGTTGGGGCGGCCTTGTTGCCCAGGGCTTGGGTACTTCTATGCTTCAAGTTCCAAATATATTCCGCAATCCGAAGATCTGGATCGCACCTACATTGGCATCCGCCATTACAGGCCCTCTTGCCACTATGCTGTTCCGTCTGGAAATGAATGGTGCGGCAATTTCCAGCGGTATGGGCACCTGCGGTATGGTAGGCCCCATTGGCGTGATTTCCGGTTGGTTTGCCCCGGAGTCTACGATCACTCCTTCCGCGTTTGATTGGATCGGTCTTGCGCTGATCGCCATTGTCCTGCCGGCGATCCTTTCCTACATCTTTGACATTGTCCTTCGCAAGATCGGCTGGGTCAAGGATGGAGATATGAAACTGGATATGTAAGATAAATGGCGTGGTGATCCACGCCATTTTTATATTTATTTTACATTTGACTATAGCAATTACAGGATAATTGTGATACAATTATGTAAACTTTTGAGAAAGGGGATGTCTATGAAGGAATTAGTCAGTAAAATCAAGGAAGCACTGATTTCTGCACTGCCGATTACCGCTATCGTTTACATAATGGCATTGACTCCCTGGTTTAACTTTACCGGCGTGGAGGCTGTGTCCTTTACGATCGGTGCGGTCTTGCTGATATTGGGTATTGGCTTGTTTAATTTGGGTGCTGATATTGCAATGACCCCTATGGGTACCCATGTTGGCTCAGGCCTTTCCAAGCAGCGCAAGCTGGGACTTCTGCTTGGTGTCAGCTTTGCCTTGGGCGTTTTGATCACCGTTGCCGAGCCTGATCTTCAGGTCCTTGCAAAGCAGGTGGCTGGCGTGATCGACGGCACGGCCCTGATCTTAACTGTTGGATTGGGTGTGGGCCTATTCCTCATTGTGTCCATCCTGCGTATCGTGTTCCATAAGACACTTTCGGAGCTTCTCTCTATCTTCTATATGTTCCTTTTTGCATTGTCACTTATCTTGGTGGTGCAGGGGAAGAGCTGGCTTCTGCCGGTGGCGTTCGACTCCGGTGGCGTGACGACGGGTCCTATTACCGTTCCGTTTATTATGGCATTGGGCCTTGGTATTTCTCACGTGCTGGGTGACCGCCGAAGTAAGGAAAATAGCTTTGGCCTGGTAGCCCTTTGCTCTATTGGGCCAATTTTAGCGGTGATGGCTTTGGGCCTTTTGTCCGGTGGCGAGTTTTCCACCTACCAGGTCTCCTATGCACCGGTGGAGGATGTGTTAGGGCAGTACCTGGAAACAGGCCTTGCTATGATGGAAGAGGTCAGCATTGCCTTGGGCCTCATTGTGGTGTTCTTCCTGATCTGCCAGGTGACCTTCCTGCGCCTTACAATGAGAAAGTTGAAGAAGATCGCCATTGGTGTCGTGTTTACCTATGTGGGCCTGGTGATCTTCCTTACCGGCGTCAATGTGGGCTTTATGCCTGTTGGCTACCGCTTAGGCCAGTCTATGGGTGCAGCCTTCGGTGAGAATCCTTATTGGCTGGTGGCCTTTGGCGTGATCGTCGGTGTGCTGGTCGTGCTGGCAGAGCCTGCCATTCATGTTCTGACCCACCAGGTTGAAGAGGTCACCGGCGGCACCGTTACCCGGAAATCTATGATTTTGGGCCTGTGTGTTGGCGTGGGTGTGGCTATTGGACTGTCGATGCTGCGTATTGTGCTGGGCTTTTCCATCGTCTATTATGTGGTGCCCGGTTACTTCCTTTCCTTGCTTCTTTCCTTGTTTGTACCAAAGGTTTATACGGCCATCGCCTTCGACTCCGGCGGTGTGGCAAGCGGTCCTATGACCTCCGGCTTTATCCTGCCTTTTGCCATTGGCGTGTGTATGAGCCTGCAGGGAAGCGGTGGCGTGATGGAATACGCATTTGGCGTGGTTGCAGTTGTTGCCATGACCCCGCTGATCACCATCCAGCTTTTGGGCTTCCGTGCCATTGTATCCCAGCACGTTCGGGAGAGAATTGCAATGCAGAAGATTTTGGATGCAGACGATCAGCAGATCATCAGTTTTATGTAAGGAGGTCAGAGTATGGCAAAAGAACTTTCTGCTATTAAGAAACTAAAGCTCCTTATTACTGTGGTCGATAAAGAAAAAGGCGAATTCTATATGGATGTGATCAGCCAGTTCCCGGTGAATTTGCAGATGCTTTTGTCGGGTAAGGGTACTGCTACCTCGGAAGTGGTCAGCCTGCTGGGCCTGAACAACCAAAAATCCGTAATTCTTTCCCTGGTCCGGGAGGATTTGATGGAAGAATTAACAAACACTCTGGAGGATAAATTCCAAACCGTGAAGAATGGTCGCGGCATTGCCTTTGCAGTACCGCTGAGCAGTGTGATCGGCGCAAACCTTTACCGCTTTATGAGCGATAACCGTATGCAGTTAGGAGGCACCCAATGAAATCCAATAATTATGAAGTGATCTTTGCCATCGTCAATGACGGCTATGCCGAGGATGTGATGGCAGTTGCCCGGGAACAGGGTGCCAGAGGCGGCACGATCATCAATGCCCGGGGCGTGGCGAAGGAAGAAGCGGCTGCCTTCTTTGGAATTCCTGTACATACGGAAAAGGAAATCGTGATGATGGTGGTTCCTAAGAAGATCAAGGATGATATCCTCAATGCCATTTATAAAGAAATGGGTATGGCTAAAAAGGCCCAGGGCATCGCCTTCTCCTTGCCGGTAACCGATACCGCCGGCCTGGTAGAGCAGACCGAAAAGCCCACCCAGGAGTAAACGCGTAATTAAAAGCAGACACGTTTTTGCGTGTCTGCTTTTTGTTTATGTTCGGCGTTGGTGCCTGGATTTGTTCGGTTCTGTATCCAAGAAGTAATCAGCTGAAACATTGTAAAACTTGCATAGAGTGATAAGGTGTCGAAGAGGCATTTCATTGGCACCACGTTCATAGCGGGCATACATCGTCTGGGATGTTCCCAGCACATTTGCAACCTCAAGGGTATTTTTTAATTTCTCGATATGCGCATTAAAATCATCATTTTCAATATGT
>JAZQLG010000066.1:0-10898 GCA_045542575.1 Faecousia sp.
ATCTTACCCTCTCGCTCAATGGCTATAATGTTCACGCCCAGCTTTGCCCGGACATTCAATTCCTTCAGGGACTTGTCCAGCCAGCGCTTGGGAGCGGGAACTTCAATAATACCGTATTCATCAGACAGTTCGATATAGTCCAGAACATTGGGGCTGCATAGGTTTCTTGCCAGGCGGGCAGCATTTTCCTTTTCCGGGATCACCACCCGGTCCGCTCCCAGCTTTTTCAGAACCTGAGAGTGGACCTCATCGTGGGCTTTGCACACCACCATAGGAATACCCAGCTCCTTCAGGCTCATGGTTGCTAAAACGGATTCTGCCAGGTTATCACCGATGGCAACGATGCCGCAGTCAAATTCCGCGCCGCCCAACGCCCGCAGAACACTAACATCTCTGGCATCTGCCACCACTGCGTGGGTCACCTCGCTGCTGATCTGCTGAACAGGCTCACTTTCCCGGTCCACTGCCAAAACTTCACAGCCCAACTGACAAAGGCGAATGGCCACCTCTGTGCCAAACCGGCCCAATCCAATTACAATATAAGATTTCATAAAAACTCTCCTATCCAATGAGTAGGTTCGTGGTGGCATACTGGAACCGCTCTGCTGCCTTGTCTCCTGAGAGGAAGCCCAGGCTCAGAGTCAGCACGCCCACACGGCCAAAATACATAAACACGATGATCAGCAGTTTTGCAGGTAAGCTCAACAGCGGTGTTGCCCCGGCAGTCAAGCCCACTGTTGCAAGCGCTGAAACAGATTCAAACATACCGTTTGTCAGATCCACCGGGCTGGTGGCACAAAGGAACACACCGCCAAAAAGCGCCAGGAAGAACATCACGCTGGTAAGGGTCATGGCATCCGTTACCTTTTCTGTAGGCACGGTTCTGCGGAACACTGTTACACGGCTCTTGCCGCGAATGCGGGCAAGGATAAACAAAAGCAGCACCACAAATGTCACTGTTTTCAGGCCGCCGGCGGTAGAACCGGAAGATCCACCAATAAACATAAGTATCATTGATACAGCCTTACCGCTGTCTGTGAGCAATGCCTGATCAACGGCCGCAAAACCGGCGGTCCGCAGCGTTACCGACTGGAAAAAGCCGTTTAGCAGCTTCTCCCCTGTTCCCATAGGCCCTAAGGTGTTGGGATTGTTCCACTCAAATGCCAAAACAAAAACGGTCCCGCCTATTACCAAAAAACCGGTTGTAAGCAAAACAAGTTTGGTATATACAGAGAACTTTTTGAAACGGCGCAGTCGTGCCACTTCTTCCCAGACGAAGAAACCAAGGCCACCTAATATGATCAGTGCCGCCAGGGTAAGGAGCACCACCGGATCATTTTGGAAGGGGATCAGGCTGGCTCCCGGCTGCAGCTGGCCAAAAATGTCAAAGCCTGCATTGCAGAAAGCAGAAACCGAATGGAAGATGCCCCATTTTAGCGCAGTGCCCACCCCGTATGCAGGCAGAAACCGCAGAAACAGGATCCCCGCGCCGGTGAGCTGGATAAGCAAGCTGCCTGCAAGCACCCACTTTTGCAGCTTCCAAACGCTTTGCATATCGTCGAGGCTCAGAGCCTGGGCCATCAGCAGTCTCTGCTTCAGCCCCGCTTTCTTCCGCAAAAGCAGGATCACCAGAGAGGCTATGCTCATAAAGCCCAGACCGCCCAATTCGATAAGGATCAGAATGACCGTCTGGCCGAAGTCGCTCCACATAGTGTAGGTATCTCCCGGCACAAGGCCGGTCACACAAGTGGCCGAAGTGGCCGCGAAAAGGGCATCCGGCACGCTGTGGCTTTCTCCTGTCCTGGAAGCTACCGGCAACGACAGCAAAACCGTACCTATTAAAATAATGACCGCAAAGGCGATCGCGATGCTTTGGGCAGGGCTAAGGCCTTTTTTCCAACGCACCCTATGAATTTCTTTCCAAGCCATGGTTTCTCTCCTTTTGGAAATACTCCACCAGTATACATTAAATATATATTATACACATATTCCCGATTTTGCAAGCAAAAAAACCGGGACGCCCTTTCACAGGGTGTCCCGGCATCCGTTAAAGCAGGCCCATATAGCCGCAGGCAATTCCCAGTCCGGCGGACAGACAGATCAGCAAAATAGGATGTACTTTTTTAAAAGCAAGTAAAAGCATCAGGCCAAAAATACCGGCGCTGATATAAAATCCGGCGTAAGAGAATACCTGCGTTGTAAAGCCTACAGGGAAGAAAACCGTCATAAACACGCCGGCAATGGCGCTGGCGATCAGACCCACTACCGCAGGCTTCAGGCCGGTCATAATGCCCTTGACGGTGCGGCTGTTACAGAATTTTTCGTAGCACTTGGCAACGATCAAAATCACCACAAAGGAAGGCACCACCACGCCCATAGTGGCGCAGAAGGAGCCAAGTGCGCTCCAAAATACGCCGCCGTTTTGACCGCCTACTACGCTGCCCACATAGGTTGCCATATTGATGGCAAAGGGACCGGGGGTGGATTCACTGACCGCCACAAAGTCGATCATCGCCTGCTCGGAGATCAGATGGCCCCAACGAAGGCCCACCTGTTCCTGGATCATGGGAAGCATCGCATAGCCGCCGCCAAAGGTAACAGCACCGATCATAAAGAAGGTAGCAAACAGCTCAAGGAAGATCATTCTGCAGCCCTCCTTTCCATAATACGGGAGGTCACTAAGCCAAAGATGGCGCAGCCGATGATCACAAAGAGGATGTTTACATCAAAGAAGGTGCTGACCACAAACGCACCCGCCATCACCACATAAGCCGCCCAGCCCTTGGGACTTTTCTTGTACATCGTCCAAAGGGATTTGCACAAAAGAGCCAGCACCCCTGCACGGATGCCGAAAAAAGCATACCGCACCGCCTCCAGCTCCTGGAATTGCCGCAAAATAAAGCTAAGCACCAGAATGATCACAAAAGAGGGCAATACTACACCCAAGGTTGCACAAATGCTTCCCAGAACACCTGCCACCCGGTAGCCCACAAAGGTAGCGGAATTGATGGCGATGGGGCCGGGAGTGGACTCGGCAATGGCTACGATCTCCAAGATATCATCCTGGGTGATCCATTTTTTGTTATCCACCGTTTCTGCCTGGATCAGAGGGATCATGGCATAGCCGCCGCCGAAGGTGAAGCCGCCAATTTTGAAAAAGGTCAAAAAGACCTGCCAAAGGGTCTTTAATTTCACATAAACACATCCTTTCCTGTGTAGTATACTATACATCGACGAAAGTTGCAAGGGCGATGCCCAATTCCAATTTGACACAACGCCCCATCCGTGGTAGGATGAAAAAAGAAAGGAAGATGCCTATGGAACGCTTTAGCCGCACCCGGTTTTTGCTGGGAGATACCGCTATGGAAAAACTGAAAAATGCCCATATTGCCGTGTTTGGCTTAGGGGGTGTAGGTGGCTATGTGGTGGAGGCCCTTGCCCGCAGCGGTGTGGGACAGCTCACCTTGGTAGACCACGATAAAATCAGCCTTTCCAACCTAAACCGGCAGATCTTTGCCACCCAGGATACCGTGGGAATGGAAAAAGCCGAAGCTGCCGCAAACCGGGTAAAGGCCATCAACCCGGATTGCAAAGTAAATGCCATCTGCGACTTTTTCGGCCCCAACCCCCGGCATTTGTTTGATTTTGCCCAGTATGACTATGTGGTGGATGCCATCGACACCGTTACCGGAAAGCTATCTTTGGTGGAAGCCTGCAAGGCATCCGCCACGCCCATCCTCTGCTCTATGGGCGCAGGCAATAAGCTGGACCCTACCGCCTTCCGGGTGGCAGATATTTATGAGACCTCTGTGTGCCCTTTGGCCCGCATTATGCGCAAAGAATGCCGCAAAAGAGGCATAGAAAGCCTGAAGGTGGTCTACTCGGAAGAAGAACCTATCGAATGTGACCTGCCGGCAGACGACCCCGCCTGGGCTGAATTGCCGGAAGGCCGGAACGCCCTCCCCGGCTCCTGCGCCTGGGTCCCCTCCGCCGTGGGCCTGATCATCGCCGGCGAAGTGATCCAAGATATTTGCAAAAAGTGACTCTGTCCATTGGCAGAGTCACTTTTCTATGCGGGGTTTATTTCTTTTTCTTGATGACGATTACTGCAACGGCAGCAATTGCCGCCACAGCCGCAACGCCAACAACGATCCAGATGATGTTGTTCTTAGGTTCTTCTGCGCTACAGAGGTCGCAAGCACCATCTTCATAGGTGTGGGCAGCAAAGAAACCTATTTGGCGCTTTTTGTAAGCATACCCAGATTGTTCTGGGTTTTTGGTTAGTAGGGCTCATAGCCTCCGCAAGTTAGGCCACTGCCGTTATTCTTAATATCGCTGGGGCATCTTCTGCTGTTTTTGCAGCTGGCACATTTGGAGACTCCTGCCATTCGCGTTGCGTTTGCTTGCTTTCTGGCTTCGCTCTCCGCAGCCATTCGCTGATTACGGGCCTCAATTTCAGCACGCCAACGATCTTTTTCCGCTTGCGCATTGGCGCGCCTTTGTTCGGCCACTTGCGCGTTTGCGGCTCTTTCCATTTCGCGGTCATGTGCTGCTTGCTGCTGCTCCATCATCATATTGTGACGGCGCTCTTCTTCCGCCTGTCGCTCCATCGCTGCGATCCGGCGGTCCTCTTCTGCCCGTCTTTCCGCTTCAATGGCATCCTGCCGTTCTGCTTCAATTGCCATATTCAGAGCTTCTTTGTAGTTATCCGCCCGGCCGGACTGCAGAAGCGTAATGAGCGTAGGGATGTGATGATAGTACTCAGCAGGGATATAGTCATGCTCCTCGATCTGTGCGGAGAGCAGACCGCACTGTGCAAGAGACTGCTCCCGTTTTTCGCCAAACGCCTCTACAATCGCACTATGCTCTTCGCACTTCTGCCGATAAAGCTGCCCAAAGGCTCTTGCGTCCTGCATTCCGTCCTTCACTTCCCGGGGGTAGCTGGAAAGCGCCTTGTGGAAAGCTTCAAAAGAAGCGTTGGAGCGAGCAACCGACTCATTATATGCCTTTTCCTTCTTGGCGAGCACTTCTTTGTTGTTTTTATGTGTTTTATTCACCACAAACCAAGCAATGCCTGCCACTACGCTTATTAAGGCAAAAAGAAACGTCTGTGTTATGAGCCAAAGAATCACACTTGCCGCGGCCGCTGCCAGCGCAACCAAGGTGATTTGGCTTGATTGCTTTACATCTTGTCTGGCTTTTTCGCAGCTATCCTTTTCAATGGGGAAGACAGGCATTGCGTTTACCACCGACGGAACGCCGGGCAGCACAGAAACAGCGGCCTGTACCTGGTCAATCTGCGCTAATGCCTCCTGGGCGCAGCCTTCCTCATAATATGAATTTTCTTTTAGGAATTGACTCAAAAGGTCGTCTAAGTCCCGCAGTTTTCCAATGATTTCTTTATTATCCATATTATCACCGCCCTGCTTCCCGCTGACCCAGCAACCAAATCAACTTTAACTGCACTGTCTGCAGGGATTCCTCGATGGCAAATGCCTCCACAGAAGGCATTTCAATTCCGATTTCACAAAAGCATTTTCCTAACTCTGTAAGCTTTTCCCCCAGATATTCCGGGTCGCTGATTTGCTTGTTATACACCCAAGCGTTGTGCTTAAATGGGTCAGCTATCCCATGAAGGATAGAAAGGAAAATGTAATAAACTGTCCGGATGCCGGGGCAAATATCTGCATTCTGCAAATATGCCACAAATGGATTCTTTTCCGGGTCAACCAGCGCCGGATATTTGCTATAAGGAAGATCGGATTCCATAACGGCATCTGCAAGGAAAAATGCGGTGCGGAACAACAGTTGGTCTTCCTCAAAATTCACCCTAACTGCTTGCTTTAAGTAGGAGTATAGAAAAACAGAACGCTCCTCCAATGTTTGCAAAGAAGCAAACGCATCACAGCCAGGCTTTGATAAGAACCAGGATGCCTCATAATTTATAAGTTCCATACGCTGATCCTTACTGGTTGTCCACGCCCATCTTGCTCCGATAGACAACGATCATCTTCTTGGTAATATCGTCCAAAACACCGTTGACGCGGAAATACTCCTCGAAGAAGTCCACATCTTTGGGAACCAAAACAGCCAGGACTGTCCGGAAGAACACCACTACATTGTGGAATTTCTGCTCGGCTTCGTTAGCCGAGTCTTTGTTGCCACCGCCCAAAAAGCTCTTCAGCAGCTTTGCTGCGAACTTTTCTTCCTGCTTCAGTAATAGATCAAACTCACAAATTTCCCCATCCTCAAGCTGGAAGGACATTTTCACACCCTTCTCGTCCTTGCCGTGTACCAGCATACGGACCTTGATGATGTCATAACGACCCTTTTCTTCGCTGCCATCCACGAAGATGATCTGAGAGAAGGAATACGAAGTCGTAACCTTCTTGTCAGGAGGATTGCCCAGGGCGATCTGACAATCCTCATACTTGCCGCTTGTTACAACACCATACTTTGTTGCCAGTGTTGCACCCAACTTTTCACCAAATCCCATTTTTTGTTCCTCCAATTTATTTTTATATTTCTCTGGCTTTGCCAGAAGAACACGAAAAAAGAAACCCTCATTTGTTGAATACTGTTCACCAATCCTTGTGCCATTTTAGCATACAATATAAAAAATGTAAATACTATTCAACAAAAATGAGGGGAGTATTTTATGTTTAAGATAAAAGCCGCCGACGGCACAAATAACCTATGTGGCCCCAAAATTGCGCAAGTAAGGAAAATGAGGAAACTTTCGCAGCGCAAGCTGGCGGTCAAGATGCAGTTACTTGGGTTTGATGTGGATCATTATTTCATTCGTCGGGTCGAAAACGGTGAGAGGTTTGTGACCGACATTGACTTGGTGATCTTCTCAAGAGCACTGGATGTACCCATAACCGAACTGCTGTCGGCGGAGGACGCGCAGCTATAAAAAGCCCCTCATCCTAAAATCGATTATAGACAACCGGACGGCAAAAGTCCTATGCTGACAGCATAGTTGCAAACTTTTGTCGAATATGGTATGCTAATTAAAATCGAAGGATGAGGGATTTTTATGGAAAAAGACACTTCTAAAATTGTGGAAGAACTGGAGCATTTCCCGGATTTCCGGACGTTTTACGCCGAAAACAAGGAGTATATGGTTTCCGGCAATCTGTCCTCTCTTTTACTGCAGCTGCTGGAAAACAAGAAGTTGAAGCGCTCGCAGGTCATTAAAAACGCAGAGCTTGCGGAAGTTTACGGCTATCAGATCTTCTCCGGCATCCGTGTCCCGGAGCGTAAAAAACTGCTTTGTCTTGCCGTGGGTATGAAGCTGAATATCGACGAAGCACAGCGCCTTTTGAAATGTGCCGGATATTCCCCGCTCTATGTGAAATTGCCCTTTGACAGCATCGTGCTTTACGGTCTTTGCAAGGAGCTGTCTGTGGTGCAGATCAACGAACTGTTATACGAATATGGGTTGGAGACCTTGGTATGAAAAAATGCCCCTTTTGCAAGGCAGATCTTGCTGATAACGCCCGGTTCTGCCTTTACTGTATGAAGCCTCTTAATGAAAAAGAGGTCCTATTGCCGACAAAAAAGAAAAGGCCCTGGTGGTTACTGGTTTTGGCTGGTCTGCTGCTTGTGCTGCTGGCCTTGGTGATCTTTTTTCCTCGGGAAAATGGGAACATATCCTCTTTACCCACAGGCGGCGACCCCTCTTTGAATGCCCCGCCCTCTGTGCCGGAACAGACACCGGCACCAACGCCGGTTCCTACACCTTTTCCCACTCCGGCACCTACACCGGAGTCTACCCCCAAACCTACGCCGAAGCCTACACCTGCGCCTACCGCCGCACCTACTGCAAAGCCAACACCTGCGCCAACAGCAGCTGACACCCCTCCTGAAACGCCGGCGCAGACTCCCACTCCGGCAGCTACGCCGCCGGAAAGCACCGCCTCACCGGATCAGCCGGAATCGCCTACAAATGCGGTGGTATATGCCTATCGGCTTGCCCGGACGGGGGACGAGTACAACGCACACTATCAAAACAGCGGCAGCGACATCGTAATTACGGGCATTTCCCAGCAATCCTCCGATGGCATATATGACATTCCCGCTTATATTGACGGCAAAAAGGTGATTGCCATTGTGGCAAATGCCTTCTCCGGCAGCAATGTCAAAGTCGTCTATGTTCCTTCCACAGCAAAAAGCATTTGGAATCATGCCTTTGCAGGCTGCGGCCTGACGGACATTTACTTCCGGGGTAATTCCATCTATGCAGAAGGCAGCGCCTTCCCCACAGGTATTACAATTCATTGCTCTGCGTCCTGTAGCGACCGAAATTTCCGTTATTACAAGGATTGCGCTGTTGACTACGGCGCAACCTGGGAAGAATGGAACGGGTGATCCTATGACAAGAGATGTTTTCATAAAGGAGCTGTTCCGGCACTATCATCTTGTGGCCGTTCTCAGCGAGAAAAACCAATGCAAAGTTCTTCGGCTTCGAAACAAGACAACGGGGCAGGATCTGGTGCTTCGAAGCTATCCAAGCAAAGTGGTCGCCTACGAAATTCTGTGCGATATCCGCTGTGAAAATCTTCCGGAAACCTACGACGCCCTTGATTTGGACGACGGGCAGATCGTGCTGGAGGAATACATTGACGGCATCACCGTGGCCTCGGTTATGCAAACAGGAAAATACCGTCCCCGTGGTGCGAAAAAGGTACTGCGGGAGCTTTGCAACGCCCTCTCCGTTCTGCACAAGCACGGGATCGTTCACCGGGATATCAAGCCGGAAAATATAATGATCGACAAAAACGGCCGTGTACTGCTGATCGATCTGAACGCCTCCCGAAAAGAGTCCCAGGCCCCTAAAGATACTGTGATCATGGGCACCTTCGGCTATGCCTCACCGGAACAGTTTGGCCTTTCCCAAACCGACGGGCGGACAGATATCTATGCTGCCGGTGTGCTGCTGAATGTGATGCTCACCGGCAAGCATCCCACAGAAAAATTTGCCCGTGGGAGAGCCGGACGGATCGTTCGCAAATGCACTTCTCTGAATCCGGATAACCGCTATTCCACTGCCGAAAAACTGGCAAATGCCCTATCGTAAAAACTGCCCTGTGCCGCAAACCGGCGCAGGGCAGTTTCTTTTGTGAGAACAGACAGAAAAGTAACGAAAAAAGCCTTGAAAATTCCTAAATTTTTTGAACATTTTATGTAGAAAAAAGCAAGAAAACCATCCCGGTTCATACGAGCCGGGATGTTATAGGTTATAGGATTACTTCAGAGCTTCTTCCGCAAATCCCAAAGGCCCCTTTTAGGCAAGGGAGCCTTTGTTGCGCTGCTCTATCTACGGCGCATGCACAGATAAACGCCAACACCAACAGGAATAAGGCCTATTATACAAAAAAAGATAACGGCAACATCTGCCCTTGTCCAGAAGCAATCCCATTCGGATGCATATTTTAGACCAAAGGCATTTTCATTGTTACGCCACATAGAAGCGCAATCGTTATATTCCCTCTGTATCAACAGGAGCGCCGTAAGAATACCAATACAAATAAGAAAAATGCCCAAAATAATTTGTATTCGCCGTTTTGTCTTTGGGTAAAGCATATTTGCACATCCTTTCAAAAAATGTGGCTATCCGTATTCGCGGATAGCCACATACAGTTTATTAAGCCTTCAGAGCTTCTTCCACAGCAACAGCCAGGTCAACGGTCATACCGACCATGGCCACGAGCCCGACCGCCGCCGGGGGCGGAGAGAGGGAGGGCGTAGTGTGAGCAGCGGTCGATAAAATCGAGGAAAAGCGTAAGCCCGAAGATTTTATCGGGCACCGCAATCGGGGGAGCGAAGCGACTCAGATCCGCAACCTGCTTGCAGGTTGTCACATTACAACCCCATGGGAGGAAGAAAAAGGGGCAGCCTAACGGCTGCCCCGCTGTGGTTATATTGCTTACTTCAGAGCTTCTTCCACAGCAACAGCCACGGAAACGGTCATACCGACCATGGGGTTGTTACCTGCGCCCAGGAAGCCCATCATCTCAACGTGAGCGGGCACGGAGGAGGAGCCGGCAAACTGAGCATCGCCGTGCATACGGCCCATGGTGTCGGTCAGGCCATAGGAAGCGGGACCTGCAGCCATGTTATCGGGGTGCAGCGTACGGCCGGTGCCGCCGCCGGAGGCAACGGAGAAGTACTTCTTGCCCTGCTCGATGCATTCCTTCTTATAGGTGCCTGCAACAGGATGGTGGAAGCGGGTGGGGTTGGTGGAGTTACCGGTGATGGAAACGTCAACGCCCTCATAGTGCATGATGGCAACGCCTTCACGGACATCGTCACAGCCGTAGCAGTTAACGGCAGCGCGCTCGCCGGTGGAGTAAGGAATTCTCTTGACGATCTTCAGCTCGCCGGTGTAGTAGTCGAACTGGGTCTGCACATAGGTAAAGCCGTTGATACGGGAGATGATCTGTGCAGCATCCTTGCCCAGGCCGTTCAGGATGACCCGCAGGGGCTCCTTACGAGCCTTGTTGGCAGAGCGGGCGATACCGATAGCGCCTTCAGCGGCAGCGAAGGATTCGTGGCCGGCCAGGAAAGCGAAGCACTTGGTCTCGTCCCGGAGCAGCATAGCGCCCAGATTGCCGTGACCGATACCTACCTTGCGGTCCTCAGCTACGGAGCCGGGAATACAGAATGCCTGCAGACCGATACCGATAGCCTCAGCGGCCTCAGCGGCGTTCTTAACGCCCTTCTTCACGGCGATGGCAGCACCGACGCAGTAGGACCATGCGGCATCCTCAAAAGCGATGGGCTGAATGTTCTTAACGATCTCGTAGGGATCAAAGCCGGCGGCCTTACACAGCTCACGGCAAGCCTCAACGGATTCCAGACCGTACTGAGCCAGGACACCATTGATTTTGTCA
>JAZQLG010000067.1:0-12810 GCA_045542575.1 Faecousia sp.
CGACGAGGTGGCAGATTACATAAACCGGGGCTATAGGACGGCAGTTTATGCCGACGCCCTTTCCCAACTGAAGGCGGCGGGGCTGGAGGTCATTACCCATATTATCATTGGGCTTCCCAAGGATGACCCGGTGGCAACTACCCGCTTTGCAGTTGCCTGCGGTACGGACGGCGTAAAATTCCACCTGCTGCACATCCTGAAAAACACCCGGCTTGCGAAAGAATACGAAGAAGGTCGCATAAAGCCTCTTTCTTTGGAAGAATATGCCCAAATACTGAAAAGCTGCATTTGCGTACTGCCCAAAGAAACGGTCGTCCACCGGATCACCGGGGATGGCGCAAAGAAGGATCTGATCGCCCCGCTATGGTCTGCAGACAAAAAGAAAACCCTGAATTATTTGCGTGCCTGTTTGCAAAGGGAAATTTAGCTTGTTTGCTGCAACTGCGCGTGGTATAGTATACTTATCAAACAAAAAGAAAGGATGACGGTTATGATAAACTATGTAATTGAAGGCGGCAATCTGCCGGTGGTTATTTGTTACCCCGAAGCGGGGCAGACCCTCTGCACGGAAAGCGGTGCTATGAGCTGGATGTCTCCCAATATGAAAATGGACACCAACACCGGCGGCGGAATCAAAAAGATGTTTGGCAGAATGTTTTCCGGAGAATCCCTCTTTTTGAACGAATATACGGCCCAGGGCGGCCGTGGAATGATCGCTTTTGCAGCTTCCTTCCCCGGCAGTATTATTCCCTATGAGGTGACCCCCGGGAATGGCATCATTGTGCAAAAGCAGGGCTTTTTGGCTATGGAAAAGGGGCTGGAGCTTTCTGTGTACTTCCAAAAGAAGCTGGGAAAGGGCTTGTTTGGCGGCGAAGGCTTCATTATGCAGCGGATCACCGGCAACGGCCTGGTGTTCCTGGAGATCGACGGCTACTGCAAGGAGTATGACCTGAAGGCGGGACAGAGCATCGTGGTAGATACGGGATATCTTGCGGCGATGAGCGAAAGCTGCACCATGGATGTGCAGACGGTACAGGGCGCAAAGAACATCTTTTTGGGTGGAGAAGGCCTGTTCCACACCCGCATCACCGGTCCCGGCAAGGTGTACATCCAGTCTATGCCGGTGATCAACACGGCCCAGCGGCTGACACCCTACATAAACATCAAAAGCGATAACGACGGAGGCGGGATCAATATCCGGCTTGGAGACTGACGGCAAAAAGGAGGAACGGGTGTGGACGGAGAAATCCTTTGGCTTTTACAGCGTATCACAGCAGAAGAACAGGCCATTTTGGATGGCAGGACCACCATTGACCGGGCCATTTATATGCAGGGTCCCACCAACACCGTTAACGCAGGAAAGCTCCTTGCCGCCGGTAAGCTGATCACGGTCCGGCCCCATACCCGGTTTATTCACTTCCCGGAGCACACCCATGACTATGTGGAAGTGGTGTATATGTGCTGCGGACAGACCACCCATATTGTAAATGGCAAAAGGATAAGCCTTCGGGAAGGGGAGCTGCTGTTTATGAATCAGCGGGCCACCCACGAGATCCTGGAAGCGGCAGAAGGGGATGTGGCGGTAAACTTTTTGGTCCTTCCCCAGTTTTTCAATACGGTCCTTCCGCTGATGGGGGAGGATGAGACTCCCTTGCGGCGGTTCTTGGTGGACTGCCTTTGCTCCCAAAGCCGGGATGCAGGTTTTCTGCACTTCAAGGTAGCCGGGGTAAAGCCCATACAGAATTTGGTGGAAAACCTCTTGTTTATCCTTTTGCGGGAGACCTCCAACAAGCGGAAGATGAGCCAAATGACTATGGCCCTGCTGTTTATGCAGATCATGGATCATACCGGCGATCTGAGCACCCCCGACGCGGAACAGACCGCCATTTTCCGGGCTTTGGCCTATATCGAAAGCCACTACGCATCCGGAAGCCTGACGGAGCTTGCGGAATGGCTGCATTATGACCTGCACAGCCTTTCCAGACAGATCAAGCAGAAAACCGGAAAGACCTATACAGAATTGGTGCAGGAAAAGCGGCTCTTTCAGGCGGCGTTTCTCTTAAAAACCACCGACAGAAACATTGAAGACATTGCCCGGGCAGTAGGCTACGAGAATATCGGCTACTTCCACCGGATCTTCAAAGAGGCCTTTGCCCTTTCTCCCCGTAGCTATAGATTGCAAAACAGGTGAGTATTTCTGTCAAATCAGGACCTGCTTTTTGAATGAGCCCTGTGGTAAACTGTAGACAGATCCTTATTTTATAAAACGGAGGAATGTATATGTCTTACATAGAAGCAAAAGCAAAATACGGCGCCCTGGGTGTTGACACCGATGCGGCCATTGAAAAACTGAAGAATGTGCCTGTAGCCCTTCACTGCTGGCAGGGCGATGATGTGCGGGGCTTTGACACCGATCCTTCCAAGCCTCTCACCGGCGGCATTCAGACCACCGGCAACTACCCCGGCCGGGCAAGAACCCCGGAAGAGCTGATGGCAGACCTGGATATGGTTTTGAAGCTGTGCCCCGGCACCAAGAAGATGAACCTGCACGCCTCTTATGCCATTTTTGACGATGGCGATTGGGCAGACCGGGATAAATTAGAGCCCAAGCACTTTAAAAAGTGGGTGGATTTCTGCAAGGAGCGGGGCTTAGGCTGCGATTTTAACCCCACCTTCTTCTCCCATCCCAAGGCAAACGGCCTGACCCTTTCCTCTCCCGATCCTGAGATCCGCAAATTCTGGATCGATCACGGCAAGGCCTGTATCCGCATTTCCAACTACCTGGCCCGGGAGCTGGGTCAGCCCTGTATTATGAACATCTGGACCGGTGACGGCTTTAAGGATATTCCTGCAGACCGGATGGGTCCCCGTGTCCGTTACAAGGAGGCCATTGATGAGATCCTCTCCGAGCCATTCGATTTTGAAATGGTGAAGCCCTGTGTGGAGAGCAAGGTCTTCGGCATCGGTGTGGAAGCCTACACCGTGGGCTCTGCGGAATTCACATTGAGCTATGCGGCAATGAATAAGGACCGCTGCATCCCGCTGATGGACAACGGTCACTACCATCCCACAGAAGTGGTTTCCGATAAGGTGCCTGCCCTGCTGGCCTTCTTCCCGGAGATCGCCCTGCACATCACCCGCCCCATCCGTTGGGATAGCGACCATGTGGTGCTTTTGGACGATGAAACCAAGGAGCTTTGCAAGGAGATCGTCCGCTGCGGCGGTCTGGAAGGCCGGGTGAAAATGGCCCTTGACTATTTTGATGCCTCCATTAACCGCCTGTCTGCCTGGACCGTGGGCTTCCGGAATGTACAGAAGGCCCTTCTGATGGCCCTTTGCACCCCCGATCTGACGCCTATGCAGAATGCAGACAACTGGACGGAGCTGATGGTCATTCAGGAGGAAATGAAGACTATGCCCTTCGGGGAAGTTTGGGCAGAGTATTGCCGGGTCTGCGGTGTGCCCGGCGACGGCGAGTGGTTTGCCACCGTCCGGCAGTATGAAAAAGATGTCTTGGAAAAGAGAGGTTAACGATGAAAGAACAACTGGCTGCTTTAGCGGCAATGTCCAATAAATACGGCGCAGATCCCAATTATGTGCTGGCCGGTGGCGGCAACACCTCCTACAAAAGCGCAGACCGCCTGTGGGTGAAGGGCTCCGGCACGGCACTGGCTACCATAAAGCCGGAAGATTTCGTGGTTTTGGAGCGGGAGAAGCTTGCAAGAATGTGGTCTGCAGTTTACCCGGAGGAAGAAGCTGCCCGGGAAGCGGCAGTTCTTGCGGATATGATGGCTGCCCGGATACCCGGGGAGACCCGCCGCCCTTCTGTGGAGACACTGCTGCACGATTTGTTCCCCCAGCCCTATATTTTGCATGTGCACCCTGCCATCGTCAACGGCCTGACCTGCTCCGTGGAAGGTGAAAAGGCTATGAAGCGGCTTTTCCCCGACGCGGTTTGGGTGGATGCCTGCAAGCCCGGCTACATCCTGGCCCTTCTGTGCAAGGAAAAGATGGATGCCTATAAAGCAGAAACCGGCAAGGATTGCAAGCTCCTGTTTTTGCAGAATCACGGCATTTTCTTTGCAGGAAATACAACCGAAGAGTTAGACGAAATGGCAGGCAGCGTAATGGCTGCACTGGCAAAGGCCGTTACCTATAAGCCCCAGCTGGAGAAGCTTTCCTATGAGGAAGCAAAGGTGCAGGCACTGGCTGCCAAGCTGGCTGCAGCTTATGCAGAAAATGCAGTGGTGAAGTTCACCACCTGCCCGGAAGTGCTCGCCTATGATCCTGCCACCAAGAGCCTGTCCCCGGACCATATCGTTTACGCCAAGGCAAAGCAGCTTTGCCTGGAGGAAGGGCAGGATGCCGTGGCTGCCTTTGCTGCCTTTGAAGCAGAAAACGGCTACAAGCCCAAGATCGTCTTTGTGCCCGGCTTGGGTGTATTTGCCTGCGGCCTCAGTGAAAATGAAGCCGCCACCGCCCTTTCGGTGATGATGGATGCCATCACTGTGGTGGCTTACACCAGATCCTTTGGCGGCGTATCTGCTATGCCCGATTTCCTCATTGACTTTATCGTGAACTGGGAAGTGGAAAGCTACCGCTCCAAGGTGAGCCTGGGGAAATAAATATTAAACCAGTTGTATTTTTGCCCTTCTTGTGATATAAAGCAAGTAAGAATATAAGGAGGTACGATTATGAATATCCGTTACATTCATCCTGCAGACCAGCTGGTTATGTTTATGCAGCGCATCTATGACAAGGGCTTGACCACCACTTCCGGCGGCAACCTTTCCATTATGGACAGCGACGGCAATATCTGGATCACACCTGCCAGCGTTGACAAGGGCACACTGACCCGGAAGGATATTGTTTGTGTTCACCCCGACGGCACCTGCGAAGGCCCCCACAAGCCTTCCTCTGAACTGCCGTTCCACGCGTCTGTTTATAAAATGCGCCCCGACCTGAAGGCGGTGCTTCACGCCCATCCCCCGGCACTGGTTGCTTTTTCCATTGTGCGGAAGGCGCCCAGCCTGGATTTGATCCCCTCTGTGGGCCGTGTGTGCAAGGATGTAAAGATCGCTGTTTACGATGTGCCCGGCAGCGATGAGCTGGGCCAAAAGATCGGTGAGGTCTTCGCTTCCGGCTGTGACATCGCTATTTTGGAAAACCACGGTGTTTGCATTGGCGCGGAGGATATGTTCACCGCCTTCCAGCGGTTTGAGACACTGAACTACACTGCTGAGCTGGAGATTTTAGGCAGAAAGCTGGGTAAGATCAACCACCTGGATCCCGATGCCGGCCGGATCACCGCTACCCGCTACCACGAGAAAATGGATGACTTTATTCCCCGGGTGATCACCTCTGAGGAGCAGGCCGCCCGCCGGGATATGATCACCCTTATTCGCCGGTCCTATAAAATGGGCCTGTTTACCGCTACCCAGGGCACCTACTCCGTCCGTCTGGCAGATGACAGCTTTATCATCACCCCCTACGGTATGGATCGTGCCTATCTGGAAGAGGATGATCTGGTTCGGGTGAAGGCAGATATGAAGGAGCAGGGCAAGACTCCCTCCCGGGCTGTTTACCTGCACCAGAAGATCTATAAAAAGCATCCCGAGGTTCGTGCGATCCTGCAGGCCCAGCCTGTGCACGCCATGGCCTTTGCGGTCACCGATGCAGACCTGGATGTAAGAACCATTCCGGAAAGCTATATCCTTCTGCGGGATGTGAAGAATGTTCCCTATCAGGATGTGTATCTGAACAGCGACAAGGTGGCAGCAGCCTTTGTGCCTGCTTCTCCTGCGATGATCGTGGAAAATGAGTGCGTGATCGTTACCGGTAATTCTCTGCTGCAGGCTTTTGACCGGCTGGAAGTGATGGAAACGACTGCCCATTCTGTGATCAACAGCGCAGATCTTGGCCCCATCGTCCATATTACCGGCAAGGAAATTGACGACCTGAAGGTTGCATTTAACTTAGTAGACTAAGCAAAAAGGCACTGCTTGCGAGACTTCTCTAAGGGAAGTCTCGCAGTTTTATTCGCTTTTCGGCGAGTTTTATTGCTTTGCAGTGATATTCGGCTTATGCCGAGTGTTATTCGCTTCGCGAGTTTTGGTTGCGAATAAAATAACACTGAAACCGGAGGTTTCAATACCACTATTGCTGAAAGCAATAATATCACTCCGACAAGGTCGGAAATGCGATGCTGGTTCTGATTTTTAAAGATCGTAAGATGTAAATTTAAGTATGATACAGAGCATACTGAAGGTGACGCTTTATATTATAAATAAGGCAAAAACGATATAGACAGTTATAAAATATAAAGCCGATAGGTTTTTAAATCTATCGGCTTTGATCATCCTTATGAGAAGACCCTTTCGGCAGTGCCTTTTTTATATCTTCTTTTTGAATAAACCGTGGCGGTTGCAGTACCAGTAAAGATAGCCACCGCCACGCAGGGAAAGCCGGGTTTCTGCATTTCCTTCCGGGTAGAATTTGACGGTCTGCACCCGGTCGCAGGTGACGAATGCCACAAAGGAAATATAGTGCTGCTTTGTCATGGGGTGGAGGATAGAAATATAATGCTCGTCCTCCACCGGTTCAATGGTGATGTCGTGGGGGGCATTGACTTCTTCTGCGTCCAAAGCGGGCAGGGTAATGCCACAACAACTGGCCACCGCATTTCCTGTGCTTTGGAGCAAATTGCCGCAGACAGGGCAGACGTAGAATTTGGAGCGAAGCAGATTGGCAGAAATGTTTTTGTTGGCAATATGCTCTCCGTTCATCAGCTCGATTAAAGAGATATTCAAAGCTTGGGCAAGAGGTTGCAAAAGAGAGATATCCGGAAGACCCTTGGCAGTCTCCCACTTGGAAATGGTTTTGCTGCTGACCCCGATTTTCTCTGCCAGTTCTGCCTGGGTCAGTCCTTGCTTTTTCCGCAGATGCTTAATGGTTGCGCTTGTTACATAGGTATTCATAGAAACACGCCCTTTCAAAAAAAGTGTAGCATAAGGGAGAAAATATCGCAACCTATGGACCGTAGACAAGATTGCAAAACAAGTATAGTTGTTGTAAAATAAGGAAAAAGGAGGAATTGTGATGAAAGAAATCCTGTTTCCCTATGGAAAGACAAAGCTGGCCTATGCCTTTGAAGAAGCAGAACTGGCTGGGGTGCTGACCACGGAGCTGGAAGACTATGTTCCCAAGGGAAGCCCGGCGGAGCTGGTGGAAGCAGCTTTACAAAATCCCATCGGCACACTGCCCCTGAAGGAGCTTGCCAAGGGCAAAAAGAATATCGTCATCATCGCCAGCGACCATACCCGGCCTGTTCCCAGCAAGGTGATCCTTCCCCCCATACTAAGACAGATCCGGGAAGCCAGCCCCGAGGCCAGGATCACGATCCTGATCGCCACCGGGAGACCACCAAGCAGGAGCTGGTGGATAAATTCGGCCCGGAAATTGCAGAGGGAGAGCATATCTATATCCACGACTGCGACGAAAGAGAAAAGCTCCGAAATATCGGCACTTTGCCCTCCGGGGGAGAGTGTGAGATCAACACCATCGCTCTGGATGCAGATCTTTTGCTGGCAGAAGGCTTCATTGAGCCCCATTTCTTTGCGGGCTTCTCCGGCGGCAGAAAAAGTGTGTTGCCCGGTGTGGCCGGCAGAACAACGGTCCTGAGCAATCATTGCTCTGAGTTTATTGACAGTCCTTACGCAAGAACGGGTATTTTGGAAAATAACCCCATCCACCAGGATATGCTTTGGGCAGCGAAGCAGGCCAAGCTGGCATTTATCGTCAATGTGGTGCTGGATGGAGAAAAGAATGCCATTTACGCTGTGGCAGGTGACCCGGAAAAGGCCCACCTGGAAGGTGTCCGCTTCCTGAATTCACTTTGCGGAGCGAAGGCTGTGCCTGCGGATGTGGCGATCACCACCAACGGCGGTTATCCGCTGGACCAGAATGTGTACCAGGCGGTCAAGGGAATGACTGCCGCGGAGGCCACTGTGAAAAAGGGCGGTGTCATCATTATGCTGGCAAAGTCCAATGACGGCATCGGCGGCGACCATTTCTATCACCAGCTGGCAGATGAGCCGGACATAGAAAAGACCATGGCCCTGTTTTTAAGCCGGGGACGGAAGGAAACGGTGCCCGATCAGTGGCAGACCCAAATTTTGCTGCGGATCCTGCGGCAAAACAAGGTGGTCTATGTTTCTGAAATGGAGGACCAAGTGGTTAGAAAGATGCATATGACCCCGGCCCACTCCATTGAGGAGGCGTTGCGGGTCGCAAAAGAACTTCTGGGAAAAGAAGATATCCAAATTACAGCCATTCCCGACGGCGTTTCCGTTGTGGTAAAATAAGAAAAGGCTTGCCTTGGCAAGCCTTTTCTTATTTTACAAGTTCTTCATAGAGCTGGAAGGTGCGGTTTGCAATGGCTTCAGAGCCAAAGGTTTTTGCCACTGCCCGAAGGGCATCTTCGTCAAAGGTGCCCCTTCTTTCATACATTGCTTTGATCGCCCTTGCCAGATCCTCCGGGTTTTCACATTCGCACATTTCTGCGCAGGTCTCATCCAGGAAGGTCTCCGGGCCGAAGCACTTGGTGCAGACCACCGGCACACCGGCGGCCAGGGCCTCCAGGGCGGGGATGCCGAAGGTCTCAAAATTGGAGGCCATTACAAGGGTATCGGCGTGGGACAGGTATTGCGCGGCCTCTGCCGGCTCTTTTCTGCCCACAAACTTTACGCAATCGGTCATATTAAGGTCAATGGCGGATTGCTTATACAGGTCCTCCGTCTGTCCGTTGCCGATCACGGTGAATTCGAACTTTCCAATGTCCCCTCTGTCACGGAGCAGCTTCAGGGCCTTTACCGTATCGTCCACACATTTGCCAGGCCGCAGCGCCGATATGGTGACCAGCCGGTAGACTCCATCGTTCAGGAGCGCCCGGGGCTTTTCAAAGGTAGAGGTGTCCACCACATTGGGAAGAAGCTCCGAATCCGTGCCATATTCTTCCCGGAGCTTTTTCTGCAGGAAGGTGCTGACAGAAGTGATCTTGGCGTTATTTGCCACAAAGCGGGAGAATTCCTTTGCCTCCGGCTTTGCCCAGGGGGAGTAGGCGTGCTCAGTAAGCAGCACCGGGATACCGTATTTCTTGCCCAGAAGGGCAGCACCGTAGCCGGCGGGGACAGCCACATGGGTATGAAGAATATCCGGCTTGCCCTCTTTTTTTACATAGTCCAAAAACGCCTTTTCCATCACCTTGGCATAGGTGCGTACTTGCCATTTAAAGCTGACCTTTACCCGGCTGAGCATCCGGCGGGCATACATCGTGTAGCCTTCGCAGTGCTCTTCGTATTGCTTTTTCATGAAGGGATACTGGGGAAGCTGTTTAACGCCTACCCGGTCCACATAGAGCATATTTACCTTCACTTTCCCGGTTTCTGCCAGGACCTTGCAAAAGGTTTTATGGTAAATACCCAGAAGATTATCCCGCCCGTTGGGATACCAGGTGGGGATCACCAGCACATGCAGATTTTCTTTCATAGGTCGCACCTTTCCTGTTATCAGTCGCCCTTGACGCGGGCTTCGATTCGCTTTTTGGCATAGGCCATATCGTCGTAAATATCCTTGGATACTGCATCCAAATGGCCGTTTTCATAGGCAGACATAGCATCCAACAGCCGCACCACCTGCAAAGAGTCCTCTGTGGAAACGGAGAACAAAGGCGTATAGGAGTAGCCGGTGATTTTGGTTTCCCCGGTGGCGGCAAACTTGGTGATCTCCAAATCCAAAAGAATGGAATACTCTGTGCCCGCAACAGACGCATCAGAGAGGAAATCTCCCAAGCTGTATGCAAGGAACTGGCCGGTTCCTTCGTCATACACAAGCTCCTGCACATAATGGGGGTGGGTGCCGATAATGGCATCTACGCCCCGCCCCTGGAGGAGCTTCACGATGGACTTTTGGGTAGAGCTGATGTTGTCGTTAAATTCACTGCCCCAGTGGACAAGGGCGATCACCAGGTCCGGCATCTCCCGGTCGATGTCATCCAAAATGGCATTGATGCCTTCTGTGTTGACCTTCTGATAGGTGCTGTCGTAATCCTTATAAAGCAGGTTTACGCAGTCCTCGTTGCCGGAAAGCAAGGACATACCGTTCAGACCCTTGGTGAAGGCTACAACGGCGATTTTTACGCCCTGGACCCGGAACAGGGAGAAGCCCCGCTTTTCCCGGAACTGCTCTGTGTCTTTGAAGACGCCCACCGGCTCCAGCCCGGCGATGGTGGCACTGTCAATGGTGGTGTGAAGGCCGCTGGGTCCCCGGCTGTTGGAGAAGGAATTGGCAAGCTGGATCATATCCAGGCCCACCTTCTGCAAGGCATAGGCCAGGGCCTGGGGGGCAGAGCCGGTGCTTGCACCGTAGGGAGTACCTGCCAGATTGCCTTCAAAATTCAAGGTGCTCAGGTCCGCATTTGCCAGGAGGGGGGCTACATCCCGGAAGATTTCCTCATACCCTCGCTGGCCTACGGAGATCAGCTTATCTGTAATATTCAGGTCGCCACCGGCCACAAAGTGGAGCACAGTGTCCTCTCCCGATACCGGCTCAGGAGGGGCTTCCCGGTGAGAACAGCTGGAGATCAAAAGAATAATGCCTGCAAGAAGTGCCGCGCCGGCAACGATCAGGCCAATTCGCCAAAGCCATCTTTTTCGGGCAGCGGCCCTTGCCCTTTTTTGCGCCCGGGCTTGCCGTCTGTTCTCCGCGTTTTGGTCCATAGTACCCCTCCTTTCTGTTTTTTAATACTATACTATAATTCCCCGGAATTCTCAAGGGGGAATTTAGGCATTACTTCCTTGTGCAGCATTGCCCTTTACAATTTCCTTTTTGTGGAGTAAAATCAGAAAAAAGGAGGTGTGCTGATGGAAAAACCGGTAATTGGCCGTTTTGCGCCCACTCCGTCGGGACGGATGCATTTGGGAAATGTCTTTGCCGCCCTGGTGGCCTGGCTGTCTGTACGCAGGCAGGGAGGACAAATGGTCCTTCGGATGGAAGACCTGGATACCCAGCGGACAAGCAGCGCCTATGCGGATATTCTAATGGACGACCTGGCCTGGCTTGGCCTGGATTTTGATATTATCACACCGCCTCAAAGCACCCGCACACAGGTGTATGACCGCTATTTTAAGCTGCTGAAGGAAAAGGATCTTCTGTATCCCTGCTACTGCACCCGCAGCCAGCTCCACAGCGTCAACGCGCCCCACCTGTCCGATGGCACCTATGTGTATCCCGGCACCTGCCGGAATCTGACAGAAGCGGAGCGGACAGCCTTTGGAAGAGCCCCTGCCTGGCGGGTAAAGGTGCCGGATAGAATTTGGCAGCTACAGGATTATGCCCAGGGAGAATATTCAGAAAACCTGGCCACTGACTGCGGCGACTTTGTGGTCCGCCGGGCGGACGGCGCTTATGTATATCAGCTGGCAGTGACGGTGGATGACGGAGAAGCGGGGGTTACAGAGGTGGTCAGAGGAGCAGACCTTTTAAGCTCCGCGCCCCGGCAGATGTATCTGCAGAGCCTGTTTGGCTTTGCACACCCCAAGTACGGCCATGTGCCTATGCTTTTGGCGCCTGACGGCAGACGGCTGAGCAAGCGGGACAAAGACCTGGACCTGGGGGTCCTTCGCACCCGGTTTACTGCCCAGGAGCTTTTGGGGCTTCTTTCCTGCAGCGCCGGCCTTGTTGACAGGAATACCCCCATAAGCTTGCAGGAACTTATTTCTGTTTTTACCTGGGAAAAGCTGAAAAAGGATGCAATTTACCTGGATAACGGACTTTTTTAACAAATTGGGCTGGGAGATTTTGGCCCTTTTTACCAATTTCTTGCCCCTGGCTTGCTTTTTCCTGTTTTCAAGGTATAATAGGGGTGAGCAGGGAAAAACCCTGCTCAAGTTAAGGAGGACAACATATGTCTAAGAAACCTGTTTTGGTAGTAATGGCCGCCGGTATGGGAAGCCGATACGGTGGCTTGAAGCAGATCGACCCTGTGGGCAGCCAGGGAGAAGCCATTTTAGACTACTCTTTGTTTGATGCGTATGAAGCCGGCTTTGAAACTGCCGTCATTATCATTAAGGAAGCCATCCGGGCAGACTTTATGGCCACCGTTGGCAAGCGGCTTCAGAAATGCCCTATGGAAATTCGCTATGCCTACCAGGAGCTGGATAAGATCCCTGAAGGCTTTACTGTACCTATAGAACGCACCAAGCCCTGGGGCACCAGCCACGCGGTGTGGTGCGCCAGAGAGGAAATTGGGGATGCGCCCTTTGCGGTGCTGAATGCCGACGACTACTATGGCAAGGATGCCTATAAGGTGATCTACGAATTTTTGTGTAACGGTGAAGATGGGGAGAAGTATGACTACTGTATGGTAGGCTACGACCTGGGCAAGACCGTGACGGACAATGGCTCTGTGGCAAGAGGCATCTGCGCCACCAACGAGGAAGGCTATCTCACAGATGTGGTAGAGCGGACCAAAATCGAAAAGTACGAAGGCGGCATCCATTATACAGAGGATGACGGCGCTACCTGGACCGATGTGGCTGCAGATACCCCTGTTTCTATGAATATGTGGGGCTTTACCCCCAGCTTTATCCGGGAAATCGATGCCCGGTTCCCGGCCTTCCTTTCCAATGATGTGCCTAAGAATGTTTTGAAGGCAGAGTACTTCCTGCCCCGGACGGTGGGCGAGCTGCTGGCAGAAAAGAAGGCAACCGTAAAGGTGCTTCGCTCCCGGGACCGCTGGTTTGGCGTGACCTA
>JAZQLG010000068.1:0-4864 GCA_045542575.1 Faecousia sp.
GAACCTTTTGGGTACTACCAGGAAAACGGCTTGCTCTATGAAACCAGCGATCTTCCTGCGGGTGCATTGGGACAAGACTTTTCCCTCACAATGTGCAACGTCTATGCATCAGACTTCAGATAAAGCCCAATCCGGCATTTGCAGCACTGCTGCAGCTAAAAAGTGCAGGCGTAGGACAGATGTAAAGCAAAAACACTCCCACACAGATGGGAGTGTTTTTGTTATAATGCTTGGTCGCTTTCTGACGGAACATAGCGCACAACCTTCTCAATAGGACACCTAAGAATACGACAAAGGTCATTTAAGGTCGTTGTGTTCAAGGGTTTGTTTTTACGAAGCTTATCAATCGTAGAGCTTGAAATATGATGATTTTTGATAAGTGTATAGGTAGACTCGTTGGAATTTTTCAATGTTTCCCAAAACGGTGCATATTCAATCATAATATCACCCCGAGAACATTCTATTTTATTGTTTCATTCTTGACTATGGTCGTAATCTCGACTATAATATGTATTGTGTGCGGAATATTGCCGCCAAATACAGAAAGGATGAAAAAAGATGAGAAAGAATTTAGCCGTTTTGATTACAGTATTGCTTGTCGCCTGCATACTTTCCGGCTGTGCCTGTAAGCACGAATGGGTAAATGCAACCTGCACTTCCCCGGAAATTTGCTCAAAATGCGGCGAAGAATCAGGGGAAGCCCTTGGTCACAAGTGGCAGGATGCAACCTGCACAAATCCAATGGTTTGTTCTGTCTGCGCAGAGGCCGTTGGAAACGCTCTTGGACACGAGTGGAAGGATGCAACCTGTACTGAACCCAACACTTGCTACACCTGTGGCGCAATAAGTGGAGATGCACTAGGTCACCAAGTTCTTTCCTGGGCCACAGTAATAGCACCTTCCTGCACAGTTGAAGGTCTGGAATCCGGCAACTGTAATGTCTGCGGATTAACGATTGAGAGGACTTTGCAAACCATTGCCCATACACCCAGCGAATGGGTCGTTACCCTTGAGCCTACAGAAAGCAAGGATGGTATCCAAGTTCGTAGTTGCTCTGTCTGTGGAAGCGAACTTGAAAGCAAAACCTTCTCTCTCAGTCCCCAAGAAATCGCCAAGCGGTACAAAAGTAGTTGCAAGAGCATCTCTTATAAAAACTTAGCCCGTTCACCTAAAGAATATGAAGGGGCAAAAGTAAAATTTAAGGGTAAAGTTGTTCAAGTCTGTTCCGAAGCAAGTTCTCCCCTATATTATTCTACCTACCGAGTAGCCACATCCAATGGTTATGATAATGTAGTTTACATTTATGTTGACAACTACGGTAGTGATTCGAGAATTTTGGAAGACGATTGGATCACATTCTACGGCGAATATAATGGGCTGTATGAATATACTACCGTTCTTGGTGCCAGCAAGACTATTCCCAGCGTAAAAGTAAAATACTTTGATTGACTTACAAAAGCAATCCTGATCACGACACACTTTTGTTGACATATACGCAAAATACCGTTATAATGGAAACACCAAAAAACAAGGAGGTTTCCCGTTATGGAAAACGAAGAGATCCTGCAGGAGGAAGAAGAATCCACCCTGGTGCTGACCGATGAAAACGGCGCAGATCAGGAATTTGAATACTTGGATTGCATCGAATACGAGGGCAAGGAGTACCTGGTACTGATCCCCGCCGAGGAAGATGCCAACGAGATCGTTATTTTGGAGATCCAGCCCGTTGACGAAGAAAACGAAAACTACCTGGCTGTGGAAGATGAAGCTGTTTTGAATGCTGTTTATGCTATTTTCAAGGACCGCTTCAAGGATGTTCTTACCTTTGAAGATTAACTGCATAGCAAAATCCCCAAATCGCGAAATGCGATTTGGGGATTATTTTTATTGTCCATTTATCATCTGGACTTGAGCTGCAGCTCCTGGATCTTATTGCTGACGGTGGTGTCCGGGGCAACGGAAGAAGTGATGAACACGTTGGAACCGATCACGCAGTTCTCCCCGATCACCGTGTCGCCGCCTAAGATAGACGCGCCGGCGTAGATAGTCACATTATCCCCGATGGTGGGATGACGGCGCTTTCCCTTCAGACGCTGACCGCCCCGGGTGGAAAGTGCGCCCAGGGTAACGCCCTGGTAGATCTTCACATTGTCACCAATGACGGTGGTTTCACCGATAACGATGCCGGTACCGTGGTCGATAAAGAAATACTTGCCGACGGTCACGCCGGGGTGAATATCGATGCCGGTGATGCTGTGGGCATACTCGGTCATGATCCGGGGCAGCATAGGCACCTGCATCAAATACAGCTCGTGGGCTAACCGGTAGACCATAATGGCAAACAGGCCCGGATAAGCAAAAATGATCTCTGCCATATCTGCCGCTGCCGGGTCACCGTCATAGGCAGCCTGCAGGTCCAGCTGCAGCATCTGCCGGATGCCGGGGATCCGGTTAAAAAATTCCACACCGATCCTTTGGGCCTGCTCCTGGGCGGCTTTTCCCTCCATTCCACCCACTTCCAGGCACAGGGCGATCTGCTCATTGAGAGATACCAGGGCATCCTCGATCAGCACCGCCAGGGTGTTGCGGGTGTTGACGGACTTGTAGCCCCCATCCCGGTAGTAGCCGGGAAAAACGATCCGGCGCAGCTTCTTAATAATATCAATAATGGCATCCCGGTCAGGCCGACGGAACACATCCATCTTGTCAATGGCCCGGTCCGTCTGGTAGTCGCACAAAATGGCCTCTACCGCCTGCTCGATGCTCTTGTTCTCTTCGCGCATAGGCTCACGCTCCTTTCTCCTATTTATACCATAGTACGCCCCCAAAGTCAATGTTCCAGCGGTTTCCTATTGACCGGGGGTTTTCTCGGGGGTATAATAAAGAAAACCGCATCAGGAGGTTTCTTATGGCAATTTATCATTCTGTAAAAGAGCTGATCGGGGCGACCCCTATGGTGGCCCTTTCCAATATAGCGGCAAAGGAAAACTGTGTGGCAAGGCTTGCCGCGAAGCTGGAGTTTCGCAATCCCGGTGGCTCGGTGAAGGACCGGGTGGCACTGAATATGCTGGAAGATGCCATGGCCAAAGGTCTTGTAAACAAGGACACGGTGATCATTGAGCCCACCTCCGGCAACACCGGCATTGGTCTTGCCTGCGTGGCTGCCAGCCTGGGAATGAAGTGCATCATCGTTATGCCCGATTCTATGAGCAGGGAGCGGATCCTTTTGATGCAGGCCTATGGCGCTCAGGTGGTGCTGACCCCCGGTGCACTGGGGATGCAGGGTGCCATCGACAAGGCCAAAGCCTTATCTGAAGAAAACAGAAACAGCTTTATCCCCGGCCAATTTGAAAATCCCGCCAACCCGGCAGCCCACTACCTTACCACCGGCCCGGAGATCTGGGAGGACACGGAAGGCAAGGTGGATATTTTCGTGGCCTGTGTAGGCACAGGCGGCACTCTTTCCGGCGTGGGAAAATACCTCAAGGAAAAGAATCCTGCCATCCGGGTGGTAGCGGTTGAGCCTAAGCGCTCTCCCCTGCTCTCCGGGGGCAAGGCAGGTCCTCACGGCATCCAGGGCATCGGCGCCAACTTTATCCCGGACACCCTGGACAGAGAAATTTATGACGAGATCCTTTTGGCTACAGAGGAGGAAAGCTTTGCCGCCGCCCGGGCATTGGCTGCCACGGAGGGCATCCTCTGCGGCATTTCCTCCGGCGCTGCCCTTTGGGCCGCCATAACGCTTGC
Organism: Faecousia sp.; assembly: GCA_045542575.1. Taxonomy (GTDB): domain Bacteria; phylum Bacillota; class Clostridia; order Oscillospirales; family Oscillospiraceae; genus Faecousia. The sequence goes on from JAZQLG010000068.1 coordinate 3,748, forward strand.
CAAACGGCCGGAAAACCAGGGAAAAACCGTTGTTACCTTGCTGCCGGACACAGGAGAGCGTTACCTTTCCACCCCGCTTTACAACAAATAAAGGAAGATCAGTATGCGATTTGCCAAGGTTTACCTTGAAATATCCAACCTTTGCAATTTATCCTGCCGTTTCTGCCCCGGCACCAAGCGGCCCAAGGGACGAATGGATGGGGATCGGCTTTCCCTGATCCTGGAAAAGCTGAAGGGCTACACAGAATTTGTATATTTCCATCTGATGGGAGAGCCACTTCTGCACCCCGAGCTTCCCCGGTTTTTAGCGTTGGCGCAAGACTATGGCTTTAAGGTCATTCTTACCACCAACGGTACATTGCTGGAAGATCGGAAGGAGCTGCTTCTTTCTTCCCCGGCGGTCCACAAGGTGAATATCTCCCTGCACGCCTTTGAAGCAAATGATCTGTCTGTCCCCTTTGAGACCTATGTGGATGGCTGCCTGGATTACGGAAAGGCGGCGCAAGGCCAGAAGCTGACGGTATATCGGCTTTGGAACAGCGGTGGCGAGGACAAACAAAACGGCCTGCTCCTGCAAAAGCTGGAAGAAGCCTTCCCCAAACCCTGGAAGGATGGAAGAAAAGGCACACAGCTCGCCCCAAAGGTTTATTTGGAGCCGGGAGAGAAATTTGATTGGCCGGACCTTTCCGCCCCGGAAGAAGATGGGCCGTATTTTTGCTACGGTCTGCGGGATCAGATCGGCATTTTGTGGGACGGTACAGTTGTCCCCTGCTGTCTGGATCACGAAGGGGACATTCCTTTGGGAAATTTACTTACCCAGTCTATGGAGGAAATTTTGGAAAGCGATCGGGCAAAGGCCATTTATGACGGCTTTTCCAAAAAAGAGGCCGCCGAGCCCCTTTGCCGCCGGTGTGGGTATTCCCGTAGATTTAAGTGAAAAAGCGTTGCCGATCGGCAACGCTTTTCAGAGTGTCACAAAAGCCGCCAACCGTCAAAAAGCAGAATGAAGTGATGATATTTAACAAAGCCTTTCCCCTGGGGGGTTGATTTCCCCGTCAGCGGGGAAAATGTCCACGAAGTGGACAAAAGGGGCGCGGCCTGCAAGGCGGTGGCAAAA
>JAZQLG010000069.1:0-13379 GCA_045542575.1 Faecousia sp.
AAGGCTTTGTTAAATATCATCACTTCATTCTGCTTTTTGACGGTTGGCGGCTTTTTTGACGCTCTGAAGCCTCCAAAGGCAACCGCCTTTGGAGGCTCATTTTACTTGTAGGGCGTATAGTCTTTGAAAAGGTCGTAAAGCAGCAGGGTGTCCTTATAGCGGCCGTCGCCGGTCTTGCTTCCCAGCACGCCGATGATCAGATAGCCGCCATCCTTGGGGAATGCGGAGATCAGACAATTGCCCGCCTTTGTGGTTGTGCCGGTCTTCAGGCCCACCGCCTGGGGACAGTAATACTTATGGTCCTTATGAAGCAGATAATTGGTGTTGCTCCAGGTGATGGTCTCACCGCTTTGGTAGGTAACAAATTCCTTGTCCATCCCCACATACTTGCGGATGGTGGGATTCTCCATCGCCAGCACAGACACTGTGATCAGATCACGAATACAAGTGTAATGGTCCTCTCCGTCGATGCCGTCGGGATTTTCATAGTGGGTGTTTTCCAGTCCCATTTCCATGGCCCGGTGGTTCATATGCTCCACGAACCGCCGCACAGCGCCCTTGGCAGACAGCTTGGGATTGTTGGCAAGCTCCCGGCCTGCGGCAGCCGCCAAAGTATAGGCAGCATCGTTGCCGCTTTGCAAAAGCAAGCCCTCAACCAGCATATCCACCCGAAGCTTCTGCCCCTTACTGATGTAGGCCACGGAGGAGTAGGGGTCGATCAGCTTCACTTCATCCCCTACGGTAACAACCTGACTTTCCTCCAGCACCTCCAGGGCCACCAGAGCCGTCAGCAGCTTTGTAAGACTGGCCGGGGAAACCCGGGTGTTTTCGCCGCCATAGGTGTAGTACATCGTGTCCGTCCCGGAATTATACACAAACGCATAGGGTGATTCCAGCGCTTCCTGATTTGGAACAGGCAGCGGCTCCGTTGCGGGCGGCACTGTTTCCGGGGGCGGGGTCGGTACAGGGGTTTCTGTAACCGTGGGCGTGGGATCGGCTGTATCGGTCGTTCCTGCCGGAGGCGGGAACAGCACCAGTAGCGCCACCAACGCCAAAAGGACCAGCACTATAGGAAATAGAAATCCTCTTTTCATAAGATCTCCCTTTTTTCGTCAATATCGCTCTTAGTATAGCACACTGTTTTCTAAAAATAAAGTGGCAGTTTTTCATTGCCCCCTGCCCCTTTCTGTGCTATACTATAGAAAAACCAAGGAGGTTATGCTATGGATTGCTTGTTTTGTAAGATCGTAAATGGTCAGATCCCCAGCACAAAGGTGTATGAGGACGATAAGATCCTGGCCTTCCGGGATATCGCTCCCCAGGCACCTACCCACATTTTGGTGATCCCCAAAGCCCATATTCCCAGCGTAGATGGCATTACGGAAGAAAACAGCGGCATCGTTGCCCACATTTTCTCTGTTATTCCCAAGATCGCCGCTGCGGAAAATCTCACCGGCGGCTACCGGGTGGTTTCCAACTGCGGCCCGGATGCAGGCCAGACCGTTCATCACCTGCACTTCCACATCCTGGGCGGCAAGCCCCTTACCTTAGAAATGGCATAAAAATAAAACAGAGGCACCGAAGTGCCTCTGTTTTTTTGCGCTCAATAAAACCGATTTTTTCTTGCCCGGGCATTATAAGATCAGCAATTCTTCCAATTCTTTTGAAAGCCCATCTTTTTGGATATGCACCTTAATTTCATTGGACTGCGCATTGGTTTTCAGGTGCATGACCAGGCTTGTAATTCCGGCTTTTTGGCGCAGGGGTGTGGTTACATTTTCAGCCGCAATAAGATTCTTGGAAAGAAACACTGTAATATATTTCGTAAATCCGCCGTAGTGGGCGGTTACTTTGCCGTTTCTGATGGCAAGGCCATTGTTTTGATAGCTAAGCGCAGCGCTCAATGCTTTTACGGCAAGAATGACCGCTGCTGTGCCCATGACCGCAAGAATAACCGCCACGATCGCCGGCGTGGGTACATGGAATATCAGCATAGGCATCATTGCCTGCAGGAGCACTGCACCTGCCACGATACCAAGGATCAGGGCAAACCAGGACAGGTACGGAAAATAGGAAACAGACTTTGTCTGCTTTTCATTGGGAATATAATCCGGCAGTACCTTACCTAAGATCTCACCGATCTCGTCATATTTGCAGAACGGAACAAGCACACCGACTTCAGCAGCGTTTTCGCTTCCGGTTTCTTGGGTGTATCCGATGACCTCAAGCTTGATCGTCGCAAACCCCAACATACGCTGAACAAGACCCTGAGAGATCTTGACCGCCTTGATCCTGTCATAGCTGAAGGTGTTGGTGTGCCGCTCCAAAAGGCCGAAGGAAATTTGAATATCGTTACCCCGCTTGGTGATGGTAAAATTGTGGTATCCAATGAAGGAATAGATCATACTTGCGACAAAAGAAAAAGCTGAAACCAGCAGCATCGTACCCACTGTGATCAGGACAGCAAACAGGAAATACTGTCCCCAGGTACCGAAGGCATCCAGCTGGAGCGACAGCTTGCAAACACCGATGACGATGATAGACAATATGCCAAACAGTGCCGTAAAGAACGATGCGGAGACGATATTAATGAGCGTGTACAGCATTTTCTTTTTGGAAGTAAAGCGATACAGGCTGTCCTTGTCGGAGAGCAGCACCTCTTCTTTCGCATCGCCAGGGGCTCGTGTGCCGCTTTCTTTCAGTGCGTTCAATTCATCCAGCAAAGCATCCACTGTTTTTGCCTTCTCAATGATGGTTATCTCCGCCTGGTGGGAGGTATTGGTGGAGCCGCTGTCAACTGTCAGGATCGCAATGCCGAAGAGTCTTTGAAACAGGGTTTGCTTTTTGTTGATCGCGTGGATCTTCTTATAGTCCAAAACGGAGCGTTTTCTAAACAAAACGCCTCGGTTGCACTTGATCTCCTTTTCCGTCAATTCATAGCCGGAGGTCTTGTAATAGAAAATTCTGTAGGCGATAAAGCACAGATAAACTACGGCAAGCACAATCCCAAGAATTGGGAGTGCCTCAATAAATTCCCTCATGCCTGCTTCATCGTCGAGTAAGATGTCTTGAAAAACAGCAAACACTACTACAAGACTGGCGAAGAAATCTGACAGTAAGCAGGAATAAATGTATCCTTTGTCAAATCTCTTCATTTTTCAGTTCCTCGATTCTCGTTTCCAGGTTGCGCTCAAGCTCGTCGATCATACGGTCTGCTTCCTCGGTGGTAAGCGTAGAAATACTGAAATTAGAGCCCGCCGTTGAGATCGTAACATCACTTAAATTCAGCATCATCATGATCGGGCCCTGGGTTCTGTGAAGGTCCTGGATCTGGCAGACAGGGATCACAACTCTTTTCCTGAAGATCACGCCTTGCTTTACGATGATCCGCTTATCGTCATAGCCCCACGCATACATTTTATAGCGCAGGACCGGCAGGATCAAAGTAATTCCAAGAAGCAGCACGACCGGGATCCCTACCCCCAGCAAGACGGCAAGTGTCACATCTCTGGTTGCACCCGCTGTATTCAAAATTACTGCCGTACCGGTAATGACGCCCACCAGCGCCAGCGAAATGATCGCCCCATAAATGTACCACAGCTTAAGTACGCTTTTGTTCAATTTTTTAAGTTCCATATAGAATTCCTCCAAACCTCTTTTTCACAAGTGCGCTCTCTTTCAAACGAAAGCCGGTCAATTCAGTTTCTCAAGCTCGATGGCTCTGATGTTTTGAATCAAACCGCAGGCTCTACAGCAGGAGCACACTATCTTGCTTGCTTTTTTGGGAATGAGCTTTTTTTCTTCTCCCTTAGGATAAAAGCATGTAAGATACATTCCTCCCAATTTTCCCTCCACAAGTTGGCCGCCGCATTTTTCACATTTGTTATCCAATGTGCACCTTTCCTTTCTGTAGTAAACTCCGTGTTAAATCAAAAATTAACACACTTCTTGTCGTTTTTCCAGGGACGCATCCCCATTATTAATTAAAAAGTGCGTGACCGAAGCCACGCACCGAAAAACGCAAACTCCGATTGTCGCCAAACAAAGCTCAAACAGAAAAGGAAGCCCTTGTTACCATCCGAGTGGAGTTGCGCTTTTACCGAACTCTTATCAGATGATAACCAAAAAAGGGTATAATACCCCCCCTTAATAGAAGCCTCCCTTTTCTTTATTCAGCTTTGTTTGGCATTAAGTATTATACCACTGTATACCCTGAAAGTAAAGCACATTCGCAAAAAGGCGGCACAGCTGTGCCGCCTTTTTTAATGATGATGGTGATGATGATGGTGGTGATGTCCGGTAGGTTCTGCCGGGAGGCAGCAAAGCTCTTCGCAGTGTTCGCCGGGATACTCCGTCTCTACGGTGGCGTGGGAGATGCCGTGTTCTGCCAGCTCCTCTTTGATGGCTCGCTTTGCCTGCACACAATCCCCGCTTACCACTGCGTGCAAAGTAGCACTGCTGCGATACCCATCCATACTCCAAATATGCAGATGGTGGATACCCTCCACCCCGGGAATCTCTGTCAGGTGGTGGGCAATTTCCTCCGGGTCGATGCCTTCCGGCGTTTTCTCCAGGAACACATCTGCCACGGTCTTTAGGTTTTTAAGGGCGTGGAAGCCAATGAACACCGCCAAAGCAAGGCTGAGAGCCGGGTCAATGAACCACCAATCCGTAAAGCGCATCACCACAGCGCCGATGAGCACAATGGCCCAGCCCAGCACGTCCTCCAGCATATGCAGATTGATGGCCTTTTGGTTCAGGGACCCTTCCCCGGAGGTAAACCAAGCTGCCACAAAATTGACCAAAAAGCCGATGACAGCGATCAGGATCATCCCGTTATAGTCGATGGACTGGGGGAACATGAAACGCATTATAGCGTTGTACGCTACCAGCAAAGAGCCGCAAAGCAAAATGGCTGCCTGCAGGGTGCTGCCTAAGAGAGAGTAGCGGTAGTAGCCGTAAGTATATTTTTTGTCTGCCTTTCTATGGCTCAGCTTTTCCAAAGCAAAGGACACCCCGATGCTGAAAGCATCCCCCATATCGTGGATGGCATCGGAAATAATGGCGATGCTGCCTGTGATCGCACCGCCCACAAACTCAAAGACAGAAAATGCCAAATTGAGAAGAAAGGCAACCAATATTTTTCCAGCTGTTCTCATAAGACCCCTCCGTTGACTTCTCAAAAGAAATGATATACAATACATTCATTACCGAACAACCTGTTCTGTTTTTATTGTAGCAGCGTATCTCGTTTTTGCAACAAACGATGTTTTCCGTCTATTCATTACGGAACAATTTTCAAAAACTGTACGGAGGAAATTATGGACAGACGACAAAGAAAAACCCGGGAGGCGATTTTCAGAGCCTTTACGAGCCTTCTTTCCAACAAGGAATTCGGCCAGATCACTGTGGGGCAGATCATAGAGCAGGCCGATGTGGGCAGAGCCACCTTCTACGCCCATTTTGAAACCAAGGACGACCTTTTGAAGGCACTGTGCGAAGAACTGTTCTGCCATATTTTTGACGGTATGGAGGGCGGTCACCGGGAGCACCGCCACATCTTTGACTGTGATGCCCCAGACTCGGTGTTCCTACACCTTTTCCGCCACTTACAGAAAAACGACAACCAAATCCTGCAGCTGCTCTCCGGGCAGAACAACGCCCTGTTTTGGGACTACTTTAACCAGGGGCTTGGCCATTTGGTAGAAAAGCAGGCGGCGCTGTTTGCCGCCCGGAAAGACCCGAAGCTACCGGACAGCTTTTGGAAGGACCACATTGCTTCCGTCTTTGTGCAGACCCTGCGCTGGTGGATCGGTCAAGACCTGCAGGAAGCCCCGGAAACAGTCACAGAATATTTCTTTCTGGCAGTATGACTGTTCTATTTTGCCATTATTTAATAATTATGACATAACTTTGCGTGTACAGTCCCTCAAATGCCTGCTATAGTGAAAGCGAAATATGTTCGGGAGGGATCTCTATGTCCAGGACGCAAGAACTTTACAAACACGCAAAAAAACGCATCCCCGGCGGTGTGCAGCTGCTCAGTAAAAGTCCGGAGCAGTATGCCCCTGATCAATGGCCGGCCTATTATGTAAAGGCACAGGGCTGTGAAGTTTGGGATATGGACGGCAATCACTACTACGACATGACTACCAACGGTGTTGGCTCCTGCCTTTTAGGCTACGCTGACCCGGATGTGACAGAGGCGGTTGTTAACTGTGTCCAAAATGGCTCTATGTCTTCTCTAAACAGTCCTGCCGAAGTGACCCTTGCCGATAAGCTCTGTGAAATCCATCCCTGGGCAGAATGTGTCCGCTTTGCCCGTACCGGCGGCGAGACCTGCGCTGTGGCAGTGCGTATTGCCCGTGCCACCACAGGCCGGGATTTGGTTCTAATCTGCGGCTACCACGGTTGGAGCGACTGGTATCTGGCGGCAAATTTAAGCAATGCCTCCGGACTGGACGATCTTCTGCTTCCCGGTCTGAAACCTGCAGGTGTTCCCAAGGCTCTTATTGGTACCACTCTGACCTGCGTTTATGAAGACTACGAAACCTTCGATAAGATTATTGAAGAATACGGAAATCGGCTGGCCTGTGTGATTATGGAGCCTTACCGCCATACTATGCCCGACGGAAAATTCCTTCGCCACGTACGGCAGGCTATGGACAAATGCGGTGGCTTGCTGATCTTTGATGAGATCACCATTGGCTTCCGTCTTTGCTATGGTGGCGCCCACAAGTTGGTGGATGTAACACCGGACATTGCCACCTTCGCCAAAGCCCTGGGTAACGGCCACCCCATTGGTGCGATCATTGGCACTAAAAAAGCTATGGAGGGTGCCCACAATTCCTTTATCAGCTCCACATATTGGACAGAAGCCGTTGGCTTTACCGCTGCTTTGGCCACCCTTGAAAAAATGGAGAAGGTGAAGGTCTGGGAGCATGTTGCCCGGGTAGGTACCACTGTGCAAAAGGACTGGCTGGACGCAGCAAGGCGCCACGGCGTAAAAATTCATTGCTCCGGCATTCCCTGCCTGGCCCACTTCGACTTTGAAGAAAACAAGAAAGAGTTGAAGACCCTATACACTGTGCTGATGCTAAAGGAGGGCTTCCTGGGCAACACCGCTATTTATCCCACCTTGGGCCACACCGACGAGGTGTTAAGCAAGCACCGCATCACCGTTGATAAGGTCTTCGCCCAAATCTCTCAAATACAACCGGGCGGTCCCGAAGCCATAAAAGAGGCCATTGGCGGCCCGGTTTGCCTGAGCGGCTTTGCTCGCTTGTTAGATTGATCATAAGAAGTGCCGCTTTGCAGCGGCGCTTCTTTTTCATTGTTTGACTTTCTTTGCTATCTGCGATATGATATCGGAAACTCCTCTTGAAAAGAGATATTGCTATGAAACGAAATGCGTTTTTTGCTGGCGTGAAAGCCGGAATGCCGGTGTGTGTCGGCTATTTTTCCGTCAGCTTTGGCTTTGGTGCAATGGCCATTGCCCAGGGACTGACCATTTGGGAAGCCATTTTGATCTCTGCCTCCAATTTGACCAGTGCCGGTCAGTTTGCCGGCCTTACGGTCATTGCCGCCGGCGCGGCGATCCTGGAAATGGTGCTGACCCAGCTGGTGATCAACAGCCGCTATGCCCTGATGAGTCTTGCCCTCGGTCAGCGGCTTGGCCCAAAGGTGGGCCTTGGCAAGCGGCTGCTGATGGCCTTTTTCAATACAGATGAAGTGTTTGCCCTGGGGATGTCCCGGGGCAAGGACCTGTCCCCCGGCTTCTTTGTGGGCGCCGGTACGGTTGCCGCCATCGGCTGGATCGCCGGCACAGCGTTAGGGTCGGTGGCAGGGTCACTACTGCCCCTTTCCATTCGCACGGCTTTGGGTGTTATGCTTTACGGTATGTTTATTGCCATCGTTGTGCCCCAGGCCCGGCAGGAAAAGTCCATTCTTATATGCGTTGCCCTTGCACTGGTTTTCAGTTGTCTTTTTAACTGGGTGCCGGTGCTTAAGCAGGTGTCCGCAGGCCTTGCCATCGTATTTTGCACCGTTGCGGCAGCCGCCATCTGCGCTGTTTTGTTCCCTGTAGAAGAGGAGGGCGCAGAATGAATACTTACATTTACATCTTGGTGATGGCAGTTACCACCTATCTGATTCGTGCCATCCCTCTGACACTGCTGAAAAAGCCCATTCAAAACCGCTTCCTGCGCTCCTTTTTGCACTATGTACCCACCGCCTGCCTGGCGGCTATGACCTTCCCGGCCATTTTGTATGCCACGGAAAATATGGTCAGCGGTGCCATCGGCCTGGCAGTCGGCGTTCTCCTTTCCCTGCGAAAAAGCAGCCTGATCGTCGTTGCCCTTTCCAGCTCCGCCGCCGTATTCTTAACAGAACAACTGATCCGGTTTTTATAACAAAACGGGGGTTTCTATGAACTACCACAACGAGCTCACCCTGGATGGGCAGAAAATTCTCCTGCAGACAGACCTTTCCCCAAAAAACGCATGGGACACCCAGCGTCACTGTCACCCCATCTTTGAAGTACATATTATTCTCTCCGGCCAATGCAGGGTAGAGGGAGAAAGTCAGAGCTTTGCTTTGGAGAAAAGGCAGGCCCTTCTCATCCCCCCGGGGAAGTATCACCGCCCTTTGTCTTACTCCAGTGACTTTTCCCGTTTTACGCTAACCCTCTCTCCTGCCCCGGTGCTGCGACACCGCCTTTCGTCCCTTTTCCCGGACTGCACCTCTTTTTCAATCAACGAGGAAACTGCCCGGCTCTGTAAAGAACTGCTTTTGGAAAATGCCGGCAACAATCCATACAAATCCGAACGGCAGCACGCGTTAACTTCCTTGCTTGCCGTAGATCTCTTGCGGCTGCTGCAAATACCAGACACCTCTGCTGGGAAAAGCCTTCCTGTAACGGACTTGGAGCGGTTCAGTGTAATTGATGATTTTTTTGAGAAGCACTTTGCCGAAAACGCAGGGGAAGAAGCGCTGGCTCGTCTTGTCCACCTTTCAAAGCGGCAGCTGGCCCGGGTGCTGGAAAAGCACTATGGGATGACTTTCCGGCAAAAAATGCTGGGTGCAAGAATGGATCGGGCAGCTTGGCTGCTTCGCAACACAGAAAACACTGTCAGCTATATCGCAGGCACCGTGGGCTACAGCTCTGAGTCCACCTTCTTTCAGGTGTTTCGCCGACATTTTGGTCTGACCCCGCAAAAATACCGCCTGCAAAACAAATAAAGTAGGCCCTCCGGCTCAAAACCGGAGGGCATCAGTATGCCAAAACTCGCCGCCCTCTTTGAGGGAGGTGGATTTGCCGACAGGCAAAGACGGAGGGAGTGTCTTGCTGTACGACAGGACACTCCCCCAGTCAAAGCCTGTGGCTTTGCCAGCCCCCTCAATGAGGGGGCCAAGTTGTATATGCTCTTGGGATAAGTATGTTTTGTTCTACAGTTCCTTCTTTTTACCATTCACATTTGATCAGGCCGTCGTCGGTGACGGAAAGCTTGGTGCCGTAGGGGGCGGACATTTCGCCCAAGTAGGCGGCAATTTTTTCTGCGGGAGCTTTCCGGGGCAGACCGTGGCGGGATTTATTGGACTTGTCCGTCAGGGTCACGGGCATCAACTTAAGGCTTTTCAGTTTCGTGCCATCTGTTTCCCAATAAGGCACAACGGCGGTCAGCATCCGCTCGTCTTCCATCAGGCCGATGGTAAAGCCCTTGGATCGCTTTTTCAGCAGATCGTGGATGGTGCTCCGGGAGTCCAGGCCCTGCTTATTGTAGAAGTCCTCCGGGCCAAAGGCCACACTGTAAAGCTCCAGTACGAAATCGCCCAGAGAGTAGAAAATGGGGCAATCCTTATACACTTCGATGGGGCGCAGAAGATGGGGACCGTGACCGATAATGGCATTTGCGCCCGCATCGATGCAGCGGTGGGCAAAGTCCACCATAAACTCCGGCACATTTTCCTCCCGGTCACCTACCAGGTGGTGGGTGTGGATGGACACCAGCACATAATCTGCCTGGAATTTGGCCTCCTCAATGGACTTTTCGATCCGGGCCATATCCTCTTCATTCAGGCTTTTGACCTGCCGGGGCTTTTCGCCCACCACAAATTGCAGATCACCAAACTCTGCCACATTGTCTGCCAGTTCCGCTTTATAGCCTTGGGCTCTGTGGATCTTTTGGGTGTCGTTCACGCCGGTCAGATCGGACAGTTGCCGGATAAACTGCAGCTGCTCCGCTGTCACCTCGATGTGCTCATTGATGCGCAGACCGTTGATGCCCGGTCTTCCCGGTACGCGCTGGCCCGCATTGCCTGCCATCATACAAGGCTCAAAATAGCTGTTCACGCCGATCAGCGCCACCCGTCCGTTGACGGTGTCCAGATACTGGGGCGCAGAGGCCTGGGCAAGATTTTCACCTACGCCGCTGTTGACAAGACCCCGGCAGTTCACTTCTTCCAGGGTGCGGAGCATACCCTCATAGGAAAAGTCCATGGTGTGGTTATTATTGAAGCTGGTCATATTAAAGCCGAATTTCAGCACATCATCCAGCATTTCCGGGTCGGTGCGGACATAAGTGCCGCCACTGAACTGGGAGGCATAGCACTCCCCTTCATAGTGAAGGGTGGTTTCCAGATTGAAAAACCGGGCATCGCCCTGGCAAATAAAGGGGGCGATCTCCTCAATGCCCTCAAAGCCTTCCGGGATCCTTCTTTGGATCAGAACATCGCCTGCTGCTGTGAATTTCATACCCTTTCCTCCTTTTCGGTAAGTGCCAGTACTGCCCGAAGGGCGATCTCCAGGCCGGGAACCAGAGATTTCTTTTCGATCCACTCTTCCCGGGTGTGGATGCCATTCCATTTGCAGATGCCCATTGCCGCGGCGGGAATGCCCAGGCTGTGAGGAATGTTGCAGTCCGTAGAAGCGGCCGTCATTTTCACAGGTTCACCCAAAACACCTTCGCTGATGGAGCGGCAAAGCTCTGTCAGGTTCTGCTGACGGACAGGGTCTACACCCTTGCCGCAGGGACGGTCACCCACCTGCTCCACCTCCACCCAGACATTTTCCTTTTCGCCCTGGCGGAAAATTTCTTCAAAGTGGCCCTTCATGATCTCCAGACAGCTATGGTCGTTGGAGCGGTACTCGCAAAGCATAGTGGCTTCCTGGGCAATGGTGTTGACAGAAGTGCCGCCATTGACCACGCCCACATTATAAGTAGTGGTGCTGCCTTCCTTCTGGGGCACCTGAATGGCATAGATCTTGGTGATCATACTTGCCAGTTCATTCAGGGCATTGGGACTGCCGAATTTATACAGAGAATGGCCGCCGGGCGTGCGGACTGTCACCTTATACCGGTGAGAGCCAATGGAAACGGCGTGCATGGTGTTTATGGAGCTGTCAAAGCTGACAAAGCGGGAAATCCTGCCTGCATAGTCCTTGAACAGCTGCCGAGTGCCCTTCAAGTCACCCAGGCCCTCTTCGCAGGAATTGCAGACCATCAAAAGGCCCTTCTCCGGCTGAATGTTATTGGCAATTAAGTACTTGGCTGTCAGCAGGATCATCGCCACCGCAACGGTATCGTCACCGATGCCGGGGCAATGAATGGTGTCCCCCCGGTCCTCATAGGGCATAGGCTCCAAATCAGGAAACACCGTGTCCGTATGGGCGGCGATCACGGAGATCTCGTTGCTGCCTTCACAGTTCAGAGGGAAAATCACATTCAGCGCCTCATCAATATACACGCCCTTTGCGCCCACATTTTCCAGCCAGCGCTTACAATACTCTGCCCGGTTTTCCTCCCGGTGAGAGGGCGCGGGAATGGCGCACAATTCTTTCAGGGTGCGGAGCATAAGCTCCCAATTTTCCTCCACAAACGCTTTCCAGTTTGCCACGGCGATCGACCTTTCTTTTAGGTTTTTTGTTTATTATAGCACATTTTTTACCTTCGTAAATAGGCATATCTTCTCTTTATGCCGGACCTGCAGGCCTTTTTTGTTGACAAAAGGGTGTTTTCCAAGTATATTTTTCTATGTTACTTTCCTTCTGGGGGTCGATTTTACAAATGAATTGGGATTTTACCCTTGCAAATTACGGTCCTGTTTGGGCGTTTATGGCCCAGCTGGGACTATTGCTGCTGTTTTTGATGCTGGGCAATATTTTGCGGCGAACTGTGCCGCTTTTTCGCAAATGTCTGATTCCTTCCGCCCTCCTGGGCGGCACCATTCTGCTGATCACAAATGTGATCAGCAAGCAGTTCGGCTTTGTTATGGTGGATAACCGGCTGATGCAGACCACCACCTACCACTGTCTGGCCATCGGCTTTGCGGCTATGTCCCTGAAAACAGAAAAAAGCACCCACAAGACTAACCGCGCCCAGGTTTTGGAATTCGGCGCACTGCAGAGCGGCTGCTATATGCTGCAAGCCTTCATCGGCCTTGCCATCACCCTGGTGCTGTTTTTGCTGACCCGCTACGGCGATCAAATCGTTTCCTATATCTGCGGTCTGATCCTACCCCTTGCCTACGGACAGGGTCCCGGCAATGCTCTGAGCTGGGACATTAATTTCACCAACACCCCCGCTGCCCAGTTTGCCGGTAACGGCAGCTTTGGCCTTTCCCTGGCATCCATCGGCTTTGTGGTGGCTTCCGTCTTTGGAATTCTGTACATCAACATCCGCAAGAGACAGGGAGATCTGTCCGTCCGTAACCCCGGCCCTACTGAGGAGCCTGCAATACAGACAAGCGATGACGAGATCCCCGACAGTGAATCCGTGGATAAGTTCACGCTGCAGGCTGGCTTCGTGGCCCTGGCCTATGCCTTGGCCTTTGGCTTTATGTGCCTTTTGGGTGTGATCTCCGACTTTACCAACAGCATCGCCTGGGGCTTTAACTTTCTGTGGGCTTCCCTTGCCGCTATGCTCATTAAATTTGTGGTGAAGCACCTGCGCAGACGCAATTTGATGCACCGGGTCTACATCAACAATTATCAGATGGACCGTATCTCCGGCTTCTCCTTCGACCTGATGATCGTTGCCGGTGTGGCTGCCATCGAGATCAACGATATCAAAAATTACATCCTGCCGGTGGTCATCCTCAGTGTGGTCGGTGCCGTTGCCACCTATATCTACATCCGTATGGCTTCCCGGGAATGTTTCAAGGGCTTCCACCACGAGCTGTTTTTGATGTGCTTCGGTACCATGACCGGCACTGCCTCCAACGGTGTGATCCTGATGAAACAGATCGACCCGGGCCTGCGTACCCCCACCTCCAGCCTGTACATTCTCAGTAACTTCCCGGCTATGGTGATGATCGCGCCGCTGCTGTTCCTTTTGAGCTTTGCTGCCCAGTCCTTTACCCATGCCCTTATTGCCTGCTGC
>JAZQLG010000070.1:0-15731 GCA_045542575.1 Faecousia sp.
CTCTTCCTCCGTCAGACCGGCAGCCAGCAGCGGCTCCCGGGTGTGCTGCAGATGCTCCTGAGGATGCTGCTCATAGTCATAATCGTGAAGATAGCCGATGGCGGTCCAGTGGGCCTCGTCTTCCCCGAAATGCTTTGCCAGGCCTCCCATGGCAAAGGCCACATTCTTTGCGTGTAAGTAAAGATGCTCTTCCGTGGTGGTCGTTGCCAGTAATTCTTTTGCTCTTTCCAATGTCAGCATAGTGTTCTCCTTTTGGTGAAAAAGTCCGCCGGGTGGCGGACTTTTTATTCTTTGTTTTTGGGGTTTTCTGTGGGGACGGAGTCGTTTTCCAGGAGGGCATCAAAATCAAAGAAATTCTCCTGGGTGAACAGGTCCTGGTCAGAGATCGGCTCCTGGGGTTCTTCCGCCACAGGCTCCTGGATATCCTGCTCAGCAGGTGCTGCTTCCTCCGAAGGCTCATAGGGCACATAGCGAAGGAAGAAGAACCGTCTGCCGGGACGCAGGCCGCCGTCCTTATTGAACTGCAGGCCGATCACCACTTCCACGGCAACAATGGCCACCACCAGCACAATGCCTTCCACGATCAGCCAGGTATACATATTTACTACCGCATCACCTACTTCCTTGGCACCCATCACAAAGCACTGGATGATCGCCATCAGAAGCAGCAGGCCGCCTGCGCCCATAAACACGGCACCGCTGACCCACTGGGTCACCCGCCAGGCGTAAACGCTGCCCATACCGAAATAGGTGCGGTAGCCCACAGAGTGGTTGGCTTCTTTTGCCGGCTTGAAAAACCGCAACGCACCCATCGCACACATAATGATGGGCACCAGCAGCAAAAACAGGCAAAGGTAGAAGCGAATGTCTCCCAGGAAGCCACCCATATCCGGCAGAAGATCATAGATGCCGAAATTATCCGCAGGTGAAAACATTGCCCTCATTACTGTTCCTCCAAGAACTTATTGATTTCCGAAATAAAGCTCTGCACGTCCTGGAAACGGCGGTACACAGAGGCAAAACGGATGTAGGCCACCTCATCAAGGGGCTTAATGCGCTCCATAACCATCTGACCGATCTGGTCGGTGGTTACTTCCCGCTCCAATGTATTTTGAATGGTTTGCTCGATTTCCGTGGTGATACGGTCCAGATCCGCCATATCCACCTGCCGCTTGTCAAAGGCCCGGACCATAGAATTGAGGATCTTGTTCCGGTCAAAGCTTTGGTGGGAGCCGTCCCGCTTCACAACGATCACCGGCAGGCTTTCCACGATCTCATAGGTGGTAAATCTCTTTTGGCAAACAAGGCATTCCCGGCGACGGCGAATACTCAAGCCGTCTTCACTGTGGCGGGAGTCCACCACCTTGCTTTCCTGATCACCGCAAAAAGGACATCTCATATGCTTCGTCCCCTTTCTCCCCTCTTTGATTCTCAAAGGATCAAAGAAGCCCCAAACCGTCAAAATGCAGTTACCGTTTAATATTCCCTGTTTCTTGCCCCTCGCAATTATGCGGAGGTGGCAAAGTACAAGCGAAACCAGATGCAGGATACTATCCTTGCTGCGCAAGGCATTTTCACTTGCTGCGCAACACTCCCCTCTCGAGTATCTATATACACTTCGGGGTCGTGTTGCTTGCCTTTGGCGTTTCTTTGACCTTTGTATATTATACCAGTTATTTACCCCTGTGTCCAGTATTTTTTCCCTTTCGCGGCTTTCCGGCTTGCCATTTTCCGGAAAATGGGGTACAATAGGCTTATCGCGCAATAAGGAGTGTCATCCATGAAGCAAAAGCTTATCTACCTGCTCTGGTTATTTCTATACATTATCTGCGTTGGGCTTGGCACCATCACGGAAAACATCCTGGTGCTGGATATCTTCCGGGGGCTGTTTGCGGTGCTGTTCTATGTGCCTGGGGTGCTGCTTGTCCTGGAGGGTCTGAAAAAGGGCCAGCGTAAATATCTGGTGCAGATCCGGGTGATCAGCATTGTCAGCCTGGTGCTGACGCTTGGCTTTATGATTGCCAACATCGCCTCTGTATATGCCACCAAGGCTGTGGGCAACACCTTAAACCAGCTTTATATTTTGGCTGCCGCCCCTATGCACTGCCTGCCTTATGGCTTTATCAGCATCTTCCTGTGGGCCTGTCTATTAATGTTCACCTTCCCCCGTTTGTGGAGAGAAAAGGCATAGAAGCTTACAACCGCCAAACCACTATCCATTGTCCATTGTCCATTGTCCATTTCCCATTCCTAAAGCCACTCTACCCACAGTAGAGTGGCTTTATTCTCCTGTAGAGAGGGCTCTACTTTGGCTTTTCTCCAACCGGTAGGTGGTGTTTTTCTCGTTTTGCGGTAAAATAATACCATAGACGAGGGCAAAAGCCCAATTTCCATTACTTATCTTAAAGGAGTGTTCCCCCATGTCCTATCGGATCATTACAGACACCTGCTGTGACTTCCCGGAAAAGCTGTACAAGGAGCTGGACCTTACCTATGTACGCCTGACCGTAAACTTTAACGGCAAAGCATATAATGAATACACCGAGCAATGGCTGCAGGAGATGTATGACGGCCTTCGCAAAGGTGCTACCACCCAAACCAGCGCCGTGAACCCTGAGGGCTGGAAGGCTGTGATCGAGCCTGTGGTACAGGGCGGTCAGGATGCCCTTGTACTGGTATTTTCCTCCGGCCTGTCCACCACCTACCAAAGCGCCCACATTGCCGCCCAGGAGCTGATGGAAAGCTACCCCGACAGAAAGGTGCTGGTAGTCGACACTCTCTGCGCATCCTTAGGCCAGGGTCTGTTTGTTTACTACGCCTGCAAGCAAAGAGATGCAGGTCTTTCCCTGGAAGATCTCCACAAATGGTGTGAGGATAACAAGCTGAACCTGTGCCACTGGTTTACCGTGGATGACCTGATGTACCTGAAGCGGGGCGGTCGGGTCAGCGCCGCCACAGCCCTGGTGGGTACTATGCTCCAGATCAAGCCTGTGCTCCATGTGGACAACGAAGGCCACCTGATCAATGTGGGCAAGGTTCGTGGCAGAAAGGCCTCCATCGAAGCCCTTGCCAAAAAGATGGGCGAAACCCAGCTCCCCGGCAAGAACGACACCGTGTTCATTTGCCACGGCGACTGCATCGAAGATGCCAAGTACCTGGAAAAGCTGGTAAGAGATGCTTATGGCGTGAAGGATGTACTCATCTACTACACCGGCGCCGTCATCGGCTCCCACTCCGGCCCCGGCACACTGGCCCTGTTCTATTTGGGCGAACACAGATAACAAAAAGGAACGGCTTAGCCGTTCCTTTTTTTAATGGACAATTGATAATGGAAAATGGACAATTATTTTCCTTTTGGAAAAGCATTTCGTGTGTCTGATACACCGCAAATATAATTCATGTCCACATTGTAAAACCTTGCTAGGACAAGAAGACTATCTACAGGAATCCTTGTTTTTCCAAGTTCATAATCAGAGTAGGTCTTCTGCCCTACCTTTAATAGTTGCGCAATTTGTGCCTGTGTTTTATCACAATCTTCCCGTAACTGTCGAATTCTGTTTATATATCCCATGCTATCACCTCAAAAGAATTATAGCATAGTGTAAATAACTCTATTGACTTTTAGAGTTATAAACTCTATAATGTCGTTGAGGTGATTAATTTGAAGGGCAAAACCTGTAATTCCTGTGCCTATTATAGGCAGCATTATAGTCTGGACGAAAAAAAAGATCTTTCGCATTTACTGTGGACACTGCACGCTACGAAAGAAAAGCTCATATAAACGAAGCAAAAAGCCGGATTCAACGATCTGCGATGCCTACACTCCTGGCACTCCGGCCACTGAAGCCTTCGCTTCTGTTGAGTATTTAAGCAAATCCCTTTTGGACCGGGTTCTCTCACTCCCTCTGTTACCCAAAATCGAGGATGAAAACCCGTAGGGGCTGATGCCCACATCAGCCATTGTGCTTTCCCTATCGGTGGGACAGTCATTGCGAGACGAAGTCACTTCGTCCCGCAACTCTTTATCCCGTCGGCAAAGCCGACACCATAATTGTACATTGTCCATTGTACATTGTCCATTAAAAAAGGCACGCCATAGCGTGCCTTTTTTATTAGCTTACCTTATTTTCATAGGTGGGCACATCGTTTTCCAGCTCTGTAGAGAAGTACACATCTAAAATAGCCTTTGCCACATTGGCAAGCTTACCGCCGGAGCCGGTGTATTCACCGTACACCGCGATGGCGATCCGGGGATTCTCCGCCGGAGCAAAGCAGATAAATGCGCCGTTATCGGTTCTGCCGTAGATACCGTGCTGGGCAGTACCTGTCTTGGAAGCCACCTTGATCGGATAGTTTCTAAACACATTATAGGCTGTGCCGCCCAGGGTGTGGGAGCAATCGATCATTCCCTGCAGGTAGGCATCGTATGCGGTGTCACTGATCTCCAGCCGGGACATAACGCCTACGCTGCTTTCCAGCAGCTTGGTGCGGTAGTCCGCAGACTCGATGCGGCTCAGAAGGGTGGCCTTATACCGGGTACCCTGGTTGGCAAGGGCCACCGCATAAGAGCAAAGCTGAATGGGGGTAAACCGGTTATCGGACTGACCGATAGCCGCCAGCACCTGATCGCTTCGGGACCAATACTTGTTGTCGCCGGAATAAAGGCTTGCCTTGGTTTCCGGACCGGCCCGGTAGCCGGTGTATTCAAACAGCTCAATGCCTGTCTTTTCGCCCAGGCCCAGAGCCTTGGCCGTTCTTTCCACCGCGGCGAAATTATCGTTCATCCGGTAGCCCATTTCATAGTAATAATAGTTGCAGGAAACCCGGATCGCCTCGCTGGTATCCACATGGGTGTGAAGTCTGCCGTATTTGGTGTAGTTCAGGCAGGAAACAGACAGGCCCTTGATCTTCGTAAAGATACCCTTATCCTCCACTTCCTCATCCACGCCCACAAAGCCATTATCGATGGCCGCCACAGACACCGCCACCTTAAAGGTGGATCCGGGGGGATAGATCTGCAGCAGTGCCCGGTTGTAGGTAGGCCGCAGGGGGTCCGCGATCAGGTCATTATAGGTAGCGTGGAACAGCTCCGGCGCGTAGGTAGGATAGCTGCCGCAGACCAGAACCTGACCTGTCTGTACATCCATTGCCACCACAGCCATACCCTCGGCATCCTTGCCGTCGCCACTTTCCTGGGAAGTCAGTTCTGCCGCCAGCCGGGCCATTTCGTCCTCTGCCGCCCGCTGCAGGCCCAAATCGATGGTGATCTTTACATTGGCGCCGGCCTTAGGCTCCCGGATCCACTTTTGGGAGATCAGGGTGCCGTCCACCGCCACCGTGTCTTCCCGAAGACCGTCAACACCGTGGAGATAGGATTCATAGGTTGCTTCCAGGCCACTCTGGCCGATGTCCGCATCCATAGAATAGCCTTCCACATTCTTATAATGCTCCCACTGCTCCGGGTTGATCTTGCCCACATAACCCAAAATGTGGGCCGCATAGCCGGTGGAATACTCCCGGACGGTGGACTCCTCCACATTCATACCGGGGATGCTAAGCTCCACAACAGCGCCCAAGGCATCTTCATCGGCATCGTACATAAACACATAGTTTGGCAGTGTGCCCACGCAGTTCCGCAAGGCCATTTCGTAGCGGATACCGATGACCGCTCTGGCCTCTTCGTCGGTCCACTCCTCCGGTAAGCCGTAAATATCCCGCAGGCGCTGGATCAGCACCGGGGCCGTAATATCCGAGTCCAGACCGCCGATATATTTCAGGTAGGACTGATAATAGCCCTGCTTGGTGGAGGACTGCTGGTTCAGGGTGTAGGTAAAGGGCCGCTCTTTGGTGATGGGAAAGCTCTCATTGTATTCGATCCCCAGCTCCTGACACTGCTTCACCAGGCGGTAGATATGGTTGTTGGTGCCGCTGGCACTGAGCAGCACATAGTGGTTCAGCTCCAGGTTAAAGCTGGTACGGTTTCCCACCAGCACATTGCCATTCGCATCCAGTATATCGCCCCGGGCAGCCTTCACCCGGGTGTAGGTGGTAAAGGTGCTTTGGTTTTTGGCGTAGCTATCCGGGTCCAACACCTGCATATCATACAGCTTAAAGCCGTAGAACACCATAATCAGCAGAAACGCCACGATCACGCCGATGGTCCTTCTGCGGGTCACTCTCTCCATATTTCTCCTCCTATTGCCTGTATCCGCAGGAAAACAGGATACAAAACGGGAACTGCCAACACACTGAGCAGTGCGGTGATCAGGAAGCCCAGGACTCTGTAGCCATAGGTCTGTCCCAGGAAGATCCCGATGCCAAAGACTGCCAGTTCATAAAAGATCATACAAAGGCCCACACACAAAAGAGCTGTGCCGAAGCCCCGCTGCAGGTAAGCCTGCCGAAAAATACTGATCCCCACCCCAAGCACGGTGATAAACACGATGCAGTAAGGGCCGGCGGGGGTGCCGGTGTACAGATAGATCCAGGCGGCAAGCAGGGTAAACACAGCGCCGCCTTCTGCGCCCTCCAGGATGCAAATCAGGAAAATAGCGCAGGGCACCAATTCCGTGGTAGCGCCGTACAGACGCAGATTGCTCAGCATCACATCCTGCACCACGCTGATCAGCACCAGCAGCAGGCTGTACAAACTCCACTTGAGAATGGTTTTCCGCTGACGGGGGGAAATATACAGTTTGTGCAGGACAGAGGTACCCACCTTATCCGGTCGGAAACTGCGTTCTTTCTTCATTGTTTACTCGGCCTCATAATCCAAAATAACAAATACCTGCTCCAAAACGCTGATGTTTACCGCAGGCTCCAAAATTGCAAACTTTGCAACGCCGGTCTCTTCGTGGCCGGCATCGATCACATAACCCAGGATCAAATTCCGGGGGTAATAGGTGGAGCCGGTGGACACCACCTGGTCATAGTTATGGGGAAATGCGGAAACTGCCAGATGGCTCATCCGCAGCTTGGTGGCAGCGTTGACCTCGTAGCCGCCCTTGACCATACCGCTGTCACCGGAGGAAGAAATGGTGGCACGGATCTCCAAAGAGGGGTCCAGCACCGTCTTGATGACAGCATAGTTGGAGCCTACCTCACTGATAAGACCCACCAATTCACCGTTGGCGGTAATGGCGCACATGTCCTTTTCCAGACCTGCGTTGGTGCCCTTGTTGATGGTAATAGTGTTCTTCCAGTCCACAGAGCTTCTGCCGATCACATAGGCATCCAGAAGCACATAGTCCTCATTGGCCTCTTTCAGCTTCAGCAGCGCCCGGAGCCGTTCATTTTCCCGGGTGACGGAGTCTGCCCGGCGGGCATCGTCCTCCATCTGGGCGATCTGCTGCTTCAGCGCTTCATTTTCGGCAGCAACTGCCTCATAGCGGAACATATAGCTGTAAAGCTGCTCTGCCCCATCAGTCAGTTTGCTGGCACCGGCCCGCAGGGGACTCAGCAGGCTCTGCACCACATTGCTGCCCACATCTGTCTTTACCATACTGCCCAGGATGGCCATCGCCACTACCAAAAGGACCGAGGCGATTAAAACCACCTTGACCCGGGTGGAAAAATAATGCTTCATTGTATTTCCTCCATTAGTTTCTCCAGCATAAGGCCCAGCCTGCACACAGGAAGACCTACCACATTGAAATAATCTCCCTTTATGCCTTCCACAAACCGGGCAGCGCCTCCCTGGATGCCGTAGGCGCCGGCCTTATCCATAGGCTCCTTTGTGGCAACATAGTCTTCGATCTCCCGGTCCGTCAGGGGCCGGAAGGTCACTTCCGTCACCTCTGTATGGGTCAGCACCTGCTCCCCTTTTTGCACACAGACCCCGGTCATTACCTGGTGGGTCTTGCCGGAAAGGCTCCTGAGCATTTCTTTTGCAGCTTCTGCATCCCGGGGCTTTCCCAGCACCTTCCCATCCAGCACCACCACCGTGTCGGCACCGATCACGATCTGCTCTGCCCCCGCACCGATGGCGGCCGCCTTCCGGCAGCTCAGCCGGGCAACGGCCTGGCTGATGGGCAGATCTTCCATTGTTTCATCCACGGATGCCACCTGCACCCGGAAGGGATAGCCCAGCAGGGTCAGCAGCTCCCTGCGCCGGGGCGACTGGGATGCCAGAATGAGTTCCATAGTGTAAGTTCCTTTCAGTCCAAACCCCGCAGGTACA
This sequence comes from Faecousia sp., assembly GCA_045542575.1. Lineage (GTDB taxonomy): Bacteria > Bacillota > Clostridia > Oscillospirales > Oscillospiraceae > Faecousia. The sequence goes on from JAZQLG010000070.1 coordinate 8,180, forward strand.
GACCTCTTGTGGAAGTACCGGGATCAAAGGGCTGGGGATTGTGGCAGCTTGCCAGCACCTGATCCACTTCGTTGGGATTTTCCGTTGTGAAATAGAGCCGGATGGCCCAAAGGCCCAGCCGGTACATATCATAAGCCCGGTCCAGCCAGTTTAGCTTCTTTCCGTTAAGCAGCACGCTGCGGCAGCTGTTTCCGTCCTTGATCACCGGGAAATCTGCCCCGGTCTTGTCCGTCAGCTTGGTGCCGGACAGATGGCAGGTGCACTTTCCTGTGCGGGCGCGGATCAGACAGTTTTCCGTCACCATAAGGGGCAGTCTGCCATAGGCAAAGGCCTCACAGGGAAGCGCCTTGCTCACATCCCGCATTTGGGGAAGGGTCATTTCAAAGCTGAGACAGGCAGAGCGCAGTTCCATCTGCTTTGCCATATTCACAGCGGTAGAGTTGTAAAGATTCAGGCCGAAGTCCCCCCGGATAGCCATACCGCACTCACGGACAGACAGCATATGCCCCAAATTTCCTACCAGGACTTCTCTGACGCCGGAGCTCTTCAGAAGCCGCAGGCTCTGCTGCAGGCCGTTTACTTCCCCATCGTGAATGATTCGGGGCAGCACTGCGCAAACCTTCACCCGTTTGGAAAGCTCCTGGGTAAATGACAGATCCTCTGCCAAAATGTGCAGCGGCACATAGAGGACCGCAGGCTTCATTTTCAGCAGCTTTTTGGTGATCTGCTCCCGGTTGGTCACCTGGACCGTATAGGCAGGCTGGCTGCGCTCTCCGGGATAAATGGTCGGCTTGGTGTACTTGCCCAGCTTCACATCCTCCTGCCTGCCCCGAAGGGCGGTCAGCTTGTTCAGCGCATCCCGGCGCATAGCGTTGATCGCCGCAGCCGAAAGGGTCAGCCCCGGCATCAGATCCACCTTCACCTGGCGGCAAAGATAGGGTGTGCCGCCGGTCTTTTCCAGGCGGTCAGCCAGTTCTTCCGCAGTCAGTTCCTTGATCCTTGCAGTCTCCGGCACAGGGCCGGTAGCCGTGCAGGATCTTCCCTGCTCATCAAACACCGTCAGGGATGCCCCTTCCGGCTTCACATGGACTTCAAACCGAATCGGCACCAGTGCCTGCTCCGTAGCTTCATAGGTCTGCCGCATCTGCTTGAGCCACTGGGCACTTTCCTCCTTGTCCTCCCGGACACCGAACATCCCCTGGCCCAGCTTACCGGTGTAATAGCCATCGGTAAAGCCCTGGCGGTTAAAAGCGGTATGCAGCTGCTGCAGCATTTGATTTGTGACCGGATTGCCATTGGCTGCCTGCCGGTATACACCGGTCACCGCTGCCACATACTCCGGCCGCTTCATCCGGCCCTCCAGCTTCAGGGAGCGGACACCCATTGCCTCCAGCTCCTGCAGGTATGTAACCAGGCAGTTGTCCTTCAGGCTTAAAGGATAGCTGTCCCCCTGGTGGCGTCCGTAGCCATAACTTTGCCGACAGGGCTGGGCACAGCGGCCCCGGTTGCCGGAGCGGCCTCCGATCGCCGCAGACAGATAGCACTGACCGGAATAGCACATACACAGCGCGCCGTGGCCGAATACTTCGATCTCAATGGGAGAATTCTGACAGATATAGCGGATCTCCTCCCGACTCAGCTCCCGGCTCAAAACCACCCGGGAAAGGCCCCATGCGCTGCAAAGCTGCACCCCGGCCAGAGAGTGGATGCTCATTTGCGTAGAGCCGTGGAGAGGAATGTGGGGTGCGATCTGCCGGCAGAGGGAGATAACACCCAGATCCTGGACAATAAAGGCATCCACTGCGCATTTGGCGGCGTGCTGAATGAGGGAGGCGATTTCCCCTGTTTCCTTGTCCGATACCAGGGTGTTGAGCGTCAGATGGACAGCAACGCCCCGGATATGGCAATATTTCACTGCTTCTGCCAGGGTATCGGGGGTAAAGTTTTTCGCCCCTTGCCGGGCGTTATACTTGCCGCAGCCCAGATACACCGCATGGGCGCCATTCTGAACTGCCGCCCGAAGGGCCTCCATTGACCCGGCAGGTGCCAAAATTTCCAACATAGCCATCTCTCCGTCTTTTGTAAGCATACTTTTGCTCATTATAACACAATTTGCCCCTCTGTTCTACCCTGTTCAAGAAAAATTCGAAAAAATTTTATACATTTTCCAGACAATGGAAAACCCGGAACCTTCACAGGTTCCGGGTTTCTGTTAGAATGTATAGCCTGCCTCCAGCAGTCGCATCAAAGCGGTGTTGGCCTGCTCGTCGGTAAACAGGGCGGTATGGGCTTTGCTGATAGCCAAGGCTTCCAAAGAAAGGTCCAGCCTCCCCCTTTGGGCCAATGCCCCGAAGCCGTCGCTGTCCCGGTGACCGGAAAGCTGCTTCTGTGCCAGCGCCAGTGTCAGGGTGTCCGGACGGAACCGCACTCCCAGCTTAGCCCCTTCTTCCCTGGCCTTTTCCCAAGCTTTCACAAATTTCTCTTCCATCAGCCCTCCAAAATAATGGGGCCGCAGTCTGCAAGGCTCTTCATAATGAGATCAGCCGCTTCGGCAGCAGGCACACTGACCTGGCTTCCGGAGCGCATATCCTTCAGTGCGCAAAGGCCCTGGGAGATCTCATCCTCACCCAGCAAGATCGCATAGGGCACGCCCAGCTTGTCCGCATAGCTCATCTTCTGCTTAAACTTCTTCTTTTCTGCGTAAAGCTGCACTCTTACACCCTTCTGACGAAGCTCCTCCGCCAAAGAAATAGCAGGAGTCAGATCCTCGGTCATAGGCAGAACGAGGGCATCCGCAGGGGCGCTGGGCAGCTCGGGATTGATTAGCCCCTGCTCGTCCAGCACATAGAAAAGCCGGGTCAGGCCAATGGAAATACCCACACCGGGAAGGGCCTTATCCGTGTAGTAGCCTGCCAGATTGTCGTAACGACCGCCGGAGCAAACAGAGCCGATCTCCGGATGATCCAGCAGGGTGGTTTCATAGACTGTACCGGTGTAGTAGTCCAGGCCTCTGGCGATGGTCAGATCCACGGCAAAATTGGCTTCCGGCACACCGAAGGCCCCCAAATTCCGGGTAACAGCCTGCAGTTCGGAAAGGCCCAGGTCAAACACTTCGTTTCTGCCCTGATAGTCCTCCAGAGCGGAAAGCACCTGGTCATTGGTGCCCCGGATGGCGATAAACTTCAAAATCTCGTCAGCTTCGTTTTCAGAAAGGCCGCAATCGGCAGTCAAAATGGCCTTCACCTTTTCCGGGCCGATCTTATCCAGCTTGTCCACAGTGCGCATAATGTCGCCGCTCTTTTCAGAAAGGCCCATCATAGCATAGAAGCCGTTGAGGATCTTCCGGTTGTTCACCCGGATCTGGAACCGCTCCAAACCAAAGCCCCGGAATACCCGATAGATAATGGCGGGAATTTCCGCTTCATTCATAATATCCAGCTTGCCATCGCCAATGATGTCGATGTCTGCCTGGTAAAATTCCCGGAAGCGACCTCTCTGGGCCCGCTCACCCCGGTAGACCTTGCTGATCTGATACCGGCGGAAGGGGAACACCAAATCGTTGTAGTGCAGCGCCACATACTTGGCAAGGGGCACAGTCAGGTCAAAGCGCAGAGCCAGATCACTGTCACCCTTTTGGAAGCGGTAGATCTGCTTTTCCGTTTCGCCGCCGCCCTTGGCGAGCAGGATCTGGGCATCCTCGATCACCGGGGTGTCCAGGGGCGCAAAGCCGTAAAGGCTGTAGGTTTTTCTTAAAGTTTCCATCATACGCTCAAAGCCGGCCTGCTTACCGGGCAGAAGCTCCATAAAGCCGGAGAGGGTACGAGGCTTGATTCTATCCATTTTCATCTTCCTTTCATTGGAAAATTGCCCGCCATAAGCGGGCAATCTATATGTATTTTAGTAGCGTGTTTTGTTATGCAGCATTTCCCGCCAGTCCAGGTCGCCTCTCTGCAGACCCATAATGGCAATTTCCGCACTGGCAAGGTTGGTGGCAATGGGCACATTATGCTTGTCGCAATGTCGGATGGTCTCCACCATCTGGGCATCGTCCCAGGGTTCTTTGTTATTGGGATCGGTGAACAGCAGCACCAGGTCGATCTCATTGTAGGCGATCCGGGCATTGATCTGCTGGTGACCGCCCTGCTTATGGGAAAGAAGCAGTGTGATGGGCAGACCTGTATTGTCAGCGATCAGCCGACCGGTAGTAGCGGTAGCAAAGAGGTTGTGCTTAATAAGCACGCTTTTATAGGCAGTGCAAAACTGCACCATCAGTTCCTTTTTCTTGTCGTGAGCCAAAAATGCAATATTCATACTACTCACTCCTTATCTCTATAAATGAATAGGCTGGGAGAAGCCCTGGATCCGCCTTGCGATCCGCTTGCAGGCACCGGCAGCGCCCCGCTTGGTGGCCTTCAGCAGCGGTTTTTTGAAGGCAGCAGCAAGCACGACCTGTCCATCCTCCGGCACGATGCCCAAAAGAGGACGGCCTGCCTGGTCCATAATGTCATCTACTGTCAGCCCCATGGCCTGAATGGTCTTGGGATGGATGCGGTTTACGATCAGCCGCACATTCTGTTTGCCCATAGCCTCCAGCACCTGGGAAGCCCGGGTGGCATCCCGGATCGCCGCCGGGTCAGGCCCGGTGACCAAAAGGATCCTGTCAGCAAACTGGGCAGCCAGGCGGAAGCCCGCTTCAATACCCGCAGGGGCATCCAGGAATATGTACTGATATTTTTGCCGGGCAGCCGTCAGCATTTTGGAAAAAGCCGCTGTATCGATGGCATCAGTGGGGCAGTTTACAGGCGCTGTCAGAAAATGCAGGCTGGGATAATCCGGGTGAACCGTCGCCTGGTCCAGGGTGTAGTCCCCCCGGCAGATATCCTGAAAGGAAAGGGCGCCAATGTCACTGATGCCCAGGGCAATATCCAGATTCCGCAGACCCACATCGCAGTCGATGCAAAGGACTCTGCAGCCATCCTTGGCAAGCGCGGTGGCAATGCCGGCGCAAAGAGAGGTTTTTCCCGTGCCGCCCTTGCCGGACAGCACACCGATCAGTTCTCCCACGCCCATCGCCTCCTTGGTTTTCAGGATTCTTATTCCGAATTAAGTTTATTATAAAGCAATAATCCACAAAAGGCAAGAGTTTTTCAAGGCTTTTTTTCAATCTTTTCATCAAAATGACCAAAGAAAGGCGAAATTCGCAGGCTATACAAACGGTGCTTTTTCGTGTATAATGAAGAAAACTTCCTTACAGGCGGTAATTTGGATGAAATTTGGATTTTACACCTTGGGCTGCAAGGTCAATCAATATGAAACCCAGGCCATGGAGCAGCTGCTGAAGGCCCAGGGCCATGAGATCTGCGGCTTCCTTGCCGGGTGTGACGGCTATATTATCAACACCTGCTCTGTCACCGCGGTGGCAGATAAGAAAAACCGGGCGGTCATTCGCCGCTGCCGCCGGGAAAACCCGGATGCGGTGATCGGTGTGTGCGGCTGCTACCCCCAGCACGCCGCCCCGGCTTTGGAGAGCTTGGGCGTAGATGTGATCGGCGGCAGTAACGGAAGAGAGGCTTTCCTTTCTGACCTGCTTGCCACCTTGCAGGACCGGCAGAGCCGAAAAAATGTGGATAACGCCCTACGCCGCCGCAGCTTTGAAGTGCTGCCTGCGGGCGGTCTGGAGGGCCGTACAAGGGGTATGCTGAAGGTCCAGGACGGCTGCACCAACTTCTGCAGCTACTGCATCATTCCCTACACCCGGGGTCCCATCCGTTCCGCTCCTGTAGAACTGGCGGTGGAACAAGCCAGAGAACTGGCACAGGCCGGCTATAAGGAGATCACCGTCACCGGTATTGAGATCGCCTCCTGGGGTGTGGACCTGCCGGGAAAACCGTCCCTTGCATCCCTTCTCACCGCCATTTGCGAGGCTGTGCCCCAGGTGCGGATCCGTTTAGGATCCTTAGAACCCCGGATCGTAACAGAGGAATTTTGCCAGGTGCTAAAGACGCTTCCCAATCTTTGCCCCCACTTCCACCTTTCCATGCAATCCGGCTGTGATGCGGTCCTGGCACGGATGAAGCGCAAATATGACACCGCCCGATACCTGGAAAGTGTGACCCTTCTGGGCAAATACTTCCCCGGCTGTGCGGTCACCACTGATATGATCGTGGCCTTCCCGGGAGAAACAGAGGAGGAATTCGCAAAGAGCCTTGCCTTTATCCAAACCTGCCGCTTTGCGGATATGCACATTTTTCCCTACTCCCGCCGTCCCGGCACCCCCGCCGACAAAATGCCCGGTCAGCACAGCAATGACACAAAGGAAAGCCGGAGCGCCAGAGCCATTTTGGTGGCAGAGGGTATGAAAAAAGCCTACCTGGAAAGCCAGATAGGTACTGTGCAGGAAGTCCTCTTTGAAGAAATGGACGGACCTTACTGCACCGGTCATACCCCCAATTACTGCAAGGTCTATGTGGAAGGCGACAACCTTCACAATGAGACCCACAAAATAACGATCACCGGCCTGTATAAGGATGGCTTGTTAGGTAAGCTGTAAAGGAAGCCACGGACAGTCGGGGACGCCTGTCCCTACAGTCAAGCCCTGCTTTGTCAATTCACCATTAAAAAACCACGGATGCGATTGCACCCTTGCTTTTGTTGTAGGTAGATTAGGCCAGCTCGGCGAAGTACTTGATGGTGCGGACCATCTGAGAAACATAGGAGTTCTCGTTGTCGTACCAGGAAACGACCTGAACCTGAGTCTTGCCGTCGGGCAGCTTGCAAACCATGGTCTGGGTAGCATCGAACAGGGAGCCGTAACGCATACCAATGATATCGGAGGAAACGATCTCGTCTTCGTTGTAGCCGTAGGACTCGGTAGCAGCAGCCTTCATGGCAGCGTTGATCTCAGCAACGGTGACAGCCTTGGAGCAGACAGCGTTCAGGATGGTGGTGGAGCCGGTGGGGGTGGGGATTCTCTGAGCAGCGCCGATCAGCTTGCCGTTCAGCTCGGGGATAACCAGGCCGATAGCCTTGGCAGCGCCGGTGGAGTTGGGAACGATGTTCACAGCACCAGCTCTGGAGCGGCGCAGGTCGCCCTTTCTCTGGGGGCCGTCCAGGATCATCTGGTCGCCGGTGTAAGCGTGGATGGTGCACATAATGCCGGCCTCGATGGGAGCCAGGTCATTCAGAGCCTTAGCCATAGGAGCCAGGCAGTTGGTGGTGCAGGAAGCGGCGGAGATGATGTGATCATCCTTGGTCAGAGTCTCGTGGTTGACGTTGTAAACGATGGTGGGCAGGTCGTTGCCGGCAGGAGCGGAGATAACGACCTTCTTGGCGCCGGCGTCGATGTGAGCCTGAGCCTTAGCCTTGGAAGTGTAGAAGCCGGTGCACTCCAGAACAACGTCTACACCCAGCTCGCCCCAGGGCAGCTCAGCGGCGTTTGCCTTAGCGTAGATGGTGATCTTCTTGCCGTCAACAACGATGTTGTCTTCACCGGCTTCGACAGTGTGAGTGCCGAAGGGCAGAGAAGTCGGAGGCCAAGCGGTCTTAGGAAGAC
>JAZQLG010000071.1:0-5483 GCA_045542575.1 Faecousia sp.
CGCCTCTGCCATGCCACGCACATACTCCCGATAGGCTGCCTGTTTGTCTTCTCCTGCTCCGGTTGAGAAAGCAGTAGTCTTTCCGTATATGGGAAGCATACAGTTAAAGAAATATAAATCAGGATTTTTCGACCAGATATAATCCATAATATTTCCGAAAGTTCTGGCTGAGGCTCCGGTAGGTTCATCAGACAATGTCACGCCCTTGAACATCTTATATTTCGACAGATCTTCCAGCATATGATCAATGCTTCGTGTTGTATCCTCAGACAATCTGGGGTCTGCGTTTCTGGACATCACGCCAAGGTCGGCAGAGTAGACAACAACAGGAATATTCATTTTCTCAGCCAGGTCCATGTACTTCTGCAGAGGACTTCCTTCAAAGGGCTCTGTATAGTGGGCATTGCACTCAGACAGCATATAGGTAAAGCCTGCATCCATATAATCCTGGAAGTTTTCTTCCGTAAAGAAATCCGACCACGGCTCCTCGAACCCTTGGTCATCCGGATGGGTACCGAAGGATTCTCCATAGGCTCTGTAGCCCGCACCGGGAGGGCCCATAAATGCGGACAATTCAATATAGGTATCATCTGCATAGGTAGGCACGCCCTCCGGCACATTCAGAGCCGGCCCGTTATCTTCCTTTTGTCCTCCACAGCCTGCAAAGATTCCTGCTGTAAGAGTGAGTACCATCACACATGCGATTGATTTGATGAATCGTTTTTTGCTCATTTTTGATACACTCCTTTTCTGCGTCCATACGCCTGTTCACGAATTGTTCTGCATACCACCATCAAATAACTTGGAATTTTTTTACAGTTATATGGGGCTTGCAGTCATTTTATTGTTTACCTTGCTAATTATATTTTACATTTGACCACGCTGTATGGCTATTCGTTATCTTTGCAGGAATTTACGGTTTCTTATCATTTTGGGGTGAAGCTATTGATAAAATAATTTTTTTCTTGTATGTTGTATCATGTAGCAGGAAATATATTAAAAACGATTTTTTAGGTGATTATTATGAAAGAGATTCCCGAATTATCAGATGTGAAATGTATCACACCGCAAGATTTAGAAAGCTCTTATCTTGAAACCGGCTATTCCTGTCGTTTATCGGATCCTCTCACCAGTATGGTGCACTGCCACAGTTTCTATGAGTTGATTTATTGTATAGCGGGATCCTGTACCCATGTGGTTAATAATAAAAAGTATCCTTTTTATGAAGGTTCCATTTTTATTGTTCCACCCAGAAGTGTCCATTATTTTGTTGATTTTTACGCCACCACTGCACTGACTATCTGCATCAGTCCTGAGAAATTTGAGTTCTTTTTAAAAGCCTTCTCTCTATCACATGACCCCTGTTATAAGGATGGTAATGCTCCGTTTTTTTTGGAAATCTCGTCAGCAGAAAAACCTTTTTTCCATAATCTGTACAGTCAGATTATGTCGCATCCTCCTTTGGACAGAACTCCTTATTTTAATTTATTTTTAGCCCACACTCTAAGCTGTAAAATTCAGCAAACCCTTCCCAAACAGCCTATATCCTCTACATTTTTAAAGGCTCTGGCTAAAATGAAGACTCTGCCAAACGCCCGGGAAGGAATGCCTGCATTCCTCCGGCTTGCCAATGTCAGCCATTCCCATCTGTGCCGTCTTTCCAGGCAGCATTTGGGCATGTCCCCTCAGGAATATATTACCGGCATCCGCCTTCAGTATGCACACGACATCATCTCTGAGGAGTCGGTACCCTTTGAAGAAGTGGCTGAGATGGTAGGATTTTCAAGTTATCCGCATTTTTGTCAGTTATTTAAAAAGTACTATAATATTTCCCCTTCCATGTTACGGAAACAGAGCCATCCGCGATAGAACGCAAACTCTTTTAAACAACCGGAGTGAAGAATATTATGCGAGATCTATACACCGAATCGATTGTAAAAAACACACCGAGCACAGGTCTTATTATTACGAAATACTTGTCTTTGGTGCTGGTGTTTTTTTCTTTTATTTCAACGCCTGTATGCGGCATCTATGCTTGGATCGCTGTAGCCCTTTTTGTCATACTGTACTTTTGGGCTCTGCAAAAGACCGATTCCGAATACGAGTACATTCACACAAACCAGACTTTTGATATAGACCTTGTCATTCGCAAGAAAAAACGCAAACAGCTTACAACCATTGATTTAGGTAAGGTAATCGTTTTGGCCCCGATTGGACATGCCGAATTGGAATGTTACTCAAAAATTCCTGTTATCGATTATTCTGGCAAGCAAGGCAATCGCTATGCTATGGTTGTGGGTGTTGCCGGCACACAAAAGGCTCTTTTACTTTCTTTGGATGGCGAAATGTGTCAAAGTCTGAAAAAAGCAATTCCATCCAAGGTACATTTAGCGCAATAAAGGAGAATCATTATGCAGATAGGCACCTGTATCACACTAACTTCTACCGATGATATGGAAAAACGTTTTCAGGTTCTGGTGAATCACGGTTTCCATACCTGCCAACTCCTTTGCTGGGATATGGCATGCTTTACCGACAAATTTGCCCAAAAAATTTCCGGGCTTCTCCAAAAATATGACATTACCCCCTCCGCTTTTTGGTGTGGCTGGACCGGCCCTCAGGCGTGGAATTTTTATGAAGGTCCCCTCACCTTGGGTTTGGTTCCGGAATCTTATCAGGCAATCCGGGTTCAGCAGCTTTGCGACGGTGCTGACTTTGCTAAAAAGTTAGGAATTACCGATGTGGTCACACATATGGGTTTTATCCCGGAAAATCCTAACGATCCTGCTTTCGCACCTTTGTGCATAGCCGTTCGGACGGTAGCTCGTCATTTGAAAGAAAACGGGCAGTACCTGCTGTTTGAAACCGGTCAGGAAACTCCGGTTGCTATGCTTCGCTGCTTTGAAAAGGTAGGTTTGGATAATCTCGGTGTCAACCTTGACACTGCCAATCTGATCCTTTACGGCAAAGCAAACCCCGTGGATGCGTTGGATGTGTTCGGCAAGTATGTGCGCAATATTCACGCTAAGGACGGCCGGTATCCCACAAACGGTCACGAATTGGGTGAAGAAACCCGGATTGGTGAAGGAAAGGTGGATTTTTACGGCGTATTTACTAAGCTCCGAGAGCTTGGCTACGATTCTCATGTCACCATTGAACGGGAAATCGTTGAAGACGACCAGCTTTTGGATATTGCTGAAGCTGCAGAGCCGCTTCAGGACATTCTGGATGCACGGGATTATTTGCAATCAGTCATTGATAAGGTATACGGTTAAGGAAAGATAACTATGAAAAAAGTAAATCTTGCTGTCATTGGTCTGGGTGAGCGTGGTTACGAAACAATGCGCGACACCATCCTGCCCCTTTCTGAATACGATATTGTTGCTGTCTGCGATAGCTATGCTGACCGAGTCACCCGGGCTGTAGAGGAAGTAAAAAAAACTAGAGGGACAACACCCATTGGCGCAACAGATTATCAGGAAATTTTGGCACTGCCGGAGGTAGATGCTGTTTATGTATCTACTTCTTGGGAAACGCACTCCAAAATTTCCATTGACGCCATGTATGCCGGCAAAGCTGTTGCTATGGAGGTCTGCGGTGCTGCTGACCTTCAGGAGTGCTACGACCTGGTATCTGCCTACGAGAAGACTAAAACGCCCTTTATGATGATGGAAAACTGCTGCTTTGGTAAGGACGAGCTTCTGGCAACCTCTTTAGCAAGGAACGGTCTGTTGGGCGAAGTCGTACACTGTCATGGTGCCTACGGTCACGATTTGCGTGATGAAGTTTGCGGTGGCAACAAAAACCGGCATTACCGCCTTCGCCATTACCGTTACCGCAACGCCGACAACTACCCCACCCATGATTTAGGACCCATTGCCAAGCTTTTGAACATCAACCGGGGCAACCGTATGCTTTATTTAACCTCTATTGCCTCCAAATCAGCCGGACTAAATGAATACATAAAGGCAAAGGGCGATGCTATAGATTCGGCAGTGAAAGATCTAACTTTTGCCCAAGGTGATATTGTTTCTACAACCATCAAGTGTGCCGGAGGCGAAACGATCACCCTGTCACTGGATACGACTTTGCCCCGTTTTTACAGTCGGGAATTTAACGTGCGAGGTACAAAGGGGCTTTACGATGCACCCACCGGCATGGTGTTTCTAGATGGTATGAAAGAGGGCTTTGACACACTCAAAATGGTCTCGGAATACTTGGGTAACTGCAAAGAGTACGAAAAAGACTATTTGCCAAAAATTTGGGCAGATATTACCCCCGAAGAAATTGAAAAAGGTCACGGCGGTATGGATACGCTGGAATTTCAGGCCTTCTATTCTGCTCTGACCGAGGGCAAACCTATGCCTGTGGATGTATATGATGCTGCTGCATGGATGAGTATTACAGCTCTGACAGAACGCTCTATCGCTGCAGGCGGTACCCCCCAGCATATTCCCGATTTTACAAACGGTGCATGGGTAGGAAGATCCCCTATGGATGTAACAGAAATTCCTATGATTTCTAAATAATTTACATAAGTGAGGTATTTACCATGGAAAACAAGAAACTGAAAATCGGCATCATCGGTATCGGCAGTATCGCAGAATCCCATATTGCGGCATATTTAGCCAACCCCAATGTGGAGTTGTATGCCTTTTGCGATATCAACGAGGATCGGCTCCAGAAAAAGGGTGAAAAATACGGTATCACCCATCTTTACAACGATGTGAACGAAATGGTAAAGGATCCGGGACTGGATGCTGTCAGCGTCTGCGCCTGGAACTGTGCACACGCAAAATGCAGCATTGCTGCCCTGAATGCAGGTCTTCATGTACTTTGTGAAAAACCCATGGCTATGAATGCTGAGGAAGCCAAGGAAATGAAGCTGGCTGCAGAAAAAAGCGGCAAGTTGCTGATGGTTGGTTTTGTCCGCCGTTACGGTAATGATATGAATGTCCTCAGAGACTTTATTGACAGCGGTTATTTCGGTGAGATGTACTATGCAAAGGCCAATTACATTCGCCGCAACGGCAACCCCGGAGGCTGGTTCTGCGACAAGTCCCGTTCCGGCGGCGGTCCTCTTATTGACCTGGGTGTCCATGTCATTGACTTTGTCCGTTTCGCCATGGGTAATCCCAAGCCTATCTCCGTCTATGCTGCAACCTTCCAGAAGCTGGGTGACCGCAGAAATCTGAAAACTCCCAAGGGCTATGTCTCTGCTGACCACAAGCCTGATGAGCTGTGCGACGTAGAGGATCTGGCAACAGCCCTGATCCGCTTTGACAGCGGTGCTGTGCTCAATATTGAAGTCAGCTTCTCCTTGAACGTTTCCGAGGATCGAGGTGCCATTGAGTTGTATGGTACCAAGGGTGGTGCCAAGGTCGACCCCGACCTGACTTTGTACAGCGAGGCCAACGGCTATATGACAAACACCCAGCTTGTTGCCAATACAGAACTCACCGGCGAGGGTCTGTTTGAGGGCG
>JAZQLG010000072.1:0-5234 GCA_045542575.1 Faecousia sp.
ACCACACCCAAAGGGTGTGGTCTTTTTTGGCCTCGGATTGGGATTCGAAAGATAAAGTGCAACGCGGACGAGCGTTGCCCGCTGTGGCTTGACACAGCGGAACCTTTATTTTCGCCTGTGGCGAAAATGCAAAACGAATCCCGAATCCGAACAGATTTAGGCTTTTCCACCCAATAGGGTGGATTTTTTTATTTTTCCCGATCCTGCAGCCATTTATGAGGATTGTTCTCTATGTATTGCCATATTTCGTCATAGTCTTGTTGGTTGCGTATGACATGGTCATAGTACCGGCTTTGCCAAATATTTCTCCCGTATTCTTTATTGCAAAACCGTTTAAATGTACTTACGAATTTTGACACCGTAGAATTCCTGTTATCTATCCCGGTTTCCTGTGTAGGGACAGGCGTCCTCGACTGTCCGCTGACCGTAATCAACAAATGAATATGGTCCGGCATAATCACATATTTGTCTACAGATAAATAATTATAAAATGCGCCCATTTGCCGAATATACTTATCCGCAATTTCTCCGTAGGGCAATAACTCTGCCATTGCTTGCGGACAGTCCGGGAGGCCTGTCCCTACGGATATTTTAGATAAGATCTTCTCTCTGTTCTGGGTGCAGATGGTGATGAAATAGGCGCCGTTTTGGCTGTAATCGTAATTTGTGAGTCGATTTGGTTTTCTCTGTGGTATATCCATAATGCACCCCTTTGCAGCATTTGTAGGGGACGGGTTTTCCGTCCCCTATTCCAGATTATAGCGTACCGAAAGGAAAGAGAAAAGGCAGAGGAGTCTTTGTTTATCTGTAATAGAAAATGCGGTTATCCTTCTCTTTTCTTTTTGGGGAAAAGCCACTTTTCCAGCCTTGACAAAAAACGCTCCTTAATCACAACTGCCTTGTATTGAGCACACCCTTCGCACAGCTCTGGCTCGTCCGTGAGGAGGTATCGCCACTCTTCATCCTCAATTTCCATCATTTCCTTAAAACATTCAAAGCAAAATTCCGCCATAAAATCACCCCCCAAAAACAGTATAGCAAATATGCATTGCAATTGCAATGCATATTTGTCGCTGTTTCTACAGTATGATAATGGCAAGACAACTGCAATGCTGATGGAGGTGTTTTGCTATGGGCAAGTTTCAAATTCCTGAAAATCCCCCTACTGTGAATAAAACGATTCGTTTCCCCAGTGATGTGGTCGATAATATTGAAAAAGCTATCCAAGGTAAGGACTGCACCTTTTCCGCCTTTGTCATTGCTGCTGTCCGTGCCGCATTGGACGATCTAAAGAAATAATCACCTTTAAGCGGGTCTCCGAGAGTTCGGGAGACCCGCCCTTTTATTTTGAACTTCCTTTTGAACTTTTTGTTGTTCCCTATTGAACTTTTCTGCATAGTGTGGTATTATCTACCTATCATTTTGAAAAAATGGGGTGTTTGGATGCAAAAAGAGCAATTTGCGAGCCGGCTGCAGGCTTTGATGCAGGAAAAAGGCATCAAGCAAATTGAACTTGTCCGCTTGGCGGAGGAAAAGGGGTTCAAATTAGGCAAAAGCCACATCAGCCAATATGTGGCAGGCAAGACCCTTCCCCGGAAGGAAATTCTGCAATTTTTGGCAGATACCCTGGGTGTGACCGCCCAGTGGTTAGCCGGTGAAATGGAAAACGAGAAAAAGGAAGTGGAAAATCCCGTGAGAACTTTTAGGAAATCTTCTAAGCTTGATAATGTTCTGTACGATGTCCGTGGTCCTGTAGTGGACGAAGCGGCACGGATGGAAGAAAACGGTATGCATGTTTTGAAGCTGAACATCGGCAATCCTGCCCCCTTCGGTTTCCGCGCCCCGGACGAAGTGATCTACGATATGCGCCAGCAACTGACGGAATGCGAAGGCTACTCCGACTCCCGGGGTCTGTTCTCCGCCCGGAAAGCCATTATGCAGTACGCCCAACTGAAAAACATTCCCAATGTGACTATGGACGGTATCTACACCGGCAACGGTGCTTCCGAACTGATCCAGCTTTCTCTCCACGCCCTGCTCAACAGCGGCGATGAAGTGCTGGTGCCCAGCCCGGACTATCCCCTCTGGACCGCCTGTGTCAACTTAGCCGGCGGCAAGGCTGTACACTACATCTGCGACGAAAGCTCCGATTGGTGTCCTGACATTGAAGACATTAAGAAAAAGATCACTCCCATGACCAAGGCCTTGGTCATCATCAATCCTAACAACCCCACCGGCGCATTGTACCCCAAGGAGCTGTTGGAAGAGCTGGTGCAGGTGGCAAGAGAGCATCAGCTGATCCTCTTCTCCGATGAAATTTATGACCGGCTGGTTATGGACGGCTTGGAGCACATCTCCACTGCCTCTCTGGCTCCCGATCTTTTCTGCGTTACCTTCAGCGGTCTTTCTAAATCCCACATGGCCTGCGGCTTCCGGGTGGGCTGGATGATCTTCTCCGGCAACAAGGCCCTTGCCCGGGACTATATGGCGGGCATCAATATGCTTTCCAACATGCGGCTTTGCTCCAATGTGCCGGGACAATCCATTATCCAGACCGCTCTGGGCGGCTACCAGAGCGTAAAGAACTACATCGTGCCCGGCGGCCGCATTTACGAGCAGAGAGAGTTCATCTACAAGGCCCTTAACGACATCCCCGGCATTTCTGCCACAAAACCCAAGGCGGCCTTCTACATCTTCCCCAAGATCGACACCAAGAAGTTTAACATCGTAAACGATGAAAAGTTTGCCTTGGACCTGCTCCGGGAAAAGAAAATTCTTCTCATTCCCGGCAAGGGCTTCAACTGGCACGCCCCGGACCACTTCCGGGTGGTTTACCTACCCCGGATCGAAGTGCTGGAAGATGCCACCGAAAAGCTGGCAGATTTCCTGAGCACCTACAGACAGGAGTGATCTTATGAAGGTTTGTTTGATCCAGCCCGCCTACTCCACGGAGTACGGAAACTCTGACAAGTTTTTTGAAGAACAGCTCCGGCTGATCGATCAGTGCGATGAGAGTATGGATATTATCGTGCTGCCGGAATCCTGCGACATTCCCTGTTTGGCCGGCTCCCGGGAGGAAGGCCTTGCTTCCTCTGCCAAGTATCTGGGCAGGCTTTTGGAAAAGGCATCTCAGACAGCCAAGCGGTGCAACGCTATGGTGTTCCTCAACGCCCGCTCCTTTGAAGAAAGTCCCGCAGGCCGGAACACCACCTATGCTTTTGACCGGCAGGGCAATCTGGCGGGCAAGTATTTTAAGGAGCATCTTGTTCCCAATGAGGTCACAAAGCTCCGCCTGGACAGCGATTACACCTACGAATTCTCTCAGCCTACCGTTATGGAGATCGACGGCTTCCGGTTTGGCTTTTTGACCTGCTACGATTTCTATTTCTATGAGGCCTTCTCCAATATGGCCCGGTATAACCTGGACTTCATCATCGGCTGCTCCCATCAGCGCAGCGACACCCACCTGGCACTGGAAATTATGACCCAGCACCTTGCCTACAACACCAACGCCTATGTGCTTCGTGCCTCTGTTTCCATGGACGAAAACAGCAACATCGGCGGTGGCTCTATGGTGGTTGCTCCCACGGGAGAAATCCTGCTGAATATGAAGAGCCGGGTGGGCCTTGAAACCGTGGAGATCGACCCCGGCAAAAAGTATTTCAAGCCTGCAGGCTACGGCAATCCTCCGGCGGCCCACTATGAATACACAGAAAAGGGCCGGCGGCCCTGGAAGTACCGGCCTGCCGGCAGCGCCATTGCCCGCCCGGACGGCTTTATGCCCTATCCCCGGACCTGCGCCCACCGGGGCTTTAACACCATCGCCCCGGAAAACAGCCTGCCCGCCTTTGGCGCGGCGGTGGCTATGGGGGCAGAGGAGATCGAATTTGACCTTTGGTTTACCAAGGACGGAGAAGTGGTCTCCATCCACGATCCTGTTTTGGACCGGGTCAGTAACGGCACAGGAAATATTTGGGATCATACTCTTGCCGAGCTGAAAGCGCTGGACTTTGGCAGCAAATACGCAGATGCCTTTGCCGGTCTGCAAATTCCCACCTTTGAGGAGATCCTCAAAAAATTTTCCTGCCACTGTGTGATGAATATTCATCTGAAGACCGGCGGCGACAAGCCGGAATATTTGGACAAGGTGATCGCCCTCATTAAGAAATACGACTGTGAAAAATATGTGTATCTGATGTGCGCAGAGGATGCCGTTCTGGAGCGGCTGCAAAAGGAATATCCCCACATTCCCCGCTGCGCCGGAAGCCGGGTCGGCTGGGATGTTTTGGACAGAGCCATTCGGTATGATTGCCAAAAGGTACAGTTCTTCAAGCCTAATTTCAATCAGGAAATGGTGGACAAGGCCCACGCCCACGGCATGATCTGCAATGTGTACTGGGCTGACGATCCTCAGGAAGCCCAAGCCTTCTTGGATATGGGCATCGATACGATTTTAACAAACGACTATCACCGTATCGCCGCCGTGGTAAACAAAAAGGAAAAATACATCACCTACTAACGAAAAACGCACCATCTAAGGGCAGTGCCCAATGATGGTGCGTTCATATTTGTGCAGTTGGCGGCTTTAGCGCCCTCGCCTAAGGTCTTAACCCCATGCCGCCTTCCAAGGTAATGGTTTCGCCGCTCATATACTTCAGGTCCGGAGAAGCCAGTGCCACGCAGGCTCTGCCGATCTCCGTTTCCGGGTCCCCAAAGTGGCCCATAGGCGGCATATGCACATTGGCCTTAAATGCCTCCGGGTTTGCCTTGGACCAGTAGTCCAGCTGGGCTGTCCAGGCCAGGGGGCACACCACATTCACATTGATGCCGTCCTTGCCCCACTCCGTTGCTGCCACCCGGGAAAGGCCCCGGATGCCCTCTTTGGCAGCGGCATAGGCGCTCTGTCCGAAGTTGCCGAACAGGCCTGCGCCGGATGCAAAATTGATGACGCTGCCCTGGGTCTTTGCCAAGTAGGGGTAACAAGCCTTCATATAGTAGAAGGTGGCATACAGACCGGAATACAGAGCCAGGTCAAACTGCTCCGTGGTGTGGTCCTTCAAGGTCACACCGGAGGCAGATGCCTGCGCGTTATTGATCAGCACATGGATATCCCCAAATGCCTCCACCGCCTGTTTTACTACATTGTTTACCACGGCTTCGTTGTCAGCCCCCGCAGAAACATCCGCCTGCACAGGCAGGACCTTTACGCCATAGAGCCGCTCTAATTCTTCCTT
>JAZQLG010000073.1:0-6103 GCA_045542575.1 Faecousia sp.
GTTCTTGTTATTAAGCATACGGTTAGAGAACAATGCAAAGATAATCAAAATGGGGATCAGCATCAAAATAATACCGGCAAAGAACATAGGATAGTCGTTGCCATATGTTACAAACATTCTCTGCATTTGCTGCAGACCCAGCGCAATGTTGGGATGGCTGGGGTTAAACAGATACGGGGTCATAAAGTTGTTCCATGCGCCGAGGATCGCGCCAATCAGTGACGGAAACACAATGGGCCAGGATTGGGGATAGTAAATCTTCAGGAAAACCGTCCACTCCGAAGCGCCGTCAATATATGCAGACTCAGCATAGGCTCTGTCTATGCCTTTATAGAATGTTGTAAGCACCAACTGGAAGAAGCCAAAGCCGCCACCACACAGGTAGAAAACGCCTGCCCAGGTATCATACAAACCTGTACGAATCAAAAATCTTAATGTAGATGCCATACTTCCTATAAAAGGAATTACCATAGACAAGTAAATCAGATCCTTAATCAGTTTCTTTCCCTTAAAATCCACAACCGCCATGGTATACGCTGTCATTTGGGGGAATGTCAAAGTACAGAAAACTGACAGACCTATGTAAATAAAGGAGTTGCCCAGCATACCCCAAAGGGAATATCCTTTAAATTCGATCTGCTCTACAACATTTGGATAATTTTCCCAGTCCCATATTTTGGGCAAGCTAAAAACATCCCTGGTATACTCTATACCGCTTTTAAAGGAGTTAATCAGGATCCAAACAAGAACTGCCGCAAAAGAAAGGGCAAAAATCACCATAATGACGTAGAAAAAATACTTTACCGTATACCATAGAATACTTTTTATAATTTTATCTGGTTCGCGGACCCATTTATCTTTATTCTTTACCATTTCTCCACCTCATTACTGCAATTTTTCCGTGATCTTCTCTGAGAGTTTGCGCAGGGTCATAAGAATCGGAGCCATAATAGCCGTGACCATCACGCCATAGGCAGAAGCAATGCCGAAATTTCGGTTGTTCGCCCAGTTCAAGAGACTCAAGCCGATTGCACCGGTACCGTTATAACCTTCCGTACTGTCCATCATTAAGAGGGACGGTGTAGCCCATGCAATGTTAGAACCAAAGCCTAAGAAAACTAAGGTTACCACCTGGGGAAGAATCAGCGGAAATACGATTTTGAAGAATATCTGATACTCCGTTGCGCCTTCCAGCTGCGCAGCCTCGATCACATCCTGCGGAATTCTTCGCATGGTCGCCAGATAGTAAACGATATTAGAGCTTATACCTGTCCAAACACTAAAAATGAGGATCATTGTCCATGCGTGATCAGGGCCAAGCCAGCCCTCATACGGAATCATATCTCCCTTGCCAATCTGATTCAGGAAGGTGTTTAAGGGACCACCCAGAATAACGGCTCTAAATACCAAAACCAGAACGATAGAGGATGTAATGTTGGGCATATACAGCAGACTCTGCCAAGTCCGCCATCCCTTAGTTTTCGCATAAAGCAAATAGGTAAAAATCAGAGAAAGCGGTATGTTGATAAAAATATCCAACAAGTACAGGCTCATTGTATTTTTCAAAGCCGTCCATTCTGTTGTCACCCGGTGTTCGCCTGTGTACAAGTTAATAACGCCTTTGAAATTGCCAAACAAATTATCCCATCCCAGAAATTCACCATTTACATTGTCTGAATAGCTCATAAAAGCCATGGGGATCATATTCAGATTGTTGTACCATCCACTCACAAAATGAACCATAGGATAGGCAAGCATAATAATTACAAAAAGTGTTCTGGACTGTTTTTGGGTTAATAAGGGTTTTTTTAGCGTTCTGGGTTTTTTTATTCTTGATGCGGTTTTTCCTAGATTTCTCATAAGTAAAGACCTGCCTTTGTTACTTTTTCATTAATAGAGGCCATACATAACCTTTTGTCTGTTCCATGTCACCATACCTGCTTTGATATTTTCAGTAACATACTTATATACGCACTCTGTTACGGCAAAGCCCTGGGGCTCTGCACCGGGAGCAAGCTCCTTACCGGTGGCACTGTCCACCATCTTTGTCACACTGCCAAAGGTTCCCAGCGACAGATGGGTATAGGGTGCCACTTCTGTGGCCTGATAGAAACTCATAGCAGATGCCATTTTATTGGTAGTAAACCAGTTTGCCACTCTTGAAACTTCATTGACATGCAGCGTCTGCTCAAACCAATAGGATATATTTTCGACCTTGCTGTAATCACACTTATAAGCTACAGGAGACTGGTAGTCGCTGGCCAGCTTGGGCAGATACTCGCTGGAGGTCAAGAACCGCAAAAACTGCTTACACAATTCCTTATTTTGGGAGCTAATCGGAATAATTGCGCAGTCAGCAGCTCTGCCCTGTGCATAGGTAAAATTGCAATAGCTACCATCTTCATTTTTAGGCATTTCCACGCCTTCCTTGGTCAGAGGATTACCCTCATCATCACTCAGATAAGGCACAGGCATATAACCCCAATCATTCAGATCTTCTATGGATGCTTCCATTTCCTTATAGATCCAGCTTGCGCCGGGCAGCAATAGGGATTTCCCCAGGAAGAAGTGGCTCTGAGATGCTGTATGGTTATAGGAAACGCAGTTGGGAATGCTGTTGGCAGGATATGCGTTGCCGTTATTGTCCACTGTCATGCCAATCAGGTCGCAAATGGTCTGATACACCAGGAAGTTGGCAGGGTCTGTCCACATAGAAGGCTTGTCGCCCTTTTCTTCCAGGAAGGCTTCCAGGTTTTCCAGTCCTACATACTGTGCGTACCAGGGTCTGAAGAAGAATTCCAGGCTTCCGGTGGAGCCACTCCAAGAAATTGCCTCCACATTGAGGGTTTTTCCGTCCTGCACGTAGGTCAGCAGCTCCGGATTGTTGCCGGCTGCTGTTTCCTGATTCAATGCATCAACAACCTCAAACAATTCCTTGGTGTTAATGGGATAATCATGGCCTGCTTCCCAACCAAGAACATCATGGCACAGATAGTTCATGATTTTCTTGTTGTACACAACACCAAAATTGGGATGGGAAAGTTTTAAAACGCCCTGCCGGATGCTTCCATCCTCCATTTGCACGCATTGCCACACACCCTCTTCCATACGGTCGTTCAGGCTCAGGCCACCCTCAGCTTCATCCTTCTCATTCATAAAATCGGTCAGATCTTCAATCCAGCCCTCTTTCAGGAAGGTGTCTTCTGCAATATTGGGAGCAATATACATATCGGAGGTGACTGTTTTGGCATTCTCCAGAATTGTAATCAGGTTTGCTGCCAGAAGTGCATCCCATTCAACGACCACTTCAATGCCTGTCCGGTAAGTAAACTCTTCGGCTGCATTGTCCAGCCATGTTCTTCCGTAGCCATGGAGCTGAGAGGTGATTTTAATCTGCTCGCCTGTAAGGGGTGCGCCACCCTCTCTTCTTTGCTTGCCTCCGGCCTGGCCACAGCCAGCGAATGCAGTCACCGCAAGTGCTACTAACAAAACCAATGCAATAATTCTTTTTTTCATTTTGATTGTCCTCCTTTAGTGTTGTTGATGATTGGGAAGATTGCGATTCGCAATCTTGTCGTACAATAGGGAACCAGTCGTAATTCCTGCTTTTCACCGATAGGTGTTACACCTTTTTTGGGGACCTTCGGCATAAAAAGACACTCTTTGGGGATAATTTTGCCATGTTTTCTGGGGTTTAGTTTTTGCCGGATATGCGTTGTTTTTTGAATTTCCCAATTCTTGATTTCTTGACCTTGTACATAAATCAGCGGCATGGAAGAGGAGCTCTTCCATGGCACGTTGGTTTCTTTTTCATTGGGTACGAATCTTGCCTGGTCTTTTGCATCCATGTTAATACCGTAATTCCACTTGCTGTCGCAGTACAGGGAGTAATGGGGGAACATAGGATTGCCAAGACCTCTCTGAGTTTCCTCGATTACCACTTTTTCCTTTACAGGCAGAGCATACAGCAGGGCGCCCTTTTTCACACTAACGCCTCTTGCATTCTCAATAAACTCAATGGCATCGGCAAAGGTAAGCGCAATCACATCACCTTTTTGGAAGGTTCTTTCGATCGTAAAGAAGCCACTACCCTGCTCTACAGCCGTATGCTTTCCATTGACGGTTACCGTGCAGTTCTTTGCCCAACCGGGGATTCTCGCCATAAAGGTAAACTTTACTTTTTTGGCAGGGGTAAACACAAACTCAACTGTGTTTTCGAAGGGATACTTCGTGATTTCCTCAACCTGTACCCGGATGCCGCCAACCTGAGTATCGATGATGCTGGGGGCATACAGGAAGGCACAGAGCTTATCGTCCTCCTTCATCCAGCTCCGGCACACAAAATTGGGCATAAACCGGTTTACATTGCCGGTGCAGCAGCCCATGATCTCCTCCGGAGCGTAAGACATCCATGCCTCGCCCTTGTAGAAGCCGGCGTGGTTGGAATGGTCATCGCAAACCACCTGGTTGGGACAGCTGAAATACTGGTTGGAGGTAAAGTCGTCATCCACACAGGCAATGCCGCCGTTAAAGACTGCATTTTCGATCCAGTCGCCATACTTGGCATCACCGGTAATCATAAACAGATATCCGATAGCCCAAGTGAAATCCGATACATCACAGGCTTCATGGACTGCGTTACTGGATTTATTGCCGTTTAAGTACTCGCTGGAGCTGATAACGCCATCCACAATCATGTTGTTTTCGTAAGCTTTATCAAAAGCCTTGATCGCAGCCTTTTTATACACTTCGTTTCCTGTGTACTTGTAAAGAATGGCTGCCAGCTTGCAGACCTCGCAATAGGTTACGCCATGGTTGTTGTTGGCTTTTCTGTCGCTGAGCATACCCCTCAGCGTTACACCCTCCATCTTGCAATGGGGTTCCACGCCCTTATCCTTGGCGTAGACACGGTTAAACTCCCGATAACTCTCCTCTGCCATACGCAAAAATCGTTCGTCGCCGGTTTCATTATACAACCACAGGGCTGTTTCAATGTCGCACACGTCCCGGACACTAATGATCCGCAGATCATCGTGCTTCTTGTAGACATCCTTCAGGGGGACACGGAGGAAATGCCGCTTTAATGCTTCTAAGATCTTCTCGTCCTTGGTTGCAGAATAGGCAGCTGTCAATGCGCGGAAATAAACTGCATGGGGCCAGACAATGCCGTCCTTCATGAAGTCCGGGCCGATAAATCCATCCTCACTTATGTATTTGACAGGATTATTGATTCTGGGTGCTGCCTTTTCAAGCAACTCCCCATTATCCGTCAAATAGCCACAGCGAACCATGGCATCAATCCAATAGCCGGTCTGCTCAAAGGGAACCCATGCATCGTTTTTGCTGTTCAGACCGCCCAAAAAGCGGTCCATCTTTTTCAGGACTGCCTGCTCATCCTCATCCCAGTACTTTCCGGAGAAGGGCTCTCCTACCTTGTCTAAATTGCCGGTAAGACCCCGTGCCTGAGTTTGCAGGAATTCTTTAATCCAGCCCTGCGCCCTGATTTCCCGTAATTCTAATTCAGTAAACATAGTTCCAGCCCTCACTTAACCGGAATCACAAAAATTCCCTGTCCTGCCTGTAATGTGTATTCCAGCACACCGTCGTTTAGGGGGATCAACTGTTCTTCTCCGTTTATGTAACACAGTGCAGCGGTTGCCTCGGCAAACAGAACTTTCACATTATCTTCGATGCCGTATGCCGGATCAGTTACATTGACGATCATAAAGCCATCGTAGCCCTGGGCATCCTTTTGGCAACCGATAATGGTTTCTTCGGATGCGGATACTCGCTTGATTCGGGAGGATTGATAAGGCTCCACGTGAGAAATGATCTTGCTTGCTGTTCTTCCCTCAGGGATCACTGCCATGGTACCCTCCCAGTTAAAGCGCATGAAAACATGGTCGAACTTTTTCAGTTCCTCATTCATTTCCTTAACCACATAATAGGCAGGTGTTTTCACAGGCTCGCCATCAACATCGGGGCTTCCGTCTGCTTTTTTCGGGTACATCAGCATAGCGGAGTACTGAGAACTGTAATCGCACTGGGTATAATGCTCCCAGTATGTGTAGTAGCCTATACTCTTCATGCCGTAAGCTAATCC
>JAZQLG010000074.1:0-12525 GCA_045542575.1 Faecousia sp.
TCCCCCCACAAGCAGTCCCCTCAAAATACTGCCACCCCGGCCCAGCGGCTGAAAATGCTGGAAATAGCCACACAGGGAGAGAAAACCCTGGAAGTCAGTGATGTGGAAGTGGCCCGGGGCGGGCAAAGCTACACCTTTGAAACTGTGTTGCAGTTGCAGAAGGAAAATCCTAATGACAGATTGGTGCTGTTTATGGGAACAGATATGTTTCTGACCCTTCTGCAGTGGAGAAACCCCCGGATCATCCTGGAAAATGCGGACATTGGCGTGTTTTACCGGGGCGACAGGAATGAAAAGGAGCAAATTGCCCGGCAGGCAGAGAATCTGCGTGCCATGGGAGCAACGGTCCATCTGATCGAGAATCCTGTTATTCAGATCAGCTCCACCGACCTTCGCAGCCTGCTCGTTTTTGGCGCGGCTGAGGCGCATTTGCATGCCGGTGTGGAAGCCTATATCCGAACAGAAGGCCTTTACGGCACAAAGGATACCTATAAAAATCTCTCTCTGCAGGAACTGGAAAGCGCCGTGTCTGCTTTCATAAAACCGGGGCGGATGGCCCACGTGCTGGGCTGCCGGGATATGGCGCTGGAATTGGCGCAAAAATGGGGCGCAGACCCGGAAAAGGCTCAAAGAGCGGCACTTCTGCACGATATCACAAAGGCCCTTGACGGACCTGCCCAGTTGACATTGTGCAAAAGCTTCGGTATACTGTTAGACGATTTTTCCAAAACCCATCCCAAAACTCTCCACGCTTTCACCGGCAGCCTGGTGGCGGAGCGGATCTTTGGGGAGAGTCCGGAAGTTGTCCGGGCGATCGCATCCCATACCACAGGAAAACCGGGTATGAATACCTTAGATCAAATTATTTATATTGCGGATAATATGGAAAGGACCCGCACCTATCCCGGGGTGGAGAAGGTGAGAAGTCTTGCCTTTGAAAGCCTGGAAGAGGCGGTAAAGCTGGGCCTTTCCAATACCATAGAAAATTTGAAAACCAGAGGCGACAGCATCCATCCCGACGGAATGGCTACCCTGAACTGGTTTGAGAAAAAGGAGAAGTAATTATGCTTACTGCAAAAGAAGTTGCGTACGAAGTAACCAAAGCCCTGGACAGCAAAAAGGGTATGGACATCCAGCTGCTGAAGATCGATAAGGTCTCCAGCCTGGCAGACTATTTCCTGATCTGCACCGGCACCTCCAATACCCACGTAAAAACCCTTTGCGACTATGCAGAGGACACTATGGAGCAGTTGGGTGAGCCTATGCTGGGCAGGGAAGGTCACCGGGGCAATTCCTGGGAGCTTCTGGATTTTGGCTCTGTGGTTGTCCATGTTTTTACCCAGGAAGCCCGGGAGTTTTACTCCCTGGAACGGCTGTGGGCTGATGCAGAAAAGGTTGATATGAAGGAAATCATTACGGAGGAATAAAAATGCATTACGATTTTACGGCCATTGAAGATAAGTGGCAAAAATATTGGGAGGAGAACCAAACCTTCCACACCGATGTGTGGGATTTCTCCAAGCCCAAGTACTATGTGCTGGATATGTTCCCTTACCCCTCCGGCGTAGGTCTTCACGCAGGTCACCCGGAAGGCTATACCGCCACGGACATTATGTCCCGGATGAAGCGGATGCAGGGCTACAACGTGCTGCACCCCATGGGCTATGATTCCTTTGGCCTGCCTGCGGAGCAGTATGCGGTAGACACCGGCAACCATCCCAATGGCTTCACGCAGAAGAATATCAAGACCTTCTCCGGTCAGCTGAAGGAGTTGGGCTTTGACTATGACTGGTCCAAGGTCGTGGCTACTTCCGATCCCGATTTCTATAAGTGGACCCAGTGGATCTTCAAAAAGCTCTACGAAAAGGGCTATGCCAAGCGGATCGAAATGCCTGTCAACTGGTGCGAGGAGCTGGGCACTGTTCTTGCCAATGACGAAGTGATCGACGGCAAGAGTGAGCGTGGCGGCTATCCTGTTGTAAAGAAAATGATGATGCAGTGGGTCATTGACCAGCCTGCCTTTGCCGAAAAGCTGCTGGAAGGCCTGGATGAGATCGACTGGCCCGAATCCACCAAGGAGATCCAGCGCAACTGGATCGGCAAGTCCACCGGTGTGGAAGTGGACTTCAAGCTGGTGGGTGGGGGAGAGTTCTCTATCTACACCACCTGTATCGAAACCATCTACGGCATCACCTTTATGGTGCTGGCTCCCGACGGCAAGATCACAGAACGGCTTTTAGACCGGGTGGAAAACCTGGAAGAAGTGAAGGCCTACATTGATGAGGCCGCCAAGAAGAGCGAGATCGACCGTACCGACGCCAGCAAGACCAAAACCGGTTGCCCCTTGAAGGGTATCTATGCGATTAACCCTGTCAACGGTAAGGAAGTGCCCGTGTTTATCGGTGACTTCGTTTTAGGCAATTACGGCACCGGTGCTGTTATGGCCGTTCCCAGCCACGACCAGCGTGACTTCGAGTATGCCCAGGTCCATAACATTCCTATGATCCAGGTCATTGAGGGCCGGGAGACTGACGAGCGGGCTTTTGAAAAGCAGGATTATCTGGGCAAGGGCTGCAAACTGGTAAATTCCGAGGAATTCACCGGCCTTACTGTGGAAGAAGCCAAGGAAGCCATTACCTGCAAGCTGGAAAAGATGGGCGTTGCCAGAAGAAAGAATAACTACCACTTCAGAGAGTGGATCTTCGCCCGTCAGAGATACTGGGGCGAGCCTGTTCCCTGTGTGTATACCGAGGACGGAGAAACCCACTTCCTGCCCGATGAAGAGCTGCCCCTTGTGCTGCCTGTACTGGAAGACTATAAGGGCCGTGGCGGCAAAGCACCCCTGGAGAACGCGGAGGAGTGGAAGCACTATGAAGGCAACGGCATTAAGGGCCTGCGGGAAACCTCCACAATGCCCGGTTCTGCCGGTTCCTCCTGGTACTATATGCGCTATATCGATCCCAAGAATGAAAATGCCTTCTGTGATCCCAAGCTTTTGGAGCACTGGATGCCTGTCGACCTGTACATCGGCGGTCCTGAGCACGCAGTAGGCCACCTGATCTACTCCCGCATCTGGAACCGCTTCCTTTACGATAACGGCCTTTCCCCTGTGAAGGAGCCCTTCAAGAAGCTGGTCCACCAGGGTATGATCTTAGGCGAAAACGGCATCAAAATGGGTAAGCGCTTCCCCGAGTTCGTTGTGAATCCCAGCGATGTAGTCCGGGATTACGGCGCTGATACCCTGCGGCTTTATGAGATGTTTATGGGCCCCCTGGAGGTTTCCAAGCCCTGGAGCACCACTGCAGTGGCAGGCGCAAAGAAGTTTATCAACCGTGTTTGGAACTTCTTTACCGAGAAGGAAAACATCACGGAAACAGACGACGGCAAGCTGACAAAGCTTTACCACCAGACAGTTAAGAAGGTCACCGGCGACTTTGAGGTTTTGGGCTTCAATACCGCCATCGCTCAAATGATGGTCTTCGTAAACGAAGTGTATAAGGTTGGCACCTGTCCCAGAGAATATGCCGAGGGCTTCATCAAGATGCTCTCCTGCATCACTCCCCATGTGGGCGAAGAGATCTGGCAGATCTTGGGCCACGAAAATACCATTGCTTATGAGCCCTGGCCCACCTACGACGAAGCCAAGTGCAAGGATACCCAGATCACTATGGCTGTCCAGGTCAATGGCAAAATGCGGGGCACGGTAGAAATGGATGCAGACCTCCCCAATGAGCAGGTGATCGCCAATGTGCTGGCCGATGAAAAGATCGCCAGATTCCTGGAAAAACAGGGCGGCAGTATCGTTAAGACCATTGTGGTAAAGAATAAGCTTACCAATCTGATTGTGAAATAAAGGGAAAAATCCGAAAAAGGGAAGAATTTACCCTTGACAATTGGAGAAAACAGAATTATAATGTTTAAGCCTGCATAGCAGGTCTGTATGCATCCTGGACTTAGCCGGATGCCATCGGAGGGAGGGAAAACCATGTCTGAAATTCGCCTGAAGGAAAACGAATCTCTGGAAAGCGCTCTGCGCCGTTTTAAGCGTAGCTGTGCCAAGGAGGGCGTTATTGCCGAAGTGAAGAAGCGCGAGCACTACGTCAGCCCCAGCCTGAAGCGTAAGCAGAAGTCTGAAGCTGCCCGTAAGAACAAGAGAAAGTTCTATTAATTTCTCCCTCATATTGCGTGCTTAAACCCCCACACGGAAACGTGTGGGGGTTTTCTTGTTAAGAATCGGAGATGTTCTGGACGGCTCGACTATTTTCAGTGTATTGTGGGTGTTGGTATACCATCTACAAATCCACCTACCCCTTAAAGTAAGTGCCCCCTACAGGGAGCACTTATCAAAATCGGGTTATTCGTTGAGCGTGGGTTCGTCGGTGGTTTCAGAGGCAACCACTTTTTGCCTAAATACAAAGAATCTTTGTCCGCAATAGTTTAAGCCTGTAAATACTGCCATACCAACGACCATTGTAATATTGTCAATGAGTACTTGGCTGTTTCCTTTTAATAGCTGGAGCATCAGCCACTTGAATCCCCCATATGCTATCAGGTAACATAATGCTATGGATATAATAAATTTTACGATTTCTTTCCATGAATAACGTTTCTTTTGGAAAGTAAAAAACTTATTCAAGAAAAAGCTTAAAATGCTGCCTGCAACGTAATTGGCAGCCGTTGAGATCCAATAGCTTACACGAAAAACGTTATAAAGGATAAACATAATTGAGGCGCCAAATAATGTATTCACAATGCCGACAAGTATGAATTTCCAAAACGCTTTATCAAAAAATATTTTAATAAAATTAATTATCTTATCTTTCGTTTTTTCTTTCAGTCCTTTCACTGATTATGTAACGCGGACGTTCTTTTGTTTCCATGTATATTTTTCCTATATATTCTCCCACAACCCCTAAGCTAACCAAGATAATGCCGGTTAATAAGATGCCTGCGCTCAACAATAAAAACCAACTGCCTACAACTTGTATAGAAAACATTATAATGGATGCTATTAAGGAACATCCCCCAAGAA
The DNA here is from genome assembly GCA_045542575.1 of Faecousia sp. Lineage (GTDB taxonomy): Bacteria > Bacillota > Clostridia > Oscillospirales > Oscillospiraceae > Faecousia. Next base: position 5,033 of record JAZQLG010000074.1, read on the forward strand.
GAGAGAGGATTAACCCCAAAAGGAATATTAGTCTAATGGGTTTTATAGAAAGGCTGGTAATTCCGTCTATCGCTAAGTTAAGCATCTTCTTAAGAGGATAATGCGATTCGCCTGCGATACGTTCGTTGCGTTCATAATAAACGCTTGTACTTTTGAAACCAACAAGAGGGACCATGCCTCTTAAGAACAAATTCACTTCTTTATATTGTGATAATTCTTGTAAAACACGGCTACTTATCAATCTATAATCCGCATGGTTGAAAACAATTTCAACGCCCATCTTTTCAAGCAATTTATAAAATGCTTCCGCTGTAAAACGTTTGAAAAACGAATCGGTATCACGTGCACTTCTTACGCCATATACTACTTCGCTGCGGTCATTGATATACGCGTCTACCATATTGTTGATAGCATTGATATCGTCTTGCCCGTCGCAGTCAATGGAAATAGTGATGTCGCAAACGTTCTTGGATTCCATAAGTCCTGCCCACACGGCGTTTTGATGTCCACGATTTCTGCTTTGCGAAATACCGATAAAATGTTTATTTTCTTTCGCAAGCTTGCAAATAATATTCCACGTATTGTCTTTGGAACCATCGTTTACGAATAAAATTCTACTATCGGGAGAGATTTTATCGGCGTTTATCAGTTCTTCTATTTTTTTAAGAAAAAGCGGTGAGGTGATAGGTAAAACCTTTTCCTCGTTATAACAAGGGATGACAATATATAATATTGGCTTTTTCATTTTACCCTCTCTTTATGAGTTTTCTTTTAATATAACATAATTTATTGCTATATTCAAGAAGTTAGAATAATTTTTTAATAGTCATTGGCTTGCAATTTATGTATTTTTCGCTATAATTATATTAATATTAGAAATACACAAAGGAGAAATTATGAATAGATTCGAAGGTAAGAAAATAAATAAATCCGTATGGTTATTTTCGATTTTGTTTTTTTGCAGTTTTGTTTTTGAGGTATTGCAGTGCTTTTATTCGTCAGTCAGTAATGATGAGGCCTTTTATTTAACTATTCCGCAACGCCTGCTTGACGGGGATGCTTTGCTGGTTCATGAATGGCATCTTTCGCAACTTTCAAGTGTTTTGTTATTGCCAGTTGTATTCTTATATAAATTGCTGGTGCCTACCCAACAGGGTATTATTTTGGCGTTTAGATTTATTTACCTTTTTGTACATACGGTTATTGCTATATTTTTATATATAAAATTACGCAAATATGGAATGGGGGCAATTTTTGCGTCTGTTGCTTATTTTTTATACACACCGGTATTTATTCCTGCGCTTTCTTATAACACAATGGGTCTTGGCGCATTGGTTATCGTCTGTACATTGGCCGTTGATTACGACAAAACAAAGCACCCCAAAATTATCGCAGTAGTAATGGGGGCGTTTTTTGCTTGTGCTGTATTATGCTCGCCTTTTCTTGTGCTCGGTTATGCGTTATATACAATTGCGGTAATAGTCATTAAATCTATCAATAAAGAAGAAGAGAAAATTAGCGCCAAGGTTATTTCCGTTAAGGCATGGTTGTTCGTCAGCGTAGGCTGTTTAATTGTATTTTCCATTTTTATGGCTTTATTGTTGGCGCAGGGCACGTTTAATAAGCTTTTTGAATGTATTCCTCACATATTGAACGACCCCGAACACCAAGGCTCTTTCCTTTTCCCTTTAATTCGTTTTTTCATTGGTCTACTTTTTCGACATAAGATAGTAATCGTGTTATTGATGGCGGGCTTATTAGGATTAACTGTGGGGATTTTAATTTTAGTTAAAGATAAAAATAGAATTTCTCATCGCGGTATTTATTTGACAATCGTTTCTATTCCCGTTATTATCGCTAATATCGTGCTTGCATTTGCTGCTAATAATATAAGTTATGTTATGGTGGCAATAAATGTGGTGGGCATCCTTGCATTTATTTTAACGAAAGAGAAAAATTGGCAATGGTTGTTTGTTTTTTGGACAACAGGCATTATATATGCGTATTGCATGTTTACTAGTTCAAATACCGGTTTGAGTGCAATTTCTCAAGGCCTGTCGGTGGCCGCGCTTGGTAGCATCTTTGCAATAGGCGATTGTTTAAAGGAAATGAAACTTGAAAATACAGGCAAACCGTTTGTAATCATACTCATGTTGGTTTTAATGATACAACCTGTTTCGCAAAGCATTTCTCAAGAAATAAAATGTTTCCGAGGGAAACAAGAGGTTGTAGCATACGATTTCGGATGTAAATTCGGTGTATTGGACTCCAAGGCAAACGTTGAAGAAGAAAGAAAATATTATGAGGATATTGAACCGATTTTGCAAGAGGAAAACAAGAGCGTTTTGTATTTTTCTTTCAAGATATGGCTATATATGTGCGGAGAAAATGAGATGGGAGGGTATTCTGGTTGGTTGGCTGGCGCGGGCGAAAGTAGCTATGCCCGTTTGGTAGAATATTATAAAATCAACCCAGAGAAAACGCCTGATTATATCTACTTGGATGCCTATTACCCTTGGGTTAATGAAAATTATCAAAGAGTAGCGGACGAATTAGGGTACAGTGTCGAACAAAGAAATTGCGGGTATCTTTTACGCAAAATATAGTAAGATTTTACGAAGAGAAAGGTTTGTTGCGAGAAAAATGCTTTAACAAACCATGATAAATTAAAAACAAACAAAATCGAGCAACTATGCACTTGTTCTGCATAATTGCTCGATTTTTTGCGTATTAGAGGGACAAAGGGACGGCTCGTTTGACCCCTTGGTAGTATATTTTCCTGTATATGTCAACAGAAAGGGGGTAGAACCGTATCCCTTTCCCTAAAATGCTCCCGATGGAATTGACTCCATCGGGAGCATTTTTATAGAAAAGACCGAATTTCGTGGGTCAATTCCTCTTCCAGATTGATCAGTCGCTTAGTGATGTCTTTAGAAACCTCGTCGGCGGCCTCATACTGATTCAGGTACTTGTTCAGGGATTTAACACCCATATTGCACCCATCGGTCATCAGGTTTGCGATGGTTGCGTCGCTGTAGTCCATAGCCATTTTCATTCCGGTCTTCATTTTGGACATTGCCGAAGCCATTGGGTTAGGATTTTTGCCTTCGTCGTGGTATTTTCCCAAAAGACTCTGGATCTCTCCCTGGAGCTTTTCGTGCTGGCCCTTATTCTTTTCCAGAATATTATATAGCTTTTGGCTTTCCACCTTGTGTAACACGTCATAAATGGAGGAAATGCCCATTTTTATTCCCGCATCACATTCCCGCAGAAGCCGAATGGTATCTTGTTCGATCATTGTGTAACCTCCTTGTTTTTGTGTAGTATACCCCCATTTCTTTTGATAAATTCTGTTGCAAGACGAATATTGTTGTGATATAATTATACAGTATATGTGAAGATATGTGCATTTTTGAAAAAAGCACAGAAAGGAAGAGTGGATTTATGAAGAATCTGCTTGCTTTTGACCTTGGCGCCAGTAACGGTCGTGCCATTTTGGGCCAGCTGGAAAACGGCAAACTGACGATGCGTGAGCTGCACCGCTTTGAAAACAACTTCGTTGAGATGAATGGGGTCTACTACTGGGACTTGCCCTATTTGTTTAACCAGCTGAAGCAAGGCCTTCTTGCTTTCAAGCAGGCAAATGTTGGTGAGCTTCATTGCTTCGGCATTGATACCTGGGGCGTGGACTACGGCCTGCTGGATAAGAACGGTCACCTTTTGGGTAATCCCCGGGCCTACCGTTACAGCGTGGATGAAGACTTCAAGGAAGCCTGGAAGATCGTGGATTTCCCAACACTCTTTACCCGCACCGGCATTGCCAATATGAATTTCAATACGGTCTATCAGCTTTACCGCCGGAAGCGGCAAAACGATGTGGCCCTTGAAAACGCAGAAACGCTTTTACTTATGCCGGACCTTTTGGGATATTTCCTGACGGGGGAGGCAAAGAGCGAATATACCAATGTGACTACCACGATGCTCTACAATCCCACCACGAAGGATTGGGATTGGCAGACCATTGAAGCATTGGACCTTCCCAAGGAAATTTTCACTCCCATTGACCGGGCCGGCAGCCTTCGGGGCAGCCTTCGTCCGGAGCTGGCAGAGGAGTTGGGGCTGAACAGAGCGCCCTTTGCAGCCGTAGGCACCCACGATACCGCTTCTGCGGTGGCAGCTATCCCCGGCAGTGGCAGCTTTGCTTTCTGTTCCTCCGGCACCTGGTCGCTGTTCGGTGTGGAAACGGACAAGCCTATTTTGGACGATAAGGTCCGGGATGCCAACTTCTCCAATGAGGGCACTGTTCAGGGCGGCTTCCGTCCCTTAAAGAATATTATGGGTCTGTGGCTCATTCAGGAGTGCCGCCGGGATTGGATCAAGGAAGGCACGAAATACAGCTGGGACGATATCGTTATTATGGCAAGAGAGGCCCAGCCCCTGCGGAGTATTATTGACCCGGATTACGGCGAATTCTTTGCCGGTGGCAATATGGTGAGCAAGATCCAGGCCTTCTGTAAGAAGACCGGCCAGCCCATTCCCGAAACGCCGGGACAGGTAGCCCGCTGTATATATGAATCCCTGGCCCTTAAGTACCGCTGGGCTTTGGAGCGGCTGGAAGAGATCAAGGGTCAGCGCATCGACTCACTGAACATTGTCGGTGGCGGTATTCAGAATAAGCTCCTGAACCAGATGGTAGCTGACTCTTTGGACCGTCCTGTTATCACCGGCCCTATCGAGGGTGCGGCTATGGGCAACCTTTTGGCCCAGGCGATGGCTTTGGGCGAAATTAAGGATATTGACGAGCTTCGCCAAGTCGTCCGCAACAGCGAAGCGGTAGAGACCTACACCCCCAACCATACTGCTGCTTGGGAGCGGGCCTATGAAAAACTGTTAAATCTGCTCTGAGAGAATAGGAGATAAAATTATGAGCATTGATATGACCAAATGGGAACAAATTGCCCGGGAAAATGTAAATAACCGGCCTGCAGGCCAGGGCCGTCTGGCAGGCAAGATCACCATCGTTACCGGTGCTGCCCAGGGCTTCGGCAAGGGTATTGCGGAAGAGCTGTACAAGGAAGGCGCCACTGTGGTGATCGCCGATATGAACCTGCCCCTTGCTCAGCAGGTGGCTGCAGAAATGGGTGAAAGAGCCTATGCCATCGGTGTGAATGTGTCCGATGAGCAAAGCGTTGCGGATATGGTTGCCGAAACTGTAGAAAAGTTCGGCGGCCTGGATATTATGCTTGCCAACGCAGGTGTTGTCCGTTCCGGTCCCATCGCCACCTTCGAAAAGAAGGATATGGATTTTGTTACTGCCGTTAACTACACCGGCCTGTTCCTTACCTGTAAGTATGCCGCCATCATTATGGAGGCTCAGCACGAAGCTGCTCCTGAAAAAACCTTCGACATCATTGCCATGTCCTCCAAGTCCGGTCTGGAAGGCTCCAACAAGAATTTCGCCTATGCAGGCTCCAAGTTTGGCACCATCGGCCTGGTGCAGAGCTGGGCGCTGGAGCTGTGCGCCTATAACATCAAGGTCAATGCGATCTGCCCCGGTAACTACCTGGACGGCCCTCTGTGGAGTGACCCGGAAAGAGGCCTGTTTGTGCAGTACCTGCAGGCCGGCAAGGTCCCCGGTGCTAAGACGGTTGACGATGTCCGCCGTTTCTACGAAGCAAAGGTGCCTATGAACCGTGGCTGTCTGCCTGTGGACGTGGCCCGCGCAGTGATGTACTGTGTAGAGCAGGTTTATGAAACCGGCCAGGCCATCCCTGTAACCGGCGGCCAGGTTATGCTGAACTAAGAGGCTTGCTATGATTGATATTTCTATCTTAAATTTGCTGAATGCACCTACCAAGGAAGAGCGGCTTGCCAATCTTGCAAAGATCCTGCCTGAGACCCAATTTCCTCCCCAGGTGCCCCAATACATAAACAATCACATCCACACCACCTATTCCTTCTCTCCTTATTCTCCCACCGCCGCCGTCTATGCGGCAAGGATGGAAGGCCTTTGCACCGCCGGTATTATCGACCACGATTCCATTTCCGGCGCAGAGGAGTTTTTGGAAGCAGCTAAGCTGGTGCAGATGCCCGTGACCATCGGTATGGAGTGCCGGGTATCTATGGCGGGTACTTCTTTGGAAGACCGCCGTACCAATAACCCGGACCAGGTCGGCGTCAGCTATATGACCATCCAGGGCGTACCCCATGATCAGATTGCAACTCTGACCGAGTTTTTCCGTTCCTTCCGGCAGGCCCGCCATGAAAGAAACCGCAAGATGGTGGAGAAAATCAACGCCCTTCTGCCGGAGATTGCTTTAGACTATGACAAGGATGTGCTTCCTCTTTCTATGGCAGCGGAAGAAGGCGGCGTTACGGAGCGCCACCTGATGTATGCCCTTGCCAGGAAGCTGACTGCCCAGGTGGGCAGGGGAGAGGCAATGGTTTGCAAACTGCAGGAAATGGGGCTGACCCTTTCTTCTAAGCAGGAAGCCCAAATGCTGGATACGGAATACCCCTTCTATGAGTATGACCTGCTGGGCATTCTGAAGAGCGCTTTTGTGCCCCAGATCTTCATCCCCGCTACCGATGAGTGTCCCAAGCTTCCCCAAATGGTAGAGCTTTGCAAAAAGGTGGATGCCTATCTGTGCTATGCCTACCTGGGCGATGTGGGGGACAGTGTCACCGGTGACAAAAAGGCCCAGAAGTTTGAGGATGATTATCTGGACGACTTGTTTGTCTGCCTGCAGGAGCAGGGTGTGAAGGCAGTTACCTATATGCCCACCCGGAACACGCAGGCCCAGCTGACCCGCCTGCGCAAATTGTGTGAGGATTACGGTATGTTCCAGATCTCCGGTGAGGATATCAATTCTCCCCGGCAAAGCTTTGTAATTAAGGCCATGGAAAATCCCATGTTTGCCAATTTGATAGATGCCACGTGGACGCTGATCGCCCACGAAAACTGCTAATTTAGGAGGAAAAAGTATGAATACCAAAGCAGTAAGAATCCACGGTAAAATGGACCTGCGGCTGGACGATGTGACCTTGCCCGAAGTTGGTCCTGACGATGTTCGCATCCGGGTCGTGTCCGACAGCATTTGTATGTCCACCTATAAGGCTGCCATCGAAGGCGGCGATCACAAGCGCGTTCCCGACAACTGTGACGAAAATCCCACCGTTGTTGGTCACGAGTTCTGTGGTGATATCGTAGAGGTTGGTGAAAACTGGAAACATAAGTATAAGGTAGGCGACAAGTTCGTTATTCAGCCTGCTCACTATTATACGGGCTCCCAGATGGCTCCCGGCTACTCCTACAGCTTCTGCGGCGGCAACAGCCAGTACGGCAATGTGCGTATTGAGACACTGCTGATGAACTGCCTGCTGCCCTATGATTCCGACACTTATTACTACGGCTCTCTGGCTGAGCCTCTGAGCTGCGTGATCGGCACTTTCCACGCTATGTACCACACCAAGGCCGGCTCCTATGTCCACGA
>JAZQLG010000075.1:0-3515 GCA_045542575.1 Faecousia sp.
CTCCAGCACAACTTCACCGAGGAGGAGATCGCCGCTGCCGCCAAGCTCACCTTTATAAATGTGGTGCTGATCAGCGCCTTTATGGCAGCCATTGACTATCTGCGCCGGAAAATCACGGTGGAGCGTCCGGTGAAGAAGATCACCCAGGCAGCCAACAAAATGATCGCCGGGGATTTTTCCGTCCGCATCGAGCCTATGAGCAAGCTGTCTGCCTACGAAGGCTTTAACGAGATCACCGACTGTCTGAACAAAATGGCCCGGGAGCTGAGCAGTGTGGAGACCCTCCGCACAGATTTTATTGCCAATGTGTCCCACGAACTAAAAACTCCGCTTGCGGTGATGCAAAACTACGGCACCCTGCTGCAATCCCCGGAGCTGACCGAGGAAAAGCGAATGGAATACGCAAGGGGCATCACCGATGCCTCCCGCCGGCTGTCTGAAATGATGACCAACATCTTAAAATTAAACCGGCTGGAAAACCAGCAGATCTTCCCGGAAGTGACGGAATTTGACCTGGGTGAGCAGCTTTGCGCCTGCCTTTTGCAGTTTGAAAACACCTGGGAGCAGAAGAATATCGAAATAGAAACGGACATTGCAGAGGATGTAAAGGTAGAAGCGGACAGTGAGCTTTTGTCCCTTGTTTGGAACAATCTTTTTTCCAACGCCTTTAAGTTCACCGAATCCGGCGGCACCGTTTCCGTAACCTTGACTGCCACCGACCGGTATGCCACCGTAAAGGTAAAGGATACCGGCTGCGGTATGTCCGCCCAGGTGGGCGAGCATATCTTTGAAAAATTCTACCAGGGCGACACCTCCCACAGCACCCAGGGCAACGGTCTGGGCCTGGCCCTTGTCAAGCGGGTCATCGACATTATGCAGGGGGAGATCGGAGTGGAAAGTGCGGTCGGTGTGGGCACGACCTTCACCGTCACCATAAGGAGGCACTGAGATGGACTGGAAAAGAATCGGAAAAGCCATTCTCTTCCCCCCTACCCCCATTATGCTGATCCTGATCCCCATCGCCACGGTGTTTTTGATCTACGCACTGGCATTTATGGGGCAGGACTCTATTCCTGCCATTTGCGCCTATGTGCTGTCCTTTTATACCCTGACGGTTTGGTGCATCCAGCTTCCTCGGCTCATTCCTATGTTCCGGAAGTTCCGGGAGGAAAACAAATACGCCCGCCGCTTTTTGGAGGACCGGGAATTGCGTATGCAGATCTCCCTGTATGGCACCCTTTACTTTAACACCGCCTATGCCCTTTTGCAGTTGGGGCTTGGCTTTTGGCATCACACCTTCTGGTACTATACCTTGGCAGGCTACTATATCTGCCTTGCTGTCATGCGGTTTTTCCTGGTCCGCTATACCCGCAGCCATAAGCCGGGTGAAAACCAAAAAGAGGAGCTGCTCCGCTACCGGGACTGCGGTATCGTGCTGCTGCTGATGAATCTGACCCTTTCTGTGATGGTGTTCTTTATGATCTACTGGGGCAGGACCTTCCGCCACCACCAGATCACCACCATCGCCCTGGCAGCCTACACCTTCACAGCCTTCACCCTGGCAGTTGTTAACCTTATCAAATACCGGAAGCTGAAAAGCCCGGTCTATTCTGCGGCAAAGGTAGTCAGCCTGGCTTCCGCCTGTGTCAGTATGCTGACCTTAGAAGCAGCAATGCTCACCGCCTTCGGCGCTGAAACAATGGACGCTCTTACCCGGAACCTGTTTTTGGGGCTCACCGGCTTTGCGGTCTGCGCCTTCATCATCGCGATGGCAATTACTATGATCCACTACGGAAATAAGCAACTTCGGAGAGATGGAAATGGAAAATAAAGAGAATTTCAATTACACCTACTCTGCCAGCGAGCAGGCAGAGATCAAGCGCATCCGGGATAAATATACTCCCCCCGCCGAAGAGGAGAATAAAATGGCAGCTCTGCGGAGACTGGATGCCCGGGTAACCTCGAAAGCCACCAATGCCGCCCTTACAGTGGGCATCCTGGGCGCTCTGCTCTTAGGCACAGGTATGAGCCTGATCATGACAGAATTCGGCAGTCTTTTGGGTTCTTTCTTCCTTGCCGTCGCCGTAGGCCTTTCCTTAGGCATCGTGGGCATTTTGCTTGTGTGCCTTGCCTACCCCATTTATAACCGCACTCTGCAAAAAGGTCGGGAAAAGGCCGCCCCGGAGATCCTCCGCCTAACGGATGAACTGATGAAATAACCTTAAAAGGCGTGGATTTTCTCCACGCCTTTTGGTATTCCCTACAAATAAATATAAACATATCGAAAAGCCTTTACTTTTGCTCAAAAGATGCTATGATATGTAGAGAACAAAATAAATTACATATAAGGAGAATTACTTATGGATTACGCAAAAGAGTCCCTCCGGCTGCACGGTGAGTGGGGCGGCAAGATCGAAGTTGTTGCCAAAGTCCCTGTTGCCACCAAAAAAGATTTGTCCCTGGCCTACACCCCCGGTGTTGCTCAGCCCTGTCTGGAGATCCAGAAGGATGTAAACAAGTCCTTTGAGCTGACCCGCCGTCATAACCTCTGCGCCGTTATCACCGACGGCACTGCCGTTCTGGGTCTGGGCGATATCGGCCCCGAAGCCGGTATGCCTGTTATGGAAGGCAAGTGTGCCCTGTTTAAGGCCTTCGGTGATGTGGATGCCTTCCCTCTTTGCATCAAGAGCAAGGATGTGGATGAGATCGTCAACACCGTTTATATGCTCTCCGGCTCCTTTGGCGGTGTAAACCTGGAAGATATTTCCGCTCCCCGCTGCTTTGAGATCGAGCGTAAGCTGAAGGAAAAGTGCGACATTCCCATTTTCCACGATGACCAGCACGGCACTGCCGTTATCACCCTGGCAGGTCTTCTCAACGCCATCAAGGTAGTTGGCAAGAAGAAGGAAGATGTGAAGATCGTCACCTCCGGCGCTGGCGCTGCCGCCATTGCGATCGTAAAGCTGCTGCTGTCTGCCGGCTTTGAAAATGTGATCATGACCGACCGCAGCGGCGCCATCTACGAAGGCCGTGACGGTCTGAACTGGATCAAGGCCGAAATGGCCCAGGTCACCAATAAGGAAAAGGTTGCCGGCTCTCTGGCTGATGTCATTAAGGGCGCCGATGTGTTCATCGGTGTTTCCGCCCCCGGCACCATGACCACCGAGATGGTCAAGACCATGGCACCCGATGCCATCATCTTCGCCTGTGCCAACCCCACCCCCGAAATTTTCCCGGACGATGCCAAGGCAGGCGGCGCTCGGGTGATCGCCACCGGCCGCAGCGACTTCCCCAACCAGATCAATAATGTTCTGGCCTTCCCCGGCATCTTCCGCGGCACTTTCGGTGTCCCTGCCAGCGATATCAACGGGGAAATGAAGATGGCCGCCGCCCAGGCTCTGGCTGACCTGATTTCTGAAGACGAGCTGAACGAGGATTATATCATCCCCGCCGCCTTCGACGAAAGAGTTGGCCCCGCCGTTGCCAAGGCTGTGGCAGAAGCTGCCCGCCGCTCC
>JAZQLG010000076.1:0-8381 GCA_045542575.1 Faecousia sp.
TGCGGCTGGAAATGGCGGCGGGGGTCCTTTCCCAAAGCCGGCAGTTGCTGATGGAGGTGACCTTGCCGGAGGTGGACGAGGACGGCCTGATGCACCGGGCGGCAGAGCGAGCCTGCGCCGGCTGCGCCTACCGAAAAAACTGCAAGGATGCCCGCAGGCTGGGCCGCCTGCCGGGTCTGCTGCTGCATAAGAATCTGCTCAGTCCCCAGGAACTGCCCATTGTGTGCCGCCGCAGCGGCAGGTATCTGGCGGAGCTTCACCGGGCCCAGGAGCAGCTGCGCTCCATCCGGGCAGACCGGGAGCGGCAAAAGGAGTACCGCACGGCTCTGACCCAGCAGTACCGCTTTTTAAGCGAGTTTTTGCAGGATGTTTCCGATACCTTGAGCCGCCGGACGGAAACAGTGACCCGCCAGTATATCCCGGAGGTTTCCGTGTTCGGCAACCGCCCGGAAGCAGATAACGGTGACCGGTGCGCCTATTTTGCCGGTGTGGGCAGCAAGTATTATGTGCTTCTTTGTGACGGAATGGGCACAGGAATGGGGGCGGTCCGGGAAGGACAGGCGGCGGTGCAGATATTGAGCCGTCTTTTGGGGGCAGGCTTTCCCGCCCAGTATGCCCTGCGCAGTCTGAACAGCCTTTGCGCACTCCGGGACAGAGCCGGGGCGGTGACCGTGGATCTGGCAGAGCTTTGCCTGGACAGCGGCAGAGTGACCCTTTATAAATGGGGGGCAGCCCCCTCCTATTTTCTGACAAAGGAAGGGGCGGAGCGGATCGGACAGCCCGGCCCGCCGCCGGGGCTTTCCGTGGAAGGCACCCGGGAGGAAACGGAGCAGTTCTCCCTGAAGAGGGGCCAGTGGCTGATCCTTGCCAGCGACGGCGTGGACAGCACGGAGGCTTTAGCCTGCTGCCGGGCCAGCAGGGAAGAAAGTGTGGCAGAGCTTGCCACCCGGATCCTGCATAGCGGCCAAACCGACAGCACCGACGACGCCACCCTTGCCATCATCCGACTATCTGCCTTCAAAACCAACGACTAACAGAAAAAGCCAGTGGTGCTGGGTCTGCCCCCGGAATACCGGACAAAACACGAAAACCCCTTCCGAATCCGTCGGGGGCTATTTTACCCGTTGCATAGAGAAAGCTTTTGGTTTATAATGACAAAAAAGCGAGGGGAGGGAAGACTGTGGAGCTTATCACTTGCGAAGTGCCTTTTGATGCGGAGGAGATGCTCTGCCGGCTGGAAGAAATTTTCGGTGCAGAAGAGCGCCTTTTGGAAGCGCCCCAGCTGACGGGCAAGGAAATAAAGGAAAATCGGGACATCGTGGTGCTTGCAAAGAAGGACGGCTGCCTTGCAGGCGCGATCCACGGCACGATCCCTAAACACGAACCCCATATTGCCGGCCTTTCTGCGATGTTTACTACTCCCGATACCCGGGGAACAGGACTGGGAAGAATTCTGTTTGGAAGAATGGTGGAAACCCTGGAAACGATGGGTGTAAAAGCCATGTTTCTGGGCACATCCAACCCGGTGGCAGAAAAGCTCTATGCCTCCTTCGGCTTTCGGTATTTGTTCGGCTCCGGAGTGATGGCGCGGTTTTCTGAGGGCGCAGTGGCGGATTTTAACAAGAATCGCTTTGCTGCCTCCGAAGGAGAGATCCACATAGAGGAAGGCTCAGCCAAAATGCGGATCCCCATTGTGCCGCTGGCCCTTTCCCGGTTGGAGTATAAGATATACGATGCCAATTTAGGCCTTGTAAATCCGAATGTTTTGACCCAGTTTTCCTGTATGGGATTGTACCCCAAGTATATGGCGCTGGAAAATAGTGGCGGCCGCTACTATGGGGTATATGATGAAGCGGGGGCGCTGGGTGCAGTTGCAACGGTGACCGCAGAGGGCTGCTTTGACGGCTTTGGCTGGCCTGCCTATGGAGGGGCGCTGAAAGAGATATTCCAAAAAGCACGGGGAAGATATATGACTGTGGCAGATGGAGATGAAGCCAAACGTTCCCTTGCGGAAAGCTTAGGCCTTCAAAAAGCGGAAGAAACGAAACTATACATTAGGGATGCAATGTTCCCTGCCCATAATTTCAGATTCAGATAAGGAGAGAAGAAAATGAATGTAGTATGTTTGGATTTGGAAGGTGTTCTTGTGCCGGAAATTTGGATCGCCTTTGCCAAGGAAAGCGGCATCAGCGAATTGACCCGGACCACCCGGGACGAGCCGGATTACGATAAGCTGATGGCCTGGCGGATCGATGTTCTCCGTCAGCACGGCCTGACCCTGAAGGACATCCAGGCCACCATTGCCAAGATCGACCCTATGGAAGGGGCCAAGGAATTTTTGGACGAACTGCGGAGCCTGACCCAGGTGATCATCGTCAGTGACACCTTCACCCAGTTTGCCCAGCCCCTGATGAAGAAGCTGGGAATGCCCACCATCTTCTGCAACGAGCTGGTGGTAAATGAGCAGGACCGGATAACCGGCTTCCGTATGCGGGTGGAAAACACCAAGTTTACAACCGTCAAGCACCTGCAGGCCATGGGCTTTGAGACCATTGCCGCCGGCGACAGCTTTAACGACCTGGGTATGATCCAGGCCTCCAAGGCGGGCTTTTTGTTCCGCTCCACGGAAAAAATTAAGGCAGAGTTCCCCCAGTATCCCGCCTATGAAGCCTATGAGGATCTGCTGGCTGCCATCAAAGCTGCCCTGTAAGAAAAAGCGCCCGTTTCTTAAAACATTTTTAACAAACTTTGGAATATGCGAAGAAAAAGCCCGGTTTTGCCGGGCTTTTTTCTGTGTAGAACCGTGAAAATCAAAAAAACAGTTGTAAGATTGAGGCAAATGTAGTAAAATAGTACAACTGAAAGAATGTCCCAAGCACATACAATAGAGATAACGGAGGAATCCTTTTATGGAAAAACCCATTGTACTCGTTATTATGGACGGCGTCGGCAAGGGTGACGGCGGCAGCGGCGACGCAGTCGCGCAGGCCAACACCCCCACCCTGGACCGTCTTCTTGCAACCTGCCCCCATACCTATCTGAAGGCCCACGGCTCTGCTGTCGGTCTGCCCTCTGATGAGGATATGGGCAACTCTGAGGTGGGCCACAATGCCCTTGGCTGCGGCCAGGTATATTCCCAGGGCGCAAAGCTGGTGGGCGAGTCCATCGAAAACGGCGCGCTGTTCGCATCCAAGACCTGGCTTGACCTGGTGGAAAACGCCAAGGGCGGCAAGGCAATGCACTTTATGGGCCTGCTGTCTGACGGCAATGTCCACTCCAATATTCATCACCTGATCGCCCTTTTGAAGCAGGCAAAGGCTTCCGGCGTGAAGAAGGCTTACTGCCACATCCTGCTGGATGGCCGTGATGTGCCTGCCACCTCTGCCCCTGAGTACATCGGAATGCTGGAAGATGTGTTAAAGGAGCTGACCGGCGACGGCTATGATTACGCCATTGCTTCCGGCGGCGGCCGTATGCAGATCACTATGGACCGTTACGAAGCCAACTGGGGCATGGTGGAGCTGGGCTGGCGGACCCATGTACAGGGTCTGGGCCGGCAGTTTGCCTCTGCCCTGGAAGCGGTGGAGACCTACCGGGCAGAGACCGGCTGTATCGACCAGGACCTGCCTGCCTTCGTGGTGGCAAGAAACGGTGAGCCTGTTGCCAAGATCGAAAATGGCGACAGCGTGATCCTCTTCAACTTCCGTGGCGACCGTGCCCAGGAAATTTCCCTGGCCTTCGACCGGAAGGATTTTGATAAGTTCGACCGTCCCGGCTACACCGGCGTGAAGTTTGCCGGTATGCTTCAGTACGACGGCGACCTGAACATTCCCGAAAACTATCTGGTGCAGCCCCCTGTGATCACCAACACCCTGACCGAGGTGCTGTGCCAGGCAAAGATCTCCGAGTACGCCTGCTCCGAGACCCAGAAGTACGGCCATGTGACCTATTTCTGGAACGGCAACCGCTCCGGCAAGGTCTGCGAGGAGCTGGAAGTGTACGAGGAAGTGCCCTCCGATGTGATCCCCTTCGAGCAGGCACCTGCTATGAAGTCCAAGGAGATCACCGAGAAGATGGTAGCGGCTATGGCTTCCGGAAAGGTCCAGTTCCTGCGCTGCAATTACCCCAACGGCGATATGGTGGGCCATACCGGCGTGGTGGAAGCAGTCGTGTACGCAATGGAGTGTGTGGACAATGGCCTGAAGGCCATCCTGGAGGCCGCTGACAAGTACGGCTACCGGGTGCTGATCACCGCTGACCACGGCAACGCCGACCAGATGACCGAAACCAAGAAGGGCAAGACCTCTGTGCGCACTGCCCACTCTTTGAATCCTGTTCCCTTTATCATTTACGATCCCGAAGGCAGCTATACCATTAAGGAAGGCAATTTCGGCCTTGCCAATGTGGCTCCCACCATTGTGAAGATGATGGGCCTTACCGCTCCCGCCTGCTGGGAAGAAAGTCTGATCTGACCCCAAGTGCAAACAAGGAGGTAAACTATGATTTATCAGGAAAACCAAAACGGCGCTGTCAGCGTTGCAGGAAATGTTTATACGGAAATTGCCGGCATTGCCGCAGCCAACTGCTTTGGCGTAAAGGGTATGGTGGCCCGGTCTGTGAAGGACGGCCTGTTCCATCTGCTCCGCAAGGAAGCTATGGGCAAGGGCGTCAAGGTGGAAGTCCACGAGGATAACACCGTATCTATTGATGTGCACATCATGGTGGACAGCGGCGTGAATATGAACGCAGTTGGCAGCTCCATCATTTCCGAGGTCCGCTACAAGGTCCAGAGCCTGACGGATACGGAAGTGCGGAATGTAAACGTGTTCATCGATTCTATCGCGTAAGAGCCGGAGGTACACACTTGATACAGAAAATAGATGGAGCCGAGCTGCGCAGACTGCTGCTCAGCGCTGCAGCGGCCATTGAGATCGGCAAAGAAAAGCTCAACGAACTGAATGTTTTCCCCGTTCCCGATGGCGATACCGGCACGAATATGTCTATGACCATTAACGCCGCCGCCACCGAGCTGCGCAAATTGGATGAGCCTACTGTAGAGAAGGCCTCTGCCACAGCCGCATCCGCTATGCTTCGCGGCGCAAGAGGTAACTCCGGTGTTATTTTATCCCTTCTGATGCGGGGTATTTCCCGGAAGCTGAAGGGCGTGACCGAATGTGACGGTGCGCAGTGGGCCAGCGCTATGCGCGAGGGCGTGGATGCAGCCTATAAGGCAGTTATGAAGCCTGCCGAAGGCACGATCCTCACCGTTTCCCGCCTGGCTGCCGCCCGTGCGGTAAAGGCCGCCCGGGAGAACAATTCCTTTGAATATGTGCTGGAGCAGGCCATTGTGGAAGGCAACATTGCCTTAGCAAACACCACCCATCAGAACCCGGTGCTGGAAAAGGCCGGTGTGGTGGATGCAGGCGGCAAGGGCTGGATGATGGCCCTGGAGGGCATGATGAGTGCCCTGCAAGGGGAAGACCTGGTTGCACCTGAAAACCAGGATGCTCCTGTGAAGGAAGGCGCCAACTTTGCTGATTTTGACGAGGCGGACATCACCTTCGCCTACTGCACTGAGTTTATTATCAACCGGGAAAACAAGAAGGACCCGGAAAAGCTCCGCAAGTTCTTAAGCGGCCTGGGCGACAGCCTGGTGCTGGTGGACGACGAGGAGATCATCAAGGTCCATGTGCACACCAACGATCCCGGTGCCGCCCTCCACGAAGCAGTGAAGTACGGCTCCTTTGCCACGGTAAAGATCGAGAATATGCGCCTGCAGCATACCGAAAAGGTGCTGGAAGCAACTGCGCCCGCCCCCGCTCCTCAGGAGCCGGAGATCGCCGAGCCCACCAAGGACACCGGTGTGGTGGCAGTTTGCGCAGGTGATGGCCTTGCGGCTGTGTTCCGTGATCTGGGTGTGGATGGCATCATTTCCGGCGGTCAGACAATGAACCCCAGCACCCAGGATATCCTGGCTGTGGTGAATAAAGTGCCTGCCCGCACCGTGTATGTGCTGCCCAACAACAAAAACATCATTATGGCCGCCGTGCAGGTGGATGCCCTGTCCCCCAAGCGGGTGGTGGTCATTCCCAGCAAGACTGTGCCCCAGGGCATTACGGCGATGCTGAACTTCAACCCCGATGGGGAAGAAACGGAAAATGTGGAAGCCATGACGGAGTCCCTGGCAACGGTGGATACGATGCAGATCACCTATGCCGCCCGGAACTCCGACTTTGACGGCTACGATATCCACGAGGGTGACTACCTGGCAATGGTAGGCAGTAGCCTGTTTGGCAACAGCAAGGATATTTATGTGCTGATCCGTGCCCTGGCAGAAAAGGTCCGGGAGGAGAACAAGTCCTATATTACCCTGTATTACGGACAGGATATCAAGGAAAAGCAGGCACAGAAGGCAGCTAAGATCTTCAGCGACCTTTGCCCCGATGCAGATGTAAACCTGCTTCCCGGCGGTCAGCCTGTGTACTATTACCTTATTTCTGCGGAATAATATATTATTACAGACAAAAGACCTACTTCCCCCGGGGTAGGTCTTTGTCGCTCTACCCTACAAAAGCCTTTTTCATGTTACATAACAAAAAGGAGTGAGTGTGGTGGAGCTTGTGCCAAAGGGCGGCCTGTTGGGGCGGAGTGTGCGGTTTGTCCGAAAACTGCTTTCGATGAAGGTGGGGCTTTACGCCTCCTCCGCCTGCTACTTTATGGTGCTTTCCTTCTTTCCCCTTCTGGTGCTGATGCTGGGCTTTTTGCGCCATACCGGGCTGGAGGTAGAAAACCTGCTGACCTTTTTGGAGGGCTTCGTGCCCGGCGCCCTGATGGAAGGGGCAAGACAGCTGGTGTTTGAGACCTACCTGGGCACAACCGGGGCACTGCTTGGCCTTTCTGCTCTGACGGCTCTGTGGTCTGCCAGCCGGGGCATTTACGGCTTGCTGAAGGGCTTAAATGCGGTTTACGGCCTGCAGGAGACCCGGGGCTATGTGTACACCCGAATTATGAGCGTGTACTATACCTTCGCCTTTTTGCTGGTGCTGTTTTTGAATTTAGTGCTGCAGGTGTTTGGTAAGGCCCTGCTGGAGGCGCTGCCCTATGGGGAAGAGCCCCTGATCGGCTTTTTGTCCGGAGCAGTGGATTTTCGGCAGCTTTTTTTACTGCTGACCCAGATCGCCCTGTTCTGCGCGATGTATAAGGCTCTTCCCAACAGGGATTTTTCCTGGAAGCAGAGCTTGCCCGGGGCGGTGTTGGCCTCCTTCGGCTGGCTGGTATTTTCCAATCTGTTTTCCGTTTATGTGGCCTATTCATCAAGTTATGTAAACCTATACGGCACTATGTACCGGGCGGCCATGAGCTTTCTGTGGCTTTACTGCTGTGTCAGCATCGTTTTTTACGGTGGCGGCTTAAACCGCTGGCTGATGGACAGAAAATTTACCTGAAGGAAGATTTGTTCACAAATATCCCCTATAGTAGAGAGGAGGGGGCGCAAAAGATGTTCGGTTTTGTAATGGCAGATCTAAAGGAGCTGACACCGGAGGAGGATATCCGGTATCGGCAGTTTTACTGCGGCATTTGCCGGCAGATGCGCCTGCGTCACGGCTCTCTTGCCCGGCTGGGACTGAGCTTTGACCTGGCCTTTTTAGGCCTGCTGCTCCATTCTCTGTACGAGCCGGAGGAGATATCCGGCACAAGGGCCTGTGGACTGCACCCTCTGAAGCCACGGCCCTGGGTGGACAGTGAATACATCGCCTATTGCGCGGATATGAATGTGGCCCTGGCCTATTATAAGGCTCTGGACGACAAGGAGGACAAGGATGGCGGTAACACCAAGGGCCTTCTTCGTACCTTTGGAAAGCATATGAAGGAAATTGCCGCCCGCTACCCCCGGCAGTGTAAGGCGATGGAAGAAAAATTAGAGAAGATCCGCCTTTTGGAGCAGGAAAACTGCCCCAATCCCGATCTGCCCGCAGGTACATTCGGGGAGCTTTTGGAAGAGCTTTTCGTTTACAAAGAGGATCTGTGGGAGCAGGATCTGCGGCAGCTGGCAAATTGCCTGGGCCGGTTTATTTACCTGGCTGATGGGGCGGTGGATTACGCCCGGGACAAGAAAAAGGGCAGCTACAATCCATTCCTGGCGATGGGAATGGAGCCAAGCTGGGAAAAATGGACAGAATTTTTGGTGCTGGAAATGGCAGGCTGTACCCAGGCCTATGAGCGACTTCCCCTGGTGGAGGACAAGCACCTGATGGATAATATTCTGTACGGCGGCGTGTGGCTGCAGTACAGGCAGAAGCAAAAGAGGACGGAAAAATGATGGAAGATCCGTATAAGATTTTAGGGGTCAGCCCTGATGCATCCGACGAGGAGATCAAAAA
>JAZQLG010000077.1:0-10904 GCA_045542575.1 Faecousia sp.
ATGACCCGATAGAACCGCATATCCACCTTGGAGCGCTGACCGCTGGCCTGGGCCGCCGCATCGGGACGGACATTGAAGCCAACGATGATCGCGCCGGCAGTGGAAGCCAGCAGGATATCGCTTTCGTTGATGGCGCCTACGCCGGTGTGGATGACCCGGACACGGACCTCCTCGTTGGAGATCTTTTCCAGGCTGGCCTTCACCGCTTCGGCGGAGCCCTGCACGTCGGCCTTGACGATCAGGGGCAGCTCCTTCATCATACCCTCCTGCATCTTGGCAAAGAGGTTGTCCAGCGTTACCTTGGTCATAGCGTTGGCGGCTGCGTCCTTTTCTGCCTGACGGCGCTGCTCCACCAGCTCTCTTGCCATACGCTCGTCGGTGTCCGCATTGAACTCGTCACCGGGGGCGGGCACATCGGCAAGACCGGTGATCTCCACAGGGGTGCTGGGTCCGGCGGTCTTTACGGTACGGCCCTTGTCGTTGGTCATCACACGGACACGGCCCACGGCAGTGCCGGCAATGATGATATCGCCCTGGTTAAGGGTGCCGTTCTGCACCAGCAGGGTGGCGATGGGGCCTCTGTTCCTATCCAGGCGGGCTTCGATCACAGTACCCTTTGCCCGGCGGTTGGGATTGGCCTTCAGCTCTGCCACTTCGGCAGTCAGCAGCACCATTTCCAGAAGGTTATCAAGACCCATACCGGTCTTGGCGGAGATGGGACAGATAATGGTATCGCCGCCCCATTCTTCGGGGATCAATTCATATTCTGTCAGCTGCTGCTTGATCTTATCCGGGTTGGCTTCCGGCTTATCCATCTTGTTGATGGCAACGATGATGGGAATCTTGGCAGCCTTTGCGTGGTTGATGGCTTCAATGGTCTGGGGCATAATGCCGTCATCGGCGGCAACCACCAGAATGGCAATATCGGTACACATTGCGCCGCGGGCACGCATAGAAGTAAAGGCGGCGTGGCCGGGGGTATCCAGGAAGGTCAGGGACTGACCGTTAATGTCTACGGTGTAAGCGCCAATGTGCTGGGTAATGCCGCCGGCTTCCCCGGAGGTCACATTGGTCTTCCGGATGGCGTCCAGGGTGCTGGTCTTGCCGTGGTCAACGTGACCCATAACGACAACGACAGGGCTTCTGGGCAGCAGCTCATCGGCAGTATCCACATGATCGTCAATGATCCGCTCTTCGATGGTAACGGTGATCTCCCGCTCCACCTTGCAGCCCATTTCCACTGCCACAAATTCGGCGGTGTCAAAGTCGATGGTCTGATTGAGGGCAGCCATAACGCCGTTCTTCATCAGGCACTTGATGACCTCACCGGCAGTCTTCTTCATCCGGGAAGCCAGTTCGCCGACAGTAATTTCGTCGGGGATCTTCACAGTAACAGGGGCCTTCCGGGCCACCTCCATCTGCAGGCGGCGCAGCTTCTCCTGCTCTTCGTTCTTGGCCTTGTTGCCCTTGAACTTGTTTTCCTTCTTGTTCTGCTGCTGGCCCTTCTTTCCGATGCGCTGCTTGCCGCCGGCATAGTCACGCATACGGTCGGAGACCATATCGTCCACCCGGTCATCAAAACGGGCAGTATTCACCTGCACGGCAGAGGTGTCAACCACACGGCGTTCCCGCTTCCGCTCCGGCTGTGCGGGTACTTCCTTCTTGGGCTCCTCCTTCTTGGGAGCAGCCTGGGGCTTAGGTGCATCTGCCTTGGGCTCTGCGGGCTTTTCCTCAGCCTTGGGAGCTTCCTTCGGTGCTTCCGCCTTAGGCTCTTCCTTCTTGGGAGCAGGGGTAACGGCGAACACCACTTCCAGGGATTCGATCTGGTTGGTCTGGGTGATATAGTCAAACACCACATTCAGCTCCTCTTCTGTCAGGGCCTGGGTGGTGGACTTGGGCTTTTCAAAAAACTTACCTACAATTTCCGCGATCTGCTTGGGCTGCATACCAAAGTCTGCGGCAACTTCCTTCACGCGATATTTCACAATACTCATATACGCACCTCCGAAATCAATGGTTCTTTGCTTTACCTGTGCGGCCTTTTTGTCTGTTCTTCTGGTGGGCCCGGGCCTCTGAGAGCCGCTTCTGCAGGCGGACGGTCTTTTGCGTCAAAGCCTCTATGGCTGTGGCATAGGTTTCCGGGTCGGGCAAAGCCTTCAGAAAGGCCAGCGCCAGCGCCGGGTCGGTGATGGCCCCCAGGGCCAGGGCAGTACGGCCCACGGCCTGTCCCAGCCGGTCCTTATCATAGGGCAGTCGGATGCACACCTGCTCGGTGCCCTCCACAAAGCTTTTGGCTCTGCGCCAGGTGTGGTCGGTAGCGTCGGATGCCACAACCACCAGCCTTGCCTTTCTTGCCCGGGCGCAAGCGCCCACCGGCTCCTCGCCAAGCTCTATTCTGCCGGCCTTCCGGGCCAGTGCCAAATAATTCAGGGCTTTATCCACGGCCGGCCTCCATTTCCTTTGCCAGCCGGTCGTAGACCTCCTGGGGGATGGTCACTTCCAGGCTCCGGTCCAGGGCCTTGCTCTTTTGGGCCTTTTTCAGACATTCCGGGTCGGGACACACATAGGCACCACGACCGTTCAGCTTGCCGCTGAAGTCCAGGCTGACGGAGCCGTCTGTGCAACGGACCACACGGATCATAGCTCTTTTTTCCTTCCGTTCCCGGCAGCCCATACACTGTCTTTGGGGAATTTTCTTTTGCACGATGACGCCTCCTCTCAAAAATCAGTCTGCCTGGCTTTCGGACTTAATATCGATCTTATAGCCGGTCAGGCGGGCAGCAAGGCGGGCATTCTGGCCTTCCTTACCGATCGCCAGGCTGAGCTGGTCATCGGGGACGATGACACGGCAGGCCTTTTGGCCGGGAATAAGGGTCACACTGACTACATCTGCGGGGCTGAGTGCAGAACGCACATACTGGCAGGGATCTTCGCTCCAAACCACGATGTCGATCTTTTCGCCGCAAAGCTCTTCCACAACGGCGCCCACACGGCCGCCTCTGGGGCCAACGCAGGTGCCCACAGGATCAATGCCCTCCATAGCGGCCTGGACAGCGATCTTGCTGCGGGAGCCGGCTTCCCGGGCGATGTTGCGGATAATGACCTGGCCTGCCTCGATCTCCGGGGTCTCCAGCTCAAAGAGCCGGCGCACCACATTGGGATGCGTCCGGGAAACCTGGACCAGAGGACCACGGGTAGCACGGCGGACCTCCAGCACATAAACCTTGACTAAATCGCCGGGGGCATACTCTTCGCCGGGGATCTGCTCGCTGACCCGGAGGACTGCTTCTTCCTTCTCCCCTGCCTTGCCGATGTTCACAAACACATCGCCGCCAGGGTCAAGGCGGGTAACTGTGCCCACCAGCAGCTCCTGGGTCTTGGAATTGTAGTTATCAAAGGCCACGCCCCGCTCTGCCTCCCGGATGCCCTGGATGACCACCTGCTTGGCAGTCTGGGCTGCGATACGGCCAAAGTGCTCGTAATCTACAGGGATGGTGATATTGTCGCCGGGCTGTGCCTTATGGTCATACTTCTTGGCGGCCTCGATGTGGATCTCCACGCCGGGATCCTCCACTTCCTCTACCACCGTCTTTACAAGGTGCATAAACAGGCCCTTTTCGCTGATGTCCACAATGACATTTTCAGCGGGGATATCCCGATCGTCCTCCTGGTCCTTGCGGTAAGCATTGGTCAGCGCCTGCTTCAGCCGCTCCACCATATACTCCACAGGGATGCCCTTGATTTTTTCCAACTCCCGCAGGCTGGCGAAGATCTCCGCACCTCTTTCTACCTGAGGCATCTGGGCTGTTTTCTTGGCTTTTGTATTTCTTGCCATAACATTTCCTCCTGTCAAAATTCTACCCGCAGGCGTACAAGAGCAACCTGGGATTTTTCAAAAGTGATCGTTTCTTTACCGGCTTCCACGGTAACCCGGCCATCCTGGTAGTCCCGCAAAATGCCGGGGATCTCCTTCAGGCCGTTATGGGGTCTATATAGTTTTACAAGGACAGGACTGCCCATAAATTGGGCAAAATCCGAGGCCCGGCGCAAGGGCCGTTCCAATCCTGCAGAACTGACTTCAAATTGGTAGCTTTCCTTAATGGGGTCTACCTCGTCCAAAATAGGGTCCACCGCCCGGGCGATGCGCTCGCAGTCGTCGATGCCCACGCCGCCCTCTTTGTCGATGTAGAGCCGCAAAAACCGCTCAGAACCCTCTCTTACATATTCGCAGTCCCACAGAATGCAGCCGTTTGCTTCCACGATGGGCTTGGCGAACTGGGTAACGATTTCCGTAACCTTCATAAATGCACCTTCTTTCAACACAAAAGAGAGGGGCGCGCCCCTCTCTTTCGTCAAGTCTACTGTAAGATTAACTGCATTATAACACCCTATTTTGGTTTTTGCAAGGGGTTTTCCAACTTTTTTGAAAATATTATTTCGTCAGAGGCAAGCCCTGGATGTATTTGTGGTCCCAGTCGTCGTTGAAAAGGCCGGAGGTGGGGCTGCCCACAGCAAGGTCCTCTGCCAGGGTTTGCAGCACATCGCCACATTCCAGACTCTCCAAATAGAATTCCGGCAGGGCCTGCGCCCCCAGCTTTGCGCCCAGAATACCCCCCGCCAGTGCGCCTACGGCGGCGCTTCTGCCGGAATGGTTAATGGCTAAGATCATAGCAGAATCAAAATCCTCCGGGCATACCAGGCAGGCATAAAGGGCTGCCGCAGTACATTCATGGGCATCCCGGCAGGAAAAGCTCTCCATCACCTGGCGGGGATCCTTTGCGCTGCCCGACAGGGTAACCGCCTGCATAAAATACTTTTCCACTTCCTCGGCCTGGGGATAGAAGGCAAAGGAAATATGCATTGCATCGATGGCTCTGACTGCCTGCTCCTTCAGCGGAAGCTCCGGCTCCTGCAAAATGCCTGCGATCAGATTGGCAAGCATGGCACCGGATAAGAAGGCATAGGGGCTGCCGTTGGTCAGGGCTACCACCTGGGCACCCAAAGCGCCAACCTGCCTGGGCTGCATACGCTGTTCATCGTAGGCAAGGCCCACCATCATCGCGCCGGTCAGCGGGCCGGGAGTGCTGTGCCGGTTGGCAGGCTTTTCCGGGGTTCCCAGCTCCATACGCAGAGCATCCAGCATCCTGATATCCTTGCACCGGCGCTGACGCATTACGGGCAAATGGCTCACCCAGCAGTAGCATTTTTCCGGGTCTCCGGGAAGCCACTGCTTTTTGGCCCATTCCTTCATCGCCACCGCCGCAAAGCGGCTGGCGCTTTCATATCTGCCCCGGGTAACAGCCAACAGCAGGCCGTTTGCCACATAGGCAGCAACCTGGGTATGGGAAGAAGCCACTGCCCGCCCATTGACGGAATCGTAGCCCAAAAGGCCGTTGGGGCCATAATCTTCGCAGATCTCCTCCCAGGTCTTTTCGTCCACGGCATAGCCCATGGCGTCGCCCACGGCAAGACCCAAAAGGCAGCCGGCGCAACCTTCCAAACGCATATCCATTTTGCCACCTCCTTTTTTCTCTATTATAGTGACTTTATCTGTATAAATCAACAGATTTTGACTTTTTTGCACACAAAGCGAAGGGCAGTAAAAAGCAGGACGGTGCTGCCTATCACCACCGGCACCCAGGTAAGGGCGGCTCTGCCTGAAAAATGCAGGGCAAACAGCTCCGGCAGCAGCAGGAAGCAGCCCAAAACAGCCGCCGCCATCGCCCCGATCACCACGCCCCGGAACAGATCCAGAGGTGTACCGGTCTGCACCAGCACCAGTATGCCGGTGGTCACCAGCACCACGGTGCAAAGGGTGCGGATATCCGCCGCTCCAACCCCGTTGGCAGAAAGAATATGCTGCAAAAGGAAGATCGTCAGGCCGTTGCACAGACCGCCGGGCAGCGCTCTGCCCAGGACCGTTGGCAAAAAGTGGCCCTTCACCCGGGCATAATTGGGCTCCATTGCAAAGAAGAAGCCGGGAACACCAATGGTCAGGGTGGACACCAGCGTCAGCTGAATGGGAAGGAAGGGGTAAGCAAAGCCGGTGGCAACAGACAAAAGCGCCACAAAAATAGACATTATGTTCTTCACAAGAAACAGCGAGGCTGCCCGCTGGATGTTATTGATCACCCGGCGGCCCTCTGCCACGATAGCAGGCATTGCCCCGAAGTCCGAATCAAGCAGCACCAGCTGGGCCACCTGATTGCAGGCCTGTGCGCCGCTGAGCATGGCCACGCCGCAGTCTGCCTGCTTCATAGCAAGCACATCGTTGACACCGTCGCCGGTCATGGCAACAGTATGCCCCTTTCGCTTCAGCGCCAAGATCAGCCCCTTCTTTTGGGCGGGGGTCACCCGACCGAACACGGTGTAATTTTCCACCGCCTGTTCGTAGTCCTCTTCTTTTAATTCACGGCCATCTATGTATCGCTCCGCCCCCCGGATGCCCGCCATTTGGGCAACCGCAGAAACGGTTTTGGGATTATCTCCGGAAATGACCTTAATGCAAACGCCCTGTTCGGCAAAGTAGGCAAAGGTTTCTGCTGCCTGGGGCCGCACCGGATTGTGGAGCACCACCAAAGCCATAGGCTCTGCCGCAGCTTCCTCGTAGTCTGCCTGTAAATCGCCCCCATACCGGGCCAAAAGCAGTACGCGGTGGCCCTTCTCCAGGAAGGCGCTCACCTGTTCTTCCACCAAGCAGTAGCGGTCTTTCAGCACGCACTCCGGGGCACCAACCACAAAGCTGCCCCTGTCAAAAATGCCGCCGCACCACTTGGTTTGGGAGGCGAAGGGAATAAACGCTCTACATTCCCAGCCCGGATCCTGCCCATAGACCTTTGCGATGGCTTCTGCGGTGTCATTATCCGGCTTCCGGGTGCCATATAGGGCGCCCAACGCCCGGACCACCAGCTCTTTGGGCGTATCCTTTAATAAAACAAGCTCTTTTACCTGCATTTCCGGCTGGGTGATGGTGCCGGTCTTGTCTACACACAGCACATCCACCCGGGCCAGGGTCTCGATGCAGTTCATATCCTGCACCAGCACCCGCTTCCGGGTCAGCACCAGGGCTGAAGCAGCCAGGGCCACGCTGGTTAACAGGTACAGTCCCTCCGGGATCATACCCACCAATGCTGCCACCGTGGTTTCCGTGCTGGCTTGCACCGGCAGGGAAAGCCGCCAGAACTGATTGGCAAAGGTCAAAATGCCCACAGGGATCAGGCAGTAGCCCAAGACCCGCACCAATTTATCCAGGGAAGCCATCATTTCGGATTTTCCTGCTCTGGGGTCTTTTTTGGCTTCTGCCGCCAGCTTGGATGCAAAGCAGTTGTTGCCCACCTCTGTCAGCACTGCCCGGCACACCCCGGAAAGCACAAAGCTGCCGGAAAGGAGCGTATCTCCCAGCTTCTTGGCGACCGGGTCCTGCTCTCCTGTCAAAAGGGCTTCGTTGACGAAGATCTCCCCCTCTTCCACCCGGGCATCGGCACAGATCTGATCGCCGGCAGTAAATTCCACCAGATCCCCCAACACCAGAAGGTCCGACCGAACAGGGGCAAAAACACCGTCCCGGCAGGTCATAACCTGCTGGGCCGCCACCAGCGACAGCTTATCTACCGCCCGCTTGGCACGGATCTCCTGAAAAATGCCAATGGCGCAGTTGCAGACCACGATCACCAGGAACGTCATATTCTTCACAGAGGACTGGACCAGCATCAAAATGACCGCCAAGATCACAAATATGCAGTTAAAAAAGGTGAAAAGATGGGCGGCGATGATCTGGCCCTCTGTCCGGCCCGCCTTCAGGTCGGCCTTGTTGGAAAGGCCCTGGGCCATTCTTTTGGAAGCCTCCGCCCCCGTCAGTCCCAAACGCACTTTTTGCTCCATTTTATTCCTCCAAAATGCCGTTCTTTCTGTCATAGATAGCCAGCAGGCTGCCGCCGGACACATCCACCCGGGCAGGCTTTCCCACAAAGTGGTTGCTGACACCCAGAGGAAAATCCGGCTGCAGGGTGCCATCTGACAATTCATATTTCAGCCCAGCTAAAGTGACTTTTGTGCCAGTTCCCAAGGCAAACAGGGAGAAGATCCCCTCTGCCCGGGCAGGATAATCCTGTTTTTCCCAAAGAGCAGTCACTATCTGCTTATCCCCCACCAGCCAGCCCTTGGCATTGTGGGCCTTCAGGAATAAAAGCAGCTGGAAGTTGGCAAGGGTATGATCCACCCGCTCCCCTTCCAATGCGCCGTACAGCACAAACCTGTCACAGCCTTTTTCCAGACCCAGCCGGACCGCCAGCATAGCATCCGTATCGTCCTTTTCCACAGGGGAGACCACTGCGCCCTCCGGCACATAGCCCAAGGAGTCAAAATCCCCCAAAATCACCTGGGGTGTAATGCCCCATTTTCCGGTGTGGGAAAGGCCGCCGTCGGCGGCGATCACCAAATCGCCTTTTTCTATCGCCAGGGGCGGCAGCTCCATATTTCCGGCGCAGAAGATCACACATTTTTTCACGGCAAAGCCCTCTTTCTTTTTCTCCTTATCATTATACTTCCTTTTTTTCATAAAAACAATAGTCCGTCGGGGAAATCCCGACGGACTTAGTCTATTTGACATCGTAAAGAGGTTTGATCTTGTTCCTGTAAATACGGCGGTACAGGATCAGGATCACCAACAGGCTGAATACCTCCGCAATGGGGAAGGCCAGCCAAACAGTATTGATCTGACCTGTCAGGCTCAAAAGCCAGGCCACAGGCAGCAGCACAAGCAGCTGCCGGCACAGGGAGGAGATGGTAGAGTAAATGCCCACCCCCAGGGCCTGGAAGCTGGCACTCAGCGCGATGCCAACAGCAGCTAAGGGGAAGCTGAGGCAAATGGTCCGCAGGGCTACCGCGCCCATCTCCACCAGGGCCTTGGCATCTGCCTGGTTTTCACTGGCGAAGAAGCCCATCAGGGTTTCGGGGATCAGCAGGAAGGCCGCCATACCGATAAGCATCAGCACAAGGGCTGTCATCAGCGTCAGCTTCAGCGCGCCGGTGATCCGCTTGGGCTGCCGGGCACCGAAGTTATAGGCAACAATGGAAATACAGGCATTGTTCAAGCCAAACACCGGCATAAACACAAAGCTTTGGAGCTTAAAATAAAGGCCAAAGACCGCAGAGCCCACAAGACCAATGGCACCGAAGCCCAAGAGCACCTGGTTCATACCGAAATTCATCACGGAGCCGATGGCCATCATCAGCACAGAGGGCACACCCACAGAAAGAATGATCCGGGAAATTTCTGCGTTGGGCCGCAGGTACTTAAAACCAAACTGCACATCCGGGTTCCGGGTAAGATTGAAGATCACAGCCATAATGGCGGCAACCCACTGACCGGTTACGGTTGCCACTGCCGCACCGGCAATGCCCATCGGGGCGATGCCCAAGGGCTCAAAGCCGAAAATGAACAGCGGATCCAGAATAATATTCAAAACCGCACCGGTGCCCTGGGTAAAGAGGGTGTAGATGGTCCTGCCGGAAGCCTGCAAAAGCCGCTCGCCCATCACTTCCACAAAAATGCCCAAGGTCCAGATACAGCAAATGGAGGTATAGGCGGTGCCCCCATTTACCACCTCTGCCACATCGGTCTGCATGGCATAGAAGGGGCGGGCAGCAAAAAAGCCAAACAGCATAAACAGGGCCACAGCCACCAGCATCAGGAAAATGCCGTTGCCGGCAGCCCGGTTGGCTCTGTCCCGGTTGCCCTCGCCCAAAGACTTGCTCAAAAGGCTGTTCATACCAACCGCAATACCGGTGGCAAAGCCGATCTGCAAATTCTGAATGGGAAATGCCAGGCTCAAAGAGGTGACCGCCTCTGTGGAGATCTTTGATACATAGATGCTGTCCACCACATTATAAAGGGCCTGGACCATCATAGAAATGGCCAGAGGCAGTGCCATACCCAGCAGCAGCCGTCCCATAGGACGGGTGCGCATCTTATTTTCTTCTAAAACAGGAGCTTTTTCCATTTAATTCATCCTTTTTCACAACATTTCGCAACAGTTCAATAGTATAAAGGATAATTCTCCAAAAAGCAACCGGAAAATGTATTTTTATTAAAAACACGCCCGGAAAACCGGGCGTGTTTGGGGGTATGCTATTCTATGGGTTGTTGGATGGGGTTTTCGTCAGGAGACAGGAGAACCGTCCCCTTGTCCCCCTGTATCTATATCTCCCACGAGGTTCATTGCGGCCTTTCGCATCTTCAAAGACTATAAGCACAGTTTTTGCTTTTGCAGATATTTATAGTATAGCACGCCAAGGAAACAATATCAATAGTCTATGGAATATTTGTTTTAATACTTATAGACTTTTTATAGTGCATAAAGGATGGGTTAAAACGATGAGTGACATTGCAAAGGCTGTTGGACAGCGTATCAGAAACTACAGAACACAAAAGGGATTAAGTCAGGAGAAATTGGCTGAGTTTTCCGGTTGTCATCCGACTTATATCGGTCAGCTTGAACGGGGCGAAAAGAATGCAACCCTTGAGAGTATTGAACGGATCACAGCCGCCCTCGGTATTTCTCTTTCAAAACTCTTTGAAAAGTTAGACGGTCAAGAGGATAATGCTCAAAACATCCCGCTTGCCTGCTATGAGTTCCTTTCTGCCAAATCCAAGGAAGAACAGGAACAACTCTATAAGATTTTGCTCGAAATGGACAAATATAAGACAAATTGACAAATTAAAGGAGGGCACCCATTTTGGGTTGCCTTCCTTTTGACATGTTCGGTTCGAAGAGCCAGGGGGGCAGTACGCTTATCCCCCTGGCTCTAAAATTACGGCGCTGCGGTTGCAGCGCCGTGTTGCATACTTCTTACAGGTAAGCCTTTACCTTATCGGAGGCCTGTGCGGGATCGTCGGAGACGGT
>JAZQLG010000078.1:0-13242 GCA_045542575.1 Faecousia sp.
CAGCACGGTGGGTTTTTGAGACACCCAGTGCACGATCAGCGAGATAAGAAGGAAGATTACAGATAATACGGCTACGATCGGTATCCAGAAATTAGTAAATATGTAGTGCAGCTGCTTTTTTAAGGGCTGGCCCTTCAGCGCTTTAAGGTTTTGTTTAGTTGCTTCCCGGGGTGTCATTGCCATGGTCCTTTCTGCCAGGGATACATTCCCTTTGAGTAGTTTTGTTTACTAATAATACTATAACCCAAAAAAGGCAGCAAAGCAAGGGGAAAAACTTCCTCGTAGAAATACCCTGTGTCGTGGGCATACAGAAGGGCTGGTGAGAATAGGGCTCGTCCTTTTCCATAATTACAGAATGCACTTCCAACGGATTGACAAAACTGAATGAATATATTATTATTTGATTAGTAAACAAAGTGCCAAAATATTCCTGCTGTGGTTTGCGGCAGGTATATTATTATGGCTGAGGCAGGAGGAGAAGCAGATGCGGGTTACCACACGGGATATTGCAAGAGAGGCTGGCGTGTCACAGACAACGGTTTCCCTTGTGCTCAACAATAATACCAACATTTCCATTTCGTCGGAGACCAGAGCCCATGTCATAAAGGTTGCCGAGCGGATGGGATATCAGCCCAAAAAACGGGTGGCCCAGCGCAATGATGCTCCTACAGTGGGCTTGCTTGTGCCGTCTTTATCCAATATGTATTATCCTTTGCTGGTACAAAATGTACAGCAGTATGCGCAGACTATAGGCATCAACTTGGTGGTGCAAAACACTCTGCGTAGCGAGGTGGGAGAGGTGCAAAGTTTCCGGTATCTGCGCAGCATAGGTGCAAAGGGTATTCTGTGCTTGTTTTCTCCTAAAAGTCCTATTCCGGAGGACATTCCTTCTGTGATTATCGGAGAGAAGCTCCCCGGCTTGCAGGTGGATACGGTCAGCCTAAACAGCTATGCTGCCGGGCGCATGGCGGCGGAGCACCTGTTGAGCCTGGGTCATAAAAAGATCGCCTTCCTCACTACGCCCCTGTCGAATATTACCTATGCCCGTCAAAGACGGCTGGAGGGTATCCGTAACCGTATGGCGGAGGCAGGATTGGAGAAAAATCTAAAAGTTTTTGTTGATGATCAAGAGAATGAAGAGGCAAATGATGCCTATGAGTTTGACTGCGGTGCGCGGTTGACGGAGCAATTGCTCAAAGCGGATACAGGATGTACGGCTGTTGTGGCGGTAAACGATATGACATCTATGGGATGCATCAGTGCGTTAAGACAGCACGGTGTGAGGGTCCCGGAGGATATGGCGGTATGCGGATTCGATAATCTGTGGCTGCATAAGCTGGGCACCCCATCCCTTACCTCGGTCGATCAGATGGCGTTTTATGGCTGTAAGGTGGGCTTAAGCGTGCTTATGGAGAAGATGAATACGCCGCTTAGCCAAAGCGAGCCGGTATTTATGGAGTACGAGCCCAAGCTTTACATCAGAGAATCCACCGTGAAGGAAGTTTAATACCAGCCCGGTAGCAAGACATCTTACTACCGGGCTGACTTTTTTCGGCACTATCCTCGCGAATAATAATGGAAGGTTGACTTTTTTAATAATCTGTGGTAAAATTCAAATAAATTATAAACTAATAATTAGTAATCGAAAATTTGGAAAGGAGATCCGATTGGTGTGTGCCGATTAGACGAGAAAAAACAAGCTTATGATGAGTCAGTCAAGCACAAGGAAGTGAGTCGTGGTTCTGCGGTGCTGGCGCAGCAGATAACGGCCTATATCGATTTGCACCTTTTGGAGGGCATCAGCTTGCAATCTGTTTCCATACAGATGCGTATTTCTGACGCTCACCTGATTCGGGTCTTGAAAAAGGAGACCGGGTACACCTATTTACAATATGTAACAAAGAGGAAGATGGAAAAGGCCGCAGAGTTTTTGGAAAACGAAAATCTGAAGGTCTATGAGGTAAGCGAGCGGCTTGGGTATAACTCTACAAGGTATTTTTCTACGCTGTTTTTCAGACAGTTTGGCTGTTACCCCAGCGAATATTCTGAAAGAGCCGGGAAGGCTGGGAAAGCGGAAAAGTTGCCTGAATAATGTGAGCCGGTGAGCAGCTAATCAGCTTGAAGAATGACTGATTTTACTAAAGGAAGCAATTTTGTGGCATTTAAAACTGTGCAGTTTTGTGATATTATGAAGTAAGCAAAAGCAAAAGGGAGTGTACTTATGAAAAACAAACAACCCCAGGTCAGGTTGACAAGAGGCAAGCTGAAAGCGCGGGATCATGGTATTCTGACCGGTATGTCCTTGCCGGCAATGTCGCTGGTCTTCTTGTTTAGCTATCTGCCTATGTACGGCATTATTCTGGCCTTTAAAAAGTATCAGACATCGAAAGGCATCGAGGGAAGCCCCTGGGTCGGCTTTGAGAACTTCAAATTCCTGTTTCAGAGTGAAGACCTGCCGCGGATCCTGGCTAACACGATCCTCTTAAATGCGCTGTTTATTTTTGTGGGTCTGGTGGCATCGGTTTCCTTTGCGCTATTGATGTACGAGGTTCATAAGGCCTGGCAAGTAAAGGCGTTTCAGACGGTGTCCATCCTGCCCCACTTCCTGTCCTGGGTTGTATGTTCCTTTATGGTGTACAGCTTGCTGGAGCATAATCACGGTCTTGCTAATCAGCTGCTGGGCATGTTTGGCATCGATCCTGTCCAGTGGTATGCTAAGCCTGAACTCTGGCCAACCATATTGGCGGTGGTTACAATTTGGCACTCTACAGGCATAACCAGTATATTCTACTATGCTTCCCTAATCGGTATGGATAAGGAAATCATTGAGGCGGCGGAGATCGACGGTGCCAACAAGCTGCAAAAGATCCGCTACATATCCATTCCCCATCTGGTGCCGATCATGACCATCAGAACGATCATGTCTATCGGCAATATCTTCAGAAGTGATTTTGGCCTGTTCTATAATATCCCCCGGAACCTTGGAATTCTGTATCCCACCACGGATGTTATTGATACCTATGTTTACCGGGCTCTAATGGAGAACCGGAATTACGGTATGAGTGCCGCTACTTCCTTCTTCCAGTCGGTGGTCTGTCTGATCGTTTTGCTCACAGTAAATGCCATCGTGAAGAAGATCAATCCGGAAAATGCTTTGTTCTGATAATCGGCACAACAGAACACGGAAAGCGGGGTACTTATGAAAAGAAAACATAAACTTGGAAGCGAACATACCAGTATAGGCGTGATTATAGCCTTAAGTCTGTTTTGCGCGGCGTGTTTGATTCCCTTTTTAACAGTTATATCTATTTCCTTCAGCAGCCCAAAAACCATATCGGATTTCGGCTACAGCATTTTCCCCAGAGAATTTTATACCGGCGGTTATGAGACTGTGTTTGAATCTCCTCAAACAGTGATCAATGCCTACATTTCCACCATTAAGGTTACCGTGGCAGGCACCGCTATTTCCCTGGTGACAGTTTCGATGATTGCCTATGCCCTGGCAAGACTGCACGGAAGTAAGCTGGGTGTGATTATTACATATTTCATTTATATACCCACCCTGTTCAGCGGCGGTCTGTTTGCATCTTACATTATGAACACCAAGGTGCTGGGTCTGAGCGACTCTCTTTGGGTGCTGATCTTGCCCGGCTGTGTGGGCGTATTCAACGTATTTATGATCCGCACCTTTATCAGCCAGCAGCCTCAGGCACTGTTTGAAGCGGCGAAGATCGACGGCGCCAGCGAGTTCCTCGTTTATTACAAGGTGGCTATGCCTCTGGCAAAGCCGGCTTTGGCTACCGTTGGCTTCAATGTCGCGCTGTCCTATTGGAACTCCTGGTACAATTCCATGATCTATATCCGGAGCAAGGAATTGATGACCCTGCAGCATATGCTCCAGCGACTGATGATGAATATGCAGGAGATTATGAACGAAATGAGTACCGGTACTGCTCTGGGTGTGGTGGAAATTCCCACGGAGAGCTTCCGTATGGCAATGGTTATGGTCACGGTGGGCCCCATGATGATCCTGTTCCCCTTCTTCCAGAAGTACTTTGTCAAGGGTATGGTCGTGGGCTCTGTTAAGGGTTAATTAACTGCGCGTGATGCAGTGATTTATAAATTTTTAGGAGGTACATCATGAAAAAAGCAAAGAAATTTTTAGCACTCTTTTTGGCTGCTGTTATGGTTATGGGTGTCCTGGCCGGCTGTAACAACAAGCCCAGCATCGACAACAGTGAGACCGGCAACGGTGAGACTGTCACACTGATCGTCAGAACCCGTAACACCGGCGCCAATGAAGATTTTGATAGAGTCATGGACTATGTCAACGATATGCTGGAAGAGAAGATCGGTGCCCGCATTGAGCTGCAGCTTTACTCCAATACCAAGGAAATGAACCAGCAGAACGACCTGGATATGGCTGCTGGCGATCCCATCGACCTGATTTGGATGAACCTTGGTACTTATACAACCTATGTGAACGAAGCAGGTCTGAAGTCCCTGAATGATCTTATGGAAGAATATGCTCCCGGCCTGAAGGACAGCATCCGTGATGCTTACTGGAACGCTCTGGAAGTGAATGGTGAGATTTACGCCGTTCCCAACCAGCAGATCGCTGTTTCCCAGAAGGCAGTTCTGGTGCAGAAGGACCTGGCTGAAGAGTTTGGCGCATTCCCCGAGCACATTGATTCTGTTGAGGACCTGGAGCCCTTCGTTGAGTGGATGGTTGAGAAACACCCCGAGCTGTACCCGGTTAAGAACTCTACTCTGAACGCTTACTACTCCACCAGCGACAACGTCTTTGAGGCTGTTCCCGGCGCTTCCTTCCTGAGAGTGGACTACAGCAATCCTACTAAGGTAGTTTACGATGTTCACGAGTTTGCATATAAGCCTGTTGGCTACGTCTGGCAGGAAATGCAGGATGGCTGGGTACGCCCCGATATGGGCACCGGTGTTGACGAGTCTGCCGATATGGCTGCCGGCAAGTATGCCATTATGTTTGACACCAACAGACCCGGTATCGAAGTGGAATATCAGACAAGATATGGCGGTGTTGAGTGGCTGCGTGTTCCCATTGGCAGTCCCTATACCACCTCTACCTCTCTGACCAGCACCCTGTTCGGTATTCCTTACACCTCTGCGCATCCTGAAAAGGCTATGGAGCTGCTGAACCTCCTGCACACCGATAAGGAGCTGTTCAATGCTCTGATGTACGGTATTGAAGGCGTGCACTACGATAAGGTCGGCGAAAACAAGGTCGCTGTTAAGGAAGACAGCGGCTGGCAGGGCTACACCTCCGCCTGGGCCTTCGGTAATTCCTTCCTGGCTTATGCCTATGGCGATCAGCCCGAAAACCTGGCTGAAGAGACCATTAAGATCAATGAGTCTGCTCAGCTTTCTCCCATTGACGGCTTTAAGTTTGACACTGCCGGCTGGGAGAGCGTGATCGCGAATATCTCTGCTACCAAGACGGAGTACCACGAGAGCTGGTATTATGAGGATGCAGGCAGCCGTTACGACGCATACATGCAGAAGATCAAGGATGCGGGCGTAGAAGACCTGATCGCAGCCGTGCAGGAGCAGCTGGACGAATATTGGGCCAATAAGAACAAGTAATTAGTTTTGCGCGCTAGGGGCCACATCATATGGTGTGGCCCCTTCTTGAACTAAGTAGATCGAACATTTGGAGCGATTATTATGAAGTACAAAGTCAAAGAATATGGTGATCTGTGGGAAAAAGTTTCCGCAATGGACATTGATTCCCTGCTGTGTAGCGTGATCATACCGGATATTCACAGCGGGTCTACGGTGGATTACAGAAATGTAGGTGTGTTCGTGCATACGGTCACCAGCCAGGAGGCCATAGACTTTACCCAGGGGGCAAAGCGCTATGCGGATCACGAGATGCTGTTTGTGGCAGATCTGGAATCCGGAGCCGGTGATGCGATCCTGGGTCAGACGAAATTTCCCATGATGCGGGCAGCAGGCGTAGCAAATGATGAAGACCTGGCTTATCGTATGGGTGAAGTGTGCGCCGTGGAAGGCCGTAAGGTGGGCTATGCCTGGACCTTTGCACCCTGTATTGATATTTGTACCAACCATGATAATCCCATCGTATCTTCCCGGTCTGTGGGTGAGGATACAGAGCAGGTCATCCGCATTGGCGGCGCCTATATGCGTGGCTTGCAGGATCACGGCATCGTGGCCACATTGAAGCATTTTCCCGGTGATGGCCCCTGCCGCTTTGATCAGCACCTGACCACACCGGAAAATCCTTTATCTATGGAGCAGTGGTATGCCACCTTTGGGCGTGCGTACCGGGAGCTGATTGACCAGGGCGCAAAGACCATTATGCCCGGTCATATTTCCCTGCCTGCTTATGATGAGATCGACCCGGAAACCGGCATTTATCCGCCGGCGACCTTGTCCAAGCGCCTTCTGACAGATCTGCTCAAAAATGAGCTGGGTTTTGAGGGCATTATCGTATCTGATGCCACCGTAATGGGCGGTTTTTGCGGATACATTAATTATTACGAGGCTTGCGCGCGTTTCCTGGAAGCAGGTGGCGATTGTCTTCTGTTTGTCAATGATATGGAGCGCGTTGTGAGGAATTTGAAGAAATTAGTAGAAAACGGAAAGTTGTCTGTTGAGACACTTCGCAACCGCGCATACCGGATGCTGTGCTTTGCCAGGGAAGTAAACGGCGAAGTATACAACAACCGGGAGATAACGCGGGATGAAGCAAGAGCGGTATCTGATGAAATGGTGGAAAAAGCTTGCACGGTCATTCGCGACCGAAAGCATTTGCTGCCCTATAACCTGACGGATAAAACAAAGATCCTGCATCTGGTGTTCAGCAACAATTACCCACCGGAATATGCAGAGGATCTGACAACTGAACTTAAGAAAATTACGGAGCATGTGGATGTTTACGTAGATGCCGGCCCTAAAAAGAATTTGGCGCTGGCAGAGGACGGCGGATATGATCTGATCGTATGCACTGTGGGCACAAATACAAAGCCCGGCTGGAATACGGCAAGATTGCATGGCGCTGTGTCCAGAAATATGATGGACGGCTGGAGTAAGATCGGCCCTCCGGCAATATTTGTAAACTACGGACATCCCCATTGGGACGAAGAATATATGGCTGCAGATACAGTGATCAATACTTACGGCTACACGGAGCATACAGCCTCGGTAGTTGTAAAGAAAATCACCGGTAAGCAGTAAATGGAGAGAATGCGATGAAATTTTTAATTATGACTGATATTGAAGGCGTAACCGGCGTGACCACCTATTCTCAGGCGGAGAATAGCCAGTTTGGCCGTGATATGCTGATGAACGATCTGTTGGCGGTGATCGATGGTATCCGTTCTCATGGAGATCACGAAATCGTCGTGTACGATATGCACACCGATGGTCGGAATGTAGATATTACCCAACTGCCAGAGGATGTACCTGTTGTGATGGGCAAGCCCATTAACGGTAAGCTGTGGCGGGGCGTAGGCAAGGGTTTTGACGGCTTATTTATGGTTGGTCTGCACGCCATGTCCAGGGAGCCGGGGGCTATGCTGGCTCATTCTTACCTGCGGGAATACGATGCTATCCACATTAATGAAGATTTGGTGGGTGAGATTGGTGTTGAATGCCTGCTTGCTGGTGAGCAGGGTACTCCGCTGGTGTTTGTCTCCGGTGATGACAAGGGCTGCGAAGAGGCCCAGCAGTTTGTGCCGGGTGTGGTTACTGCCGCAGTAAAATACTGTCTGGATGAGGCCCAGGCTCTTTGCGAAACTCCTGCAAAGACAAGAAAGCTTCTGAAGGCCGCCGCTGCGCAGGCTGTGGAAAATGCGAAGAAGATCCAGCCGAAAAAGCCGGAGATGCCTGTGACGGTGAAGATTCAGTATTCCAACTGCAAGTACTTGCAGATCATGAAGGAAATTCATCCGGAGATCTTTGTGGATGATCATACCGTCGTTATGAAGGGCAACAATCTGCTGGAGACCTGGTCTGAATACCTTTTGCTGGAAAAGGAGATGACCACAAGGTGAGTAATATCAGAGAAAAAATCGTAGGTAAAGAATTGGTGTTTGGCACCTGGCTGCAAACAGGCAATCCCATTGTTGCGGAAATTATGGCAGAATGCGGCTGGGATTATATTGCTGCGGATATGGAACATACCGCTATTAATGAGAACGATTTTGTTGACTTTGCCAGAGCAATCAAGGGAAAGGCAGCTGCTTTTGCACGGGTGGAAAGCGACGATGCCCTTGCTATCAGAAAGGTATTGGATTTGGGCGCGCAAGGTGTGATCGTACCCATGGTCAACACAAAGGAACAGGCAAAGAAGGTTGTGGAAGCTGCAAAGTACGCACCAATGGGAAAGCGGGGCTTTGCCTGGGTTCGGGCCAATAAGTACGGTGTGGAATTTAATGAATACGCGAAGATCGCAAATGATTCGATTGCCGTCATCGCCATGATTGAGACCAAGGAAGCGGTGGAGAATATTGAGGATATTCTTTCTGTGGACGGCATTGATGGCGTGTTCATTGGGCCCTACGATATGTCCGGTTCCTACGGTGTCGTAGGTCAGGTGGATCATGCGCTTGTCCAAAATGCGAAGAAGATCGTGTTAGAGGCCTGTAAAAAACACAATAAGGTTGCCGGCCAGCATATTGTGCGGGCAACAAAGGAGAATGTAAAAGAAGCTGTAGAGCAGGGCTATACATTCTTTGCGTTAGGCACAGATGTTTTGTTTGTGGATAACGAGTGTAAGAAGACCTTTAAAATTGGGGAAGAAATTAAGGGTGAATGAGCCTTTGGGGGTTATTAAGGATGAAAAACATCGAAAAGTATGCAAAGCTTGGCCTTGTGCATCATTTATTATATCCCAAGTGCACATCCGATAGAGACTATCATGTGGCAACACTTTCGGGATTTGTGGAAAGAGAAGATATTGAAGCGCTGGATTGCTGCATTCCGTATGGAGAAGAGTTCCGCAGCAGCGGTATTGTAGAGAAAGTGAAAAACTGTGAAAAAGATGTTGCCTATGCGCTTCACCTTTTCCCGGCAAGAAAGATCTCTCTATCCAGCCTTGATATTCAGGAACAGGAAATGACCAAGCTGGTGCTGAAGGATCAGATCGATATGGCTGCGGCCATCGGTGCAACGGGCTTTGTGTTCGTATCAGGCGCAGATGTTCCTGACAACCGTCCGGCTGCCAGAGCGGCTTTTAAGGACTTTTGCAGATGGTTCTGTGGGGAGCTGAAGAAGCATAACATTGATGCGCTCCTTGAACCCTTTGACAGAACCATTGATAAAAAATTCTTGTACGGCCCTATTGATGACTGCGTAGAGCTTATGCAGGATCTGTACAGCGAAGGAATTACCAATATCGGTATTGAACTGGATATGGCTCATTTACCCCTGATGTTTGAAGAGTTTGAAAGCGCCATTGAAAGATGCGCTCCATATCTGAAACGCATTCATCTGGGTAACTGTGTGCTGCAGGATAAGACCCATCCTCTTTACGGAGATATGCATCCGCCTATGGGTTTGCCCGGCGGTGAGATCGATACGCCGGAGCTTACCAGGATTTTAAGAAAGCTTTATGAAGTGGGCTATTTGGATGAAAACAACAGAAAGCCGCTGATTATGGAAATGCAGCCGTTCCCCGGTGAAACGGTGGAATATACCGTTGCAGAGACCTATAAGCGCCTCCACGAGGCATGGGCCAATATCTAATAGTTTGTTTTGTCAGGTAGAGCATAAAATTTTGGAGTGTATCACTATGTATAAATGCCTGTATAATTTGGAGATGC
Source organism: Faecousia sp. (assembly GCA_045542575.1). Classification (GTDB taxonomy): domain Bacteria; phylum Bacillota; class Clostridia; order Oscillospirales; family Oscillospiraceae; genus Faecousia. The sequence continues at coordinate 9,822 of JAZQLG010000078.1, forward strand.
TGATCATTGCCACCGGCAAACCCGCGTTTCAGGATTATGATGAACCCATCAAGGCACAGACACCCGCTAATTACATATATCAGCTAAAGGATACGGATGTAGATGCTGTGATGCTCTGCCCGACTGCATGGAAGCTTCCTCTGTGGGATTCCAAGGTGATTCCTCATTGGAAAGAAGAAGCGCCCCATATCAAACAACCCTATTTCACCGCTGATCTTAAGTATCACGAAAAGGCTTATTTCCGGCTGAGGGATTTTATGCTTGCCGGTAATGACCCGGTGGGTACTGCGGTGGCAGCTGCAAAGGAATGCGGGATCGCGCCTTTCATCTCCTACCGAATGAACGACCATCATTACTTAAGCCAGGAAAATGCCTTTGTGCATCCCCGCTTTTGGCGGGAGAATCCCCAGCTGTGGCTGAAGGCCGGGGAAAAAGCAGAAAATGATGTAGCTCTTTGTGACGGTGAGCGGTATTTCGATTATTATCATAAAGAGGTGCGCGATCATTATTACAGCCTTTTAGAGGAACTTGTGTCGCTGTATGATGTAGCCGGTGTTGAGCTGGATTTTATGCGCTCTCCCACTTATTTTGATGCTGCCCACATTCAGGAGGGTAGAGGCATTATGACGGAGCTTGTAAGATCCATCCGCGAAATGCTGGATACCTGGGGCGAAAAACGGGGCAAACAGCTGAAGCTGTGTGTCAGAGTTCCTTATACAACGAAATGGTGCTACGAAGTAGGCCTGGATGTGGAGCGCTGGGATAAAGAAAAGCTCATCGATATGGTGAATGTATCTACTTACTTTATCTGCAGCCCCAAGGTGGATGTCGCTGGCTACAAGCAGCTTGTGAAGAATGCGAAGCTGTACGGTGAGATGCATTTTATCATCGACAAAGCCAAGCTTTACAACGGCTTTATGAATAACTGCCATCGCAAGACCACCAAGGAAATGTACCGGGCATTAGCAGCTACCTATTTGGATCAGGGAATGGATGGTGTGTCCTTCTTTAACGCTGATTACGCAAGGCATCATTTCTTTAATGAGCCCAGAAGGCTTCACATCAAGGACGGCCAGCCGCCCTTGGAGGATTTCAAGGGTATCAGCGACCTGAATCATTTGGCCAAACTGGACAAGCATTATTTTGTAGGTCCTAATTACAGTGAACTTCCCCAGGTTAATTCCCTGGATATGGAATTGTATATTGCAGAGCAGAACATTGCGGAAAACTTCAAACATGCAATCTTGCGCATTAAGACCCAGGAGCCTTGCCAGGGGCTGAAAATCGCTGCAAGCATTAATGGCTCTGGTCTGGAGGAAATTATGTGGATGGGCGAGCTGTTCCCGCCTATGACCATGGAAGGCGCAGCAGAACCCCAATATGTAAAATATTACAAGGTTTCGGTAGAGGCGCTTAAACACGGAAATAATCGCATCTGCGCGAAAAATTTGTGCGATGATCCTACCTTGTGGGATAAAAGAGCAGTGTTCGATATGGTGGAGCTGGCAGTTTACCGTGAGAACAGCTTCTTAAATTGAAGAGATCAGGTGACAAAAGATGATTTTGGATAAAATTGGAAATAAGGACTTGTATGTAAAGTCCCACCCGCTTTTTGAAAAGGCTTTTGGTTTTATTGAGGAATATTTGAAAAATCCGGTAGAATCGGGTGAGTATCATTTATGTGAAGACGATTTGTTCGCCAGGGTCATGGCCTATGACACCAGAGCGGATGGCCAGTTTGAAGTGCACAATAAGTATATCGATATTCAGTATATTGCGGAAGGTGCAGAACGGGTGTGCTATGGCAGGCGAGAGGATTTTGCACCTGTGGAATATAATGCGGAAGGGGACTTTATGTTCCTGGAGGGCGATCATAAGAAACTGGAGTTTGTACTGTCCAAGGGTGAGTTTGTTGTCTTCTTTCCGGAAGATGCCCACAAGCCTTCTTTGGATGTGGAAACTACCGGTAAGGTTACAAAGGTGGTCCTCAAGGTGAAGGCGGAGGTGGAATGAGATCATGAAAAATGTGATCTTGATCGGTGATTCTATCCGCGTGGTATATGATAAATATGTGCAGAACCGCTTAAGAAGCTCTGCAAATGTATATTACCCCGAGGATAATTGCCGTTTTGCCCATTATGTACTGAAGCACTTTGGAGAATGGCTGGATGCGTCCGGCTTTAAGGGAAATGTGGACATTATCCATTGGAATGCAGGGCTGCATGATGTGGCTTACCTGTATGGCGATGATATTTACACACCCATAGAATGGTATGCAGAGTCTATCGACCGGGTGTATAGGATGATGAAACGCCTTGCACCGGAGGCAAAACAAATTTTTGCTACTTCTACCCGGGTTATTGAAGATGCCCAGTCAGAACGGTGTAAGCGATATAATAAAGACATTGAAGAATATAATCGGGTCGCAGTAAAGCAGCTAAGTAAGTATGGCGATGTTGTGATCAACGATCTTTACACTGTTACAAAAGAAGCGCGCGATGAATGCTTTTCGGATTATGTGCATTTGTATACAGACAAGGGGCGCGTATTGCTGGGTGACAGGGTATCGGAAGTGCTTGCTGAACAGCTCCAGGTAGAGCTGGATGATCTGAGCGGATACGATACTGCTACAGGCAAGATTTACATAGGATTCTGAGAGTATCACTGAATAAACAGGAGGAAAAAGCATGAAAAAGTTTTTGACCTTGGTTCTGACGGTCATGATGCTTGCATCTATGGTGTTTTCTGCGAATGCGGCCACCATTTCCCAGGAGGGCATCAAGATCGAGATGACCACCGATAAGACAGAGTATGCTGAAGGTGAAACCGTTGCAGCAACTGTTACGGTAACCAATACGAGCGAGTATGATGCAACCGATGTATCTTTGGAGTGCATCGTTCCGGAGGGCTATCAGGTGCAGGATCATTCTGTGCTGACGATTCCCCTGCTGGAAGCAGGTGCTACTGCCAAGGTGGAGATTATGCTGGTACCGGCAAGCTCCTATATTTGGATCATTATCGCCGTGACTGCGCTGGTGATCATTGCGGCAGCAGTGTACTTCTTTGTGTTCCGGGGAAAGAAGAAAAAGCAGGTGATCGCGGCGATTCTGTGCTTGGCGATGCTGACTTCTCTGGTTCCTGTGGATGTGATCGCCGCCATCGGTGATATGGCCGGCGCGGAAGACTGGTTTGATGATGGTGCGGAATCTTTTATGCCCGAGGTGGGCACCGGTTTGCCCACTACCACCGGCTGGTGGGTCACGGATGCTGCCAATGCAACATTGACGGAAGCCGGTAATGTTCAGGTCAAGGATCTGCGGTACTATATGATCGATGCAGATAAGATCACCGAGGATTATACGGTAGAGTTCAAGTATCAGGTTCCCAGTGGCAGTAGTGCTATGTTGAAGCTGGGCAACGG
>JAZQLG010000079.1:0-12558 GCA_045542575.1 Faecousia sp.
TCCGGTAGACTTTGTCCATATTGCGCTTCGGAGATATTAGCGAAAACACTGGAGGAAGACTTTTTAAGCTGGAAACATATGTTGGAATTGCCTTTGATGCTCTTGCATAGCAGATCAATCTCTACCGCTAATTGCTCAGAGGACTTCATGAAAGGATTGTCTTTCATATTTCCTCCCAAATCAATGCACAAGCATTGTATATCATCCAACGCAGATGGTATGTCATCAAGACGGCAGGATAAGAATACACGCTGTCGCGCGATGACATACTCGCCAAAGGCGAGATAACATGCACGGCTTCGCCGCGATGACATACCAATCCTGCCGGATTGGATAAAACCGCAAGCTTACGCTTGCGGTTTTTGGCACGCCCGGCGCGATTCGAACGCGCGACCTTCCGCTTAGGAGGCGGATGCTCTATCCAGCTGAGCTACGGGCGCATATGGGACTATTCTACCCAAATTTTTATTTCCTGTCAACCAAATACGGACACAATTTTTACCATCCGGCGCATATACTATCAGGAGTGAAAAAGAAAGGAGGGCACGATATGTGGCCGGAGGATGGATTTGTTGATCTGGAGGATCTGCTCTTTGATGAGGACAGCGGACACCCCAGCACCAGATAAAGTCGGGTCGTAAGACCCGGCTTTGTTTATATTTCGCCTTTCTTTCTATTGCATTAGAGAAATTTTATGGTAAAATAAAGAAAAAACTTCCTCTGGAGCATTCTTATGACACGAACAGTGGATATGACTGCCGGCAGTCCCACAAAGCATATATTGAAATTTACCTTACCTCTGATCGCCGCCAATATAGGGCAGCAGCTGTACGCCGTGGTGGACGCCTCCATCGTAGGCCGGGGTGTGGGCGTAAAGGCACTGGCATCCGTTGGCACTACCGACTGGGTGTACTGTATGATCCTTTGGGCAGTCATCAGCCTGACCCAGGGCTTTTCCACCTTTGTTTCCCGGTACTTTGGGGAAAAGAACTACGAAAAATTAAACAAATCCATCGCTATGAGTGCTATGCTCAGCGGTTTTATCGGTGTTTTTCTGACTTTGGCAGGCATTTTGGCAGCCCGTCCCCTGCTGAGCCTGATGAACACACCACCGGATGTCATCGACGGTGCCAATGCTTACTTGGTGATCATGATCAGCGGCACAGTGGTGGTGACAGCCTACAATCTGGCCTCTTCCATCCTGCGGGCATTGGGCGACGGAAAAACCCCTTTGATCGCCATGATCATTGCGGGTATACTGAATGTAGGCTTGGACCTGCTGTTCGTTTTCCCCTTTGGCTGGGGCATTCAAGGTGCTGCGCTGGCTTCCGTTCTTGCCCAGCTGGTTGCGTTCCTTTTCTGCCTGCTCCGGCTTAAAAAGATTGAGTGCATTCATTTGAGTCGCCGATCCTTCCGGATAGATTGGGTGGAGGTCAAAGAACTGCTTGCCTTTGGCATCCCTTTGGCGCTGCAAAGCATTACCATTGCCATAGGCGGTATTTTCCTCCAATCTGTGATCAACGAACAGGGCAGTGTCTTCATCGCCGGCTACACCGCAACCAACAAAATGTACGGCCTTATGGAATGCAGTGCCACCGCTTTGGGATTGGCCTGCTCCACCTTCTTCGCCCAGAACTACGGTGCCGGGTTATATAGACGGGTGCGAAAAGGCGTTGTAACTGCCACCCTGATCGCTATCGGTATGGCCCTATCTGTTTTTATCATTCTTCTTCTGATCCGGTGGGATCTTTTGCAGCTTTTCCTGGATGTGAACCAGGAAAACGGCTTTGAGGCTTTGGAAATTGCGGTGCGGTATCTTTCCTATATGATCTTCTTCCTGCCTATCCTGTTCCTTATCCATGTGTACAGAAACGCCCTGCAGGCGCTGAAGATATCCCTTTGGTCTATGCTCTCCGGCTTTGGAGAACTATTCTGCCGCCTGTTTATGGCAATGGTAGCCATCGCCTGGATCGGAACAGATGCGCTCTTTCTTTCCGAGCCTTTGGCCTGGGCAGGCGCTTTGGCCTTTGTACTGATCCCCTATTGCTTCTATCAAAAGAAGCTTTTACCCAAAGCATAGTTAGTAATTCCCGTGAAATACTTATAAGGAGGTGTTGGTATGGGCCTTTGGATCTTGCTTATTTTGCTGTTTATCTTCATAATCCTTCCTCTGGCGCTGTGCCTGCTTCCTATCTATATCCGCCTTTATAAAGACGAAGACGGCGAGGCGAAGCTTGCCATCAAGGTGCTTTGCTTCCCCATCTCCCTGGAGAAGAAGGAAAAACCGAAAAAGGAAAAGAAGGACAGCCAGGTTTTGGACCAATTGGGGCTTTCCCATTATACAAGTTCCGGAAATCTGAAAAAAAGCATTTCAGAAAAGGGCCTGCTGCCCACCCTGAAGCATTTTGCAGGCATTCTCAAGCTGGCGCTTTCTGCGCTTGGACAAGTTGCCCGGAAATTCCGGGTCTGCCGGGCAAGGCTGCAGGTGGTGACTGCCGGGGAAAATGCCGCGATGGAATACGGTGTCGCCTGTGCCGCTCTCTATCCCCTGTCCGCATTTCTGCAAAACCACTCTCAGGTAAACTCCAAAGCAGTGGACACAGACATCCGCTGTGACTTTGAAGCATTCCAGGGGGATATTTCCTACGATTTGGTCCTGCGGATTTTCGTGGGCAATCTCATCCCCATTGGATTACGAATGATAAAAACCCTTTGGAAGGAGGGCAAAACCTATGAAGGAAAATAAACACGCCCTTGTGGAAGTACTGGAAAGTGCTGTCGACAGCGCCGCTGGTCTGTGCCGGGAGAACCCTGTGGTGGAGCAGCCCACCAATGCAGATGGGATCACTGTTTTGCCGGTGAGCAAAATTTCCATCGGCATCGCCGGTGGCGCAGGGACAGGCAAAAAGAAGGTCTCTACCCCCGCCGGTACCGGCATCAGCGTTTCCCGGACACCCCTTTCCTTAGTGGTGATCAAGGACGGCAAGGTGGAATTAATGAATGCCGCCGCCCCCTATGATATGAAGCACTCCCTGAAGGACACCGTTACCAAGGGAAAAGCCCTTTTGGAAAAACTGAAAAGCTTTAAGAAAAAATGAGAAATTCCCTGGGGAAAACCCCAGGGAATTGATTTATCTCTTTACAATTCTGTAGATGCGCTCTGCCACAGGGCTGAACACCACATTGAGAATAAGCTCCGGCACCATATTGATGAGCACAATACCGGAAAGCATATATAGAAGGATGTTGCCGCCGGCGGACCAAGTTGCCAGCACATCGGCAAAGAATAGATACATACCCAAAAGGAATGTACCGGTGTTGGTGAGCACGCACACAATGGATGCCACCATCATTGCCGCATAGGTGTTTTTGCCCTTCAGCAAGGAAAACACCAGACTGGAAAGAAGACCGCACAAAATGCCCTTTGTTGCTACAACCAAAAGGCAAAGCAGAGGGCTTGCCTGGAACACCATCGCACCGCCGGGGTCAAAGCCGGTGATACAGTAGATGTACACGATCGCCGCAAAAGCGCCGCCTAAAAGAGCGCCCACCTTCGGGCCGTACACCGCGCCGCCCAGGACGATAGGGATCAGCACCAAAGAAATACTGATGCCGGGGCCGATCTTCGGCAGGGCAAGGCTCAGTGTTTGCAGTACAATGATGAGGGCCGCCAAAAGCGCAACACCTGTTGTCTGCTTGACATTGATTTTTTGCATATTCAATTACCTCCTGCTAATGTTCCTTTGCGGATACATTGCAGGTGTATTATAACACGCAGGTACAAAATTGCAACCCTAAAATTGGGGGATAGATTTTTTCGGAATGTTTGGTATAATAGAGGAAAAGGAGGCGAGCCTATGATCTTGGCCATTGATATCGGCAATACCAATATCGTCATCGGTTGCTTCCAGGAAAAGCATGTCCTTTTCCGGGAACGGCTGACTACCAAATTGGACGCAACAGACCTTGAATACGCCGTAAATGTAAAGACCGCTCTGGAGATGAACGGACTTAGGCGGGAAGAAATTTCCGGCGCTATCGTTTCTTCCGTTGTACCTTCCGTCACCGCCACCGTCACCCGGGCAGTGGAAAAGTACTGCGGTGTGACCCCTCTGGTGGTTGGCCCCGGCATCAAAACAGGTCTTAGCATCCGCATCGATAACCCCGCCCAGCTTGGCAGTGACCTGGTGGTTGCGGCGGTAGCCGGCATTCAGGAATACCCCTGTCCGCTTATCCTTATTGATATGGGCACCGCCACCACCTATTCCGTCATCGATGAAAAGAAAAACTATCTGGGCGGTCTGATCACCACCGGTATGGCTGTTTCTGCTGACGCCCTGGTCAGCCGTACCTCTCAGCTGCCCCGGATCTCCTTTGATGCCCCCAAGAAGGTGATCGGCAGCAACACCATCGATTGCATCAAAAGCGGTATTCTTTACAGCAACGCCGCCGCCATTGACGGCATTGTGGACCGGATCGAAAAGGAACTGGGATGTAGCTGTACCGTGGTTGCCACCGGCGGTCTTTCCCATCTGGTTGCTCCCCTTTGCAGTCGCAAACTTATTTTGGACGATGACCTTTTGCTGAAAGGTCTTATGTACCTCTACGAAAAGAACGCATAAGCAAATCCCCTGCTTCCCGGAGCAGGGGATCTTTTTATAGGGAGGTGATCAGCAGCAAAATCAGCAAAAAGCCGAAATTGAAAAGGGTGAAAAGGGCGATATAGTGCCGGGACTTTCCAGGATTGTTCTTGGTGTATTCCCGGTAAGTAATAAGGCTTGCCAGGGAGGAAATGAGGGTCCCCACACCACCGATATTTACACCGATCAGCAGCTGCCGGTAATTATCTGTGAACTGGGAAAGAAGAATGGCAGAGGGCACATTGCTGATGATCTGGCAGGAAAGGGCGCTAAAGAGGAGGGTATTCATTTCCAGCAAGGAAGAAAACAGATTTCTCACCCAATCGATCCGGGCCATATTGCCTGCAAAGATAAAGAAAAATACAAATGTAAGAAGCAAGGGATAGTCCACTTTTCGGAGGGCATCCCGGTCCGTAAACAGCAAAACCGCGGGAATGATCACGAGCCCGATCCAGTAAGGGATTCCCCGGAACACAATAACAATGGCCAGAGCAAAAAGTGCCAGGTACAGTGCTGTTCTCCCCTTTGGCATATGAATCTGCTCGTGGGGAATCTCCAAAGGCTCTGCTTTCACAAATAAGCAACAAACGGTGATCAGCGCCACGGAAATGATAAAGGGCAAAAACATAATCTGCACAAATTCCAGGTCCGGAATGTTGAACTTGGAGTAAAGGTACAGATTTTGAGGATTGCCGAAGGGGGTCAGCATACCGCCTAAATTGGCGGCAATGTTCTGCATAATGAAGGTAAAGGCCATATACTTTCCTTTGCCGGTGGTTGTCAGCACCAGGGTGCCCAGGGGCAAAAAGGTCAGCAGTGCCATATCATTGGCGATCAGCATAGAGCCGATAAATGTGATATACACCAGTGCCAAAATGCTGATGCGGGTATTCTTGCACAGACGCACGATGTTCCGGGCCAGCATATAGAAAAACCGCACATTTCGAAGGGCACAGACCACAGCCAGCACACAAAAAAGGCAAGTCAGGGTCTTAAAGTCAAAATAGCCTATATACTGCCCATCCGGCGGCACGAAAAAGCTTGTGAGAACTGCCGCAAAAAAGGCGATCACCATCACCGTGTTCTTGCCGATAAACGTCATTATTCTGTGCACCAAGCTCCCACCTCCTATTTTTCGACAAGCCTTATTCTACTGCTGAAAAAAGCAAAAAGCAAGTAAAAAATGCACTTCAGACTGAAGTGCATTTTGTTTACTTTTTCAGCAGGAAATCAAGGGCCGCAACGGCGGCATTGTTGCCTTCTGCACTGCCACCAAAGAGAGGATACAGATTAACAGACTGGGTGGAGAAGAACAAATAACAAATCTCATTGCCGGAATAGAACTTCCCAAAGGTGTTCTTTACGCCCGGCTCCCATAAAACAAAGCCAAAGGGGGCTTCATGCTCCCCTTCTTCCACCTTTTCTGTGTGGAGCTTTACCTGTTCATATCCGGGCAGGCCATCCATAGGCAGCCTGCGGAAGAACTGGCCTGTATTCTGCGCCATAAAGGTTTGGGAAACGATGATCAGGTCAAAATCATAAGAGTAGGTGGTCATTTTCTGACCGTAGATCTCTCCGGCGGCATACTCACTGACCACCTTCACTTCCTTGATCTTCTGGTCTGTAAGGGAGGGTAAAGCCTCTTCCAGGCTTTCCTGCAGAGCAACCACATCCAGCCCATCGCCCACAAAGAGAATGTGCAGCCGCTCATTATCCTTGGGCTTTGCCAGTACATCAAACACACTGCACCACAATAAAATGGGCAGCAGGATCACCAGCAGATATTTCCACCAGTTATACTGCAGGTGGCCGGTACTTTTTCTCATTGCACCACCTCCAGGATAATATTGCCGGAAAGGGTCAGCTCCACCTGGGTGCCTACCTCCAGCCTCAGAGTGTTTGCAGGCAGGAAGGTGCGCCGCTTCTCCAGCATTATGCAGTAGCAATCCAGGCCCGCGTAGCGGGTGGTGTAGGGCTCTATTTCCGTAATTACGCCGGAAACAGTTTCCTTCATCCGTCTGTTCAGCTTCAAAAGTCGTCTTTTGGGAGTGCAGCGGAAGGACAGGTCATACACCAGATATACACCGCAGGCAATATCCGTTAGAATATTGGTGAGCAAAAACCAGGTATGGGTACTGTCAGTGCGGAAGATGGTCAAAAGGATATTCAGCACAAAGACACCGCCAGCCAAAACGCCATCGAAAATCAGGCGTTTTTTAAGGCTCTTGCCGAAGTCCTCCGGGGACATTCCGTAAATCCATTGTTTCGTCATTTTCTTTCCTTCTTTTTGTTAGATTGCCACATCCGAAAAGCCATTTCCTTCAAACCGGGCTATATGGGTAAAGCCCACTTCCTTTAGAAGCTCCACTGCTTCATCAAACCAAAAGGTCAGATTCTCTATTTGGTGGCTGTCACTGCCCAGCACCGGCTTAGCTCCCAAAGAAAGCATCTTTTCCAGTAAAAAGCGGGCCGGGTAAGGTGCGGTGCGGCACTTCCGGGCAATGGCGCCGGTATTCACCTCAATATAGGGGCAGACCTTTACGATCTCTTCCAAAGCGGCAGCGGCAATTTCCTGATACCGGGGGTCCTCCTCCGGCATATAGGAAAACTTGGTGATCACATCAAAATGGCCCACAAAGGTAGGGTTACACCGCTTCACATGGGCAACAAGCTGGTCATAATAGCACTTGGCAAAGGCCAGCTTATCCCCGCCAAACACTTCCTGGCAGCAGGCGATCTGCTGGCTGAGGCAATGGTCGATGGCATAGGTTTTACCATTTTTAACAATATAGTGGACCGATGCCAGCCAGTAGTCAAAGGAGGAAGTATCCGGGTCAGAATCGTAGTCTAATTCAATGCCTGCGTATATGGGCAGGATCCCCTTATACTTCTGCTTCAGCCGGGCAATTTCCTGCAAATAGGGGCCGTACTGCGCAAGGGGCATACAGTAGCTTTCATCGCAGGGAGTATCGCTATGGTCGGAAAAGCCCAGGGCATACATCCCCAGTTGGATGGCCCTTTCCACATTTTCTTCCATGGTATTTCTGCCATCGGAATAGCCCGTATGATTGTGAAGATTCACATACTGCATAGAACGACCCCCTTTCGTCACATTATATGACGAAAGGGGGAAAATAGCAATCATTTTTACAGACTTTCTTCTACGCTTTGGATATATTCGTCTATATTCACAACTGTGTTTTCTGCCCGGGATTTCTCCGCGGCAAAAACATACAAATGGTTTGTGATGGAAGTACCCACGCTGGAGATGGACTTGGTGGGCTTATCCTCTCCAAAGTAGAGACAAACATCGTCGATAATACCCGCATCGCCGCCGCCGTGACCGCCGGTGATCTCCTGGTTGGTGTCCTCGTTTGTCTTGATGTATTGGGTCTCGGACTTGCCAAAGTTAGCGCTGGTGGGATTCTCCTGGAAGAAGGTCACCAGTTCAATGGTTTCAAAGTCATCGGAGCAGATCTCGCCCTTGGTGCCCATAATACGGATACGGCGGCCGCCCAAATTAAAGGCTGCCATGGTAAAGACCACGGTTTCTCCATTCTCAAATTCCATATTGACGGTCTGGTGGTCCACCACATCGTTATCCCCCTGGAACACGCAAACACCGTACTGGTTGGTGCGGATGGCATGCTCCACCTCTGCATCGGTGGGGTTGAGCTTATTGGCACACACGGGGCGGAACCAGTAGTTATCATCACTTTCCAGATACAGCTTCACCGCATTGTAGGCACACTTGTCGCCGTGGGGGCAGCCATCGATACAGCGGTAGGGCGCACCCTCGGGGCAGTTTTCCTTGGTGAAATAGTGCAGGCCGCCAAAGGACTGGATCTTCTTACACTTGCTGCCAAGCAGCCACTGCAGGATATCCAAGTCGTGGCAGGACTTCGCCAGAAGCATATTGGAGGAATCCGCTTCCTTATGCCAGTTGCCGCGGACATAGGAGTGGCTCTGGTGGATATTGCCCACGCCCTCCGTATGGATCACGGACATAACCTTGCCGATCTTGCCGTCGTCGATCAGGTCCTTTACTTTACGCATAAAGGGGGTGTAGCGCAAAACATGGCACACAAGAACACGGACACCCTTTTCATCAGCGGCCTTCCAGATCTTTACGCACTCCTCGGGGGTGGGTGCGGCGGGCTTTTCAAGCAGCAGGTCGTAGCCGGCCTCGATGGCCATCAGCGCAGGCTCGGTGTGCATCTTATCCTGGGTGCAGATCATGGCAAAGTCCGCGATCTTACCCAGAGCAAGTAGATCCTTATAGTCAGTAAAGCACATTTCCTCTTTTACGCCATATGTATCCTTCACAAAGTTTCTGCGGCTATCAGAAGGATCGGCAACAGCCACACATTCCAAGCCGTGATCCAGGCAGGCATGCTTGGTATAGGACTGGCCCCGCATACCGGCGCCGATGAGAACAAATGTCAGTTTTTTCATAAGAACATTCCCTTCTTATTTTATTTTCTTTAGCATACCAAAAAACAGGCATAATTGCTATGCCTGTTTTCGCTATATTTATCGTACATTTCCGCTATTATATTTCTTTGCCATTTGGGTAGGCGTGCAGCCGTAGTGGTTGCGGAAGCAGCGTCCAAAATAGTTATACTCTGCAAAGCCCACCATTTGCGCCACCTGGGAAACAGGGATATTCCCCTCTTTTATCAGTTTTTTTGCCATTTTCATTCGATAATTCTGCACATACTGCAAAGGCGTTGCTCCAAAATTTTCCCGGAAGAAATGCTCAAAGCGGTCCTTGCTCAGATGCACCAAATCCGCCAGGTCCTGATTGGAGATGCTATTTGCATAATTGGCCTCGATGTAGGTGATCAGCCGGTTGCTCCGCTCCCGGTTTTTCTTTTGGCGGCGGGTATCCTCCCTGGAAAGGGTCTGCACCACATAATTGCGGCACAGGTGGACCACAAGCTGCATAACGATCGCCTTACAGGCCTGCTTATAGCCCGGTGCCTGATTGGCATCCTCCCGGCACAGCTCCATGATCAGCATCTTGATCTGTTCGTCCTGTTCAATCAGGTTTTGGAACACATACCCTCTGTTGTCCAGCTCCGGGGACAAGTCCTCCAGGCTGAAAAGCAGGCGGCAGCTTTCCATAGGCGCTGTGCGGCAAATGCCCTGGTGAAGCTCGTTGCTGTTGGAAAGGACCAGGTCTCCCTCCTTTGCAACGATGGGCTTCTGGTTGATATAGAGGGTGCTCTCCCCTGTCAGGATATAGTGCAGCTCCAAGTGCTCGTGCCAATGGGCAGGAAAATACTCTCCAGGCTCTTGCTGGTCATGCCAGAACAGGTAAACAGGAAATTCCGGGTCCGGAGATTCCACCTGCTCATAAAGGTCCATTACATCCACAAAAAGCACCTCCTTTTCCTCTATTATACTGAAAATACCGCTAATGTCAAAAGAAAAACTCCCTGCGAATTTTCGCAGGGAGTCAATATTAAAGTTCGGAGTAGCCGAAGCTGTTGACCAGCGCATCCAGCTTCTTACCGGCCTTGCAGTAGGGGCAATCCCGGTAGTCATAGGTTGCGTAGTCAGGTAGGTCAGCCACGGAGTAAATGGAGCGCACAGGGAACTCGCCAACCGTGTCCACTGCCCGGTACAAAGCAGCAACGCCCACTACCATACCACCATAGTAGCCGATGGCTTCAAAGCTCTGCTTGGCTGTCACACCGGTGGTGACTGATGCCATCAGCACCAGCACATTCTTGCCCCGGATCATAGGCTTGATGTTTTCACGGAAGATCATCTGGCTGCTGGCATTGTATTCCGGCTCTACAACATAAACAGAATTATGCTGGTTGAGGGTGCGGAAGCCGGCCTTAGTCAGCTCAGATGCCAGGCAGGCGCCCAAAACGGCAGTGCCATCCAGACACAGGATGGTATCCACCGGGGTGTTGTTAATAAAATGAGACACCAGTTGCTTGGCGCAGGCCTTTGCCTCGCTCAGCTGGAATTTCTGGTTGGTGATGTCGATGTAATAGTTGATATGGCTGTGGTTGGTAGCGAAGTGGCCGCGGGCATACCGCAGGGCGACATTACCGCGCATAATGGGTAGAGCTTTTACTTCAATCATAAGTTGGTCCTCCATATGAATGTATAAAAAACAAGGCGTTTTTTGCTGCCCGCAGAAGCGTTCTTCCCGGGCGGTTCAAAAAACGCTTTTTTTCATTATAACCCGAGACATATGGAAATTGCAAGAAAAATTTTTCATTTTTCCTGTCGGGCGAATAAATCCGGCTCCTGCTTGATAAATTGCTTGGCAATGATCTTGCAGATCTTCTTTTGATCGATCAGACTGTGGACCGTTTCAAAGCTTGCCCACTGGACGCCGTCCGTTTCCCCGGGCAGAAGTTTGATCCGGGTCAGGGGAATGTCCTTCTTCAGGGCATAAAAATCGTAGTGGGTGTTACGGTCCATCCCGGTGCCGAGAAGCTCAAACTCCCCTTCTTCCGCCTGAATGCCTGTTTCCTCGAAAAGCTCCCGGGCAATGGCCTGGCGGCTGGTTTCCCCGGCCAGTGCCGCACCGCCGGAATTCTCCCAGGTGCCGGCAAAGGATTTTTCCTTTGCCCGGCGGGTAAGCAACAAGTTGCCCTTTCCGTCATAGACCCATACGCAGACCACCAGCCCATACTCCCCTGCACCCCAGGGTGTTCCCCGGAGGTGAAGTCTTCCGGTGCGGTTGCGGTTTTTATCATAAATGTCATTGTATTCCATACTCAATCCAGCTTGTGGCCCTGGTCCCGGTAGGTGCTGTCCAGGGGGCTTTCCTGGTCCGCTTCTTCCTGGTAACGGCCCACCACCTTGGTTGCTAAGTCTACAGGCAAAAGAGTGCCTGCACCGGCTACACAGCCGCCGGGGCAAGCCATACCCTCCAACAGGTAGCCGTTATACTTTCCGGCTTTGGCAAGGGTCATAAGCTTCCGGCAATCCCGTAAGCCCTCCGCCCGGGCGGTTTTCACTTCCACATCCGGGTTGGTCTTATGGATCACATCCTCCACCGCACCGGCAACACCGCCGGAAACGGCGAAGCCACGGCCTGCGGCAGTGCCTTCGTTCAGGTCCTCCATCTCTTCGATGGTTTCAAAATCGATTTCCTTCGCCTCAAACATACCCTGCAGCTCCTCGAAGGTCAGCACAAAGTCCACATCGGAGCGGATATCCGCACGGATCGCCTCCAGCTTCTTGGCGGCACAGGGGCCAACAAATACCACCTTACAATCGGGGTACTTCTTCTTCATCAGCCGGGCAGTGTATACCATAGGCGTCAGGGTCATGGAAATATTTTTTGCTTCCCCGGGGAACATCTTATAGATCATAGAATGCCAGGCCGGACAGCAGGAGGTTGCCATATAATTCTGCTCACTGGGCACTTTCTCCAAAAAGTCCTTGGCTTCCTCAATGGTACACATATCCGCACCCACAGCCACTTCCACGATCCGTTCAAACCCCAGCTTTTTCATAGCCGCGATAAACTTACCGGGAGTGGAGTGCTTGCCAAACTGACCGATAAAGGCGGGGGCTACAATGGCAATGACCTTGTCCCCTTTCAGAATGGACTGGATCACCTGGAAGATCTGCCCCTTATCCACAATGGCGCCAAAGGGGCAGCTCACAAGGCACTGACCGCAGGCAACACACTTATCCTGGTCAATGCAGGCACGGCCATGCTCATCAGAGCCGATGGCGTCCATACCGCAGGCCGCGGCACAGGGGCGCTCCAGGTGCACGATGGCATTATAGGGGCAGGCCTTCGCACACTTTCCGCAGCGGATGCACTTATCCAAATCGATATAAGAGCGGTTGTTGCGGAAAGAGATGGCATCCTTGGGGCAGACCTTTTGGCAGGAAGCTGCCAGGCAATTCTGGCAATAGTTGCTGACCTTATACT
>JAZQLG010000080.1:0-26829 GCA_045542575.1 Faecousia sp.
CAATAGAACAAATCGTTCTAAGTTATATTGTCCATGGTGATGATTATGGCAGAAAAATACGAACGAATCCGTAATTTAAGAGAAGATTTAGACCTTACACAGGCAGAAATTGGACAACGAATCAATGTTCCCCAAAGAACCTATGCTTATTATGAAAGCGGTGAACGTATGATTCCGCCTCAGGTTTTAATTGCTCTGGCTCAGTTATACTCCGTCAGCGTGGATTATCTGCTTGGACTAACGGATCAAAAAGCACCATATTCTGGCAAGAAATAAACATAAAAGGGCGTGTTGCAAAATGTGGCAATGCGCCCTTTAACAGCTATAAAAACTTTCCTATTTACTTATGAAAAAAATGCAGTAAAATAGGTGACAGAAAGCATACAGGCGGTGAACGAAATGGTAGAAGTTGTGGCGGCGCTGATCTGGGACGGAGATCGGTTTTTGGCCTGTCAGCGGCCTGCAAACAAGGCAAGAGCCCTTCTCTGGGAATTTGTAGGCGGCAAGATAGAGCCGGGCGAAACAAAGGAGCAGGCGCTCATCCGGGAATGCAGGGAAGAGCTGGATATCACCATAGCGGTCGAAGATGTCTATATGGATGTTGTCCATCAGTACCCGGATATGCAGGTCCACCTGACCCTTTTCAACGCAAAAGTTGCGGAAGGCAGCCCCAAAATGCTGGAGCATAACGATATCCGCTGGTTGCTGCCCTCGGAAATACCCCGGTATGCCTTTTGTCCTGCGGACAAGGAGATCCTGGAAAAACTGATGGAGGACTACGGAAAATGAAACTGCTTCTTTCTGCGATTACAAAATTCCTTTTTGGCCTTGTGCTGGTGGGGGCACTGCTGTTTTGGCCGGCAGGCAGCTTTTCCTACAGCGGCGGCTGGCTCCTTATGGGGCTGCTTTTTGGCCCGATGCTGATGGCGGGCATTGTGATGCTGATCAAATCCCCCGCACTTCTGGAAAAACGGCTGGATGCCAAGGAAAAGCAGGCTACCCAAAAGGGTGTTGTGGCCTTTTCCGGGCTGATGTTTATCGGTAGCTTTGTGGTGGCGGGCCTTGACTGGCGCTTCGGTTGGTCAAAAGTATCTCTGCCTGTGACCATTATAGCATCTATACTTTTCTTGGTAGCCTACGGCCTGTACGCGGAAGTGATGCGGGAAAATGCCTATTTGAGCCGGACGATTAAGGTGGAAGAAGGCCAAAAGGTGGTGGACACCGGCCTTTATGGCATCGTGCGCCATCCGATGTATTCTGCTACCTTGCTGCTGTTTTTGGCTATGCCCTTGGTGCTGGGCTCCTGGTATGCCCTGATCCCCATGGCTTTTTATCCGGTGATCATCATCGTGCGGCTTTTGGACGAAGAAAAACTGCTGACCCGGGAACTTCCCGGCTATGAAGCCTATAAGAGAAAGGTAAAATACCGCCTGATCCCCTTTATTTGGTGAGGAAAGAAATATGAAATTTCGCAACGCAGCCAAAGAATTTACGATTAT
Source organism: Faecousia sp. (assembly GCA_045542575.1). Classification (GTDB taxonomy): domain Bacteria; phylum Bacillota; class Clostridia; order Oscillospirales; family Oscillospiraceae; genus Faecousia. The sequence continues at coordinate 1,500 of JAZQLG010000080.1, forward strand.
TACGATCGGCACCATTATTGTTGCCACTGCCGTGTTCTTCTTTATGATGCCCAGCCATGTGTCTGTGGGCAGCGGCGCGGCGTTGGCTATGGTGCTGAGCAATTATATCCCCCTGTCCGTTTCCACCATTACGCTTATTATGAATGTGGGACTGCTCGCCATCGGCTTTTTGCTGGTAGGGCCGGAATTTGGCATCAAGACGGTTTACTGCTCCATCCTGATGCCACTGGTGATGGGCCTTTTTGAGCTTTTGTTCCCCAATTTCCAATCCATCACCCAGGATCCTTTCCTGGATGTGGTCTGCTACATTTTGGTGGTGGGTGTGGGTCTTGCCATTCTGTTCCCCCGGAACGCTTCCTCCGGCGGCCTGGACATTGTGGCGAAGATCATGAATAAGTACCTGCGGATGGACCTGGGAAAGGCTATGTCCCTTTCCGGTATGCTGGTGGCCCTGTCTTCTGCACTGTGCTACGACAGCAAAACGGTGGTCCTCAGCCTTTTGGGCACCTACTTCGGCGGCATCATCGTGGACCATTTTATTTTCGATAACAACATTAAGCGCCGAGTCTGCGTGATTTCTCCCAAGCTGGATGAGATCGTGGAGTTTGTTCTCAAGGAGCTTCACAGCGGCGCAACCTTAAATGAGATCATTGGCGCTTACGACCATACTCCCCGGACGGAAATGATCACCATTGTGGACAAGCAGGAGTTTAAGCGCCTGATGGACCATGTCCGAAAGGTTGACCCGGATGCCTTTGTTACTGTTTACGCCGTCAGTGAGATGCGCTATCGCCCGAAAAAGTAGGATAAGCCGTCGGCTATTGCCGACGGCTTTTCTTATTTTTGAGAGGGGAAAAGGCGCATATCCGTATGGGGAATGAACTTGGCGGCCTGCATCCGCACCAGAAAATCCGGGACGGATGCAAACTGGACACAGTAGGTGTTCTCTGCCAGGTTTTTGATCTCCTGCAAAAGGTCTCGGTCCAAAAGCAGCTTCCTGGCACCGTCTAAGGAGCTGTTTTTCACCAGTGCATATTTCTCCCGGGGAAGATCGGGGAAGATGCCGATGGCGATGGCGGCTTCCAGGTCTGAGTGGGCGGGGAATGCACCGGACAGGTACAGATGGGACACCTCCTCTATGGATACGCCTGCCGTTTCCAGCAGACAGTCGATCATCGTATAGGCTGCCGCCTTGGTGTCCAAATACTGGTGAATATCCGTTTGGGAGAAATAAAGGGGGTCTCCGGTGGCGGATTCTTCTGCGGTAGCATAGACGGCGGCGTATTCCTTTTCTTCTTCCAGGAAAACGATCCGGCTTGCGGCATCGTGTACCAAAAGACCGGCCTGGTCGATCCAGCCGTTTTTTCGCATTTGGGCAAGCAGGTCGATAATGCCGCTGCCGCAGATGCCGATGGGTTTTGTGCCGCCAATGGTGGTGAAGGTCAGCTCTTCTCCACAGATCTTTACCGTATCGATCGCGCCGGAGGCTGCCCGCATACCGAATTTGCTGATATAGCCCTCCAAAGCAGGGCCTGCGGCTCCTGCACCGGCCATCATCCAGTCCTTGTTGCCGATCACCAGCTCTCCGTTGGTACCGATATCAAAGAACAGGCTGGTTTCTTCCTTTTTGTGAATACCTAAGGTGATTAGACCGCTGACAATGTCGCCACCCACATAATTGGAGGCGGCAGGAACGGCATAAATCAGTCCCTCAAAGGCCATTCCCACTTCCTTGCCCCAGAAGAAGCCCGGGTCCGTGGTGACAGGGGCAAAGGGGGAGGCAAAGACGGTCCAGGCATCCAGACCCAACAGGAAATGGAGCATAGTGGTATTGCCGGAAACCACCATAATGGGGCATTTTTCTGCGGGGACACCGGTCTTTTCCTTCAGCTCCTCCAGAAGCTTTTGGAAGGTTTGTGCAGTGGCCTTCTGTAGGGCCGCGGCATTTTCTCTGCCTTCCATAGCATAGGTGATCCGGGTGAGAATATCCGTGCCGAAGGCAACCTGGCCGTTGACTGCGGATACCTCTTCCACAAGCGCGCCGGAATGTAGGTCCAGCAGCTGCATGACAATGGTGGTGGAGCCGTAGTCCACCGCAAGGCCATAGTGGTTGGCGGTGGTATCGCCGGCCTCTACATTGGTTACCGCCCAGTCAAATTCCCGCTTCACCAAAGTGACGGTAATGTCAAACCCCGCATCTCGGCAAAGGGGGTACAGCTTGCTCAAAGCCTCCAGAGGGAAGGTGATATTTTCAAAGCCTAAAACGCCCAACGCCAGTGCGATGCGCTTCTGATCACTAATGGGGGCTTCCTCTGTAGGCATTTTTAGTTGCAAAAAGACTTTTTCGCTGAAACTGCCCATAAGACACCTCTTTTCTTGCTTTTTCCATTCTATTCAAAAAGCCGTTGCAGCCGTGTGATATATATATCACAGATATATGCTTTATTATAGGCCCAAAAGGAAGATTTTTCAAATGGCATTCTTTTAGAATTTTACAAAAAATACTGGAAACATGCAGCGCAATAGAGTATACTGTGGGAGAAAACAGAAAAAGGTGAGCATATGAAACACGATTTTGACAGCAAAGATTTTGAAAAAGCCTACCATACGCAAGCGCTTTTAGGCGCATTCTGCGGCAGTCGGGGAACCCTTTTTCGGCTGTGGGCTCCCACGGCAGAAAGGGTGGAGCTGCGCCTTTACGCCCAGGGAAATGACAGCCCTGCGGAGAAAATGATTCCAATGTTCCCAAAGCCCCAGGGCCTTTGGGAATATGAAACACCGAAAAATTTGAATGGCGCCTATTATGACTATGCCGTCACGGTGGAGGGGAAAACCTATGAGACCCCGGACCCTTACGCAGTTGCCTGCGGCGTGAATGGCATTCGCGGCATGGTGCTGGACCTTAGCCGAACAGACCCGGAAAACTGGGAAGCCGACTGTCCTCCGCAAATGCAGCCGGAGCAGATCATCTACGAGCTGCACATCAAGGACTTTTCCTGGGATGCGTTTGGTGGCTTCCCGGAAAAGGACCGGGGTAAATACACAGCCTTCACAAAAAGCGGCACAACGCTGCGGGGGGAAGGCCGGTTTGCCACCGGGCTGGACTATTTGAAGAAGCTGGGCGTGACCCATATTCAGATTTTGCCGATGTATGACTACGGCTCAGTGGAGGAAGCCCACCCGGAAACCGGCTACAACTGGGGGTATGACCCGGTGAACTACAATGTGCCGGAGGGAAGCTACTCTGCAGATCCTTATCATGGGGAGATACGCATCCGGGAGCTGAAGGAAATGATCGCCGCGCTCCACGCAAATGGCTTCCGGGTGATTATGGATGTGGTGTACAATCACACCTATTCCCTGGAAAGTCCTTTGTTTAAGACAGCTCCCTGGTATTTCTATCGGCAAAATCCCGATGGAAGCCCCTCCAACGGCTCCGGCTGCGGCAACGATGTGGCATCAGAGCGGAGTATGTGCGCCCGGTATATTCTGGATTCCGCCCTCTACTGGGCAGAGCAGTACCACATTGACGGCTTCCGCTTTGACTTAATGGGCCTTTTGGATACCGGCCTTATGGAGCAGCTGCAAAGGGAGCTGGACAGCCTCTACGGCGAAGGGGAAAAGCTAATATACGGTGAGCCCTGGCGGGCAGCGGAAACGGCGGCAAAGGGTGTCACCCTTTGCGACAAAAATGCCCTGAAGAAGATCAACGGACGAATTGGCGCATTCTGCGATGATACCCGGGATGCGGTGAAGGGCAGCGTGATGGATGAAAAGAGCGTTGGCTTTGTCAACGGCGGCAGCCTCACCGCCCGGGCCCTTAAAAAATGTGTGGCTGGCTGGGCGGGGGAGTACGGCGCCTTCCAAACGCCGGCGCAGACCATCACTTATCTATCCTGCCACGACGACTGGACTTTGTGGGATAAGCTGGTCTATACCCTTGATCCAAACAAGGATTTTGAAGGCTGCGCAGAAGAAATCAAGCGGGCAAACCGATTGGCGGCAGCCATTTACTTCTCCTGTCAGGGAAGACTCTTTATCCACGCAGGAGAAGAGTTCGGCAGGACAAAGGGCGGCATCAAAAACAGCTATTGCGCCAGTCCGGAGATCAATCAGTTGGATTGGGAAAGAGCCTGGAAGAATGAGGACCTGGTTCGCTACTACCGGGGGCTGATCGCCCTGCGAAAGCAGCTTCCCGGCCTGCAGGACAAGACAGATAAAGCAAAAGAGCGGATCTTAAAAGCCTTTGATATTGCCCCCAACTGTGCTGGGGTCCTGCTGGATAACAGCGGGGAAGACAGTCGCTGGGAAAAGCTCCTTTTGTGCTTTAACTGCAGCGAAAAGGCAGTGCCTCTTGCGCTGCCGGAGGGCAGCTGGCAGGTGCTGGCAGACGGAGAAGATGCCTTCCGCTGGGAAGAAAACATTTATTTGGAAGGCAAAACGGAGATACCGCCCCAAAGCGCTCTGCTTTTAGGAAAATAAGAAAAAGCGGAAGTAAGCGGAAGTGATGCAAATCACTTCCGCTTCAGTCTGTCAAAAAACTTGTTTTTGACAGACTGGCAGAGGTCACTAAAGCCGCCAAGACAAGCAACTCGACCCCGAAGTGTATGTGGATACTCGAGAGGGGAGAGTTGCGCAGTAAGTCAAAAAGCCTTGCGTAGCAAGCCCTTTTAACCCCTCATCCGTCAAAAATCAAAGATTTTTGCCACCTTCCCCCCAGGGGGAAGGCTTTGTTAAAAAATCATCACTTTACCGGCTGTTTGACGGTTGGCGGCTTTTTTGACACTCTGAAAAACGGACATCCTGTGATGTCCGTTTTATTTATGCATTTCGCAAGGTGGCGATTTCCCGGTTGTTTTCTGCCAGCTCCTTCCGGCAGGCATTTTCCTGCGCCCGGATGGATCTGTTGAATTTTCGGATCTTATAAAGGGGAAAAGCCAGGGCGATGGCCCCCAAAGCAAAAAGAACGGTCCAGCCGGCAAAGAAGGTAAATATCTGGCTAAGGTCACCGCTGTGAAGAAGGCTGACCACCAAAATAAGGCACAGGGAGTATAGGAAAATACCGGCCAGGCCTGCAAGAAGCACATAATTGCGCTTGTTCTTATTGCCGGAAAGAAGGGTCTCCAGCTCCCGGTTCAGCTCTATATTTCGCTGGGTCAACTGCTCCAGCCGAAGCTGCCGCAGAGCCTGTTGGCGAAGGTGCTCTTTTTGCTCGTCCATAGCCATACCCCCATTTCCAAGGCAAATCATAACAAAAACCTGTTTTTTTGTCAACGGCAGGGGAGGGGAATTTTGTATATATTCCTTGACAGAAGGCAGTGTGCCGTGATAAAATGCAGGCAATAAGGTGTTTACACATCTAAATTATTTTTGATTGGAGCGTCCTGTTATGGAAAGAATTCAGACTTTGGAAACCCGTAACCTGTGCCAGAGCGCTGCTAAGGGCGGCTGTGGCGAATGCCAGACTTCTTGCCAGTCCGCTTGCAAGACCAGCTGCGGTGTTGCTAACCAGTCCTGCGAAAGCAAGAAGGACTAAGTTTTGCCAGTAGAAAATGCCGTCACTTGCTGGCGGCATTTTTTACATACCATAAAGAAGGAGAAAGACCCTTGGTACATCAGTATAAATTAAACGGCTACAATATGGTGCTGGACACCTGCTCCGGCTCTATACATGTGGTGGACGAAGTGGCTTATGATATGATCGCTCTCTATCCCAACACGGAAAAAGAGGCCATTATCACCCAAATGCTTGAAAAATACGGCCATCGGGAGGATGTGACCCGGGAGGACCTGGAAGCCTGCATGCAGGATATCAAGGCTTTGGTGGACAACCAAAAGCTTTACACCCCCGATACCTACGAGCCTCTGGCAGGCAATTTTAAGGCCAAATCCGGCAATGTGGTGAAGGCTCTGTGCCTGCATGTGGCCCACACCTGCAACTTAAACTGCAGCTACTGCTTTGCAAGCCAGGGAAAGTACCACGGCGAAAGAGCCCTTATGTCCTTTGAGGTGGGCAAGCAGGCCCTGGACTTTTTGATGGACAATTCCGGCAACCGCCATAACCTGGAAGTGGACTTCTTCGGCGGCGAGCCCCTGATGAACTGGGATGTGGTAAAAAAGCTGGTGGCCTACGCCCGGAGCGTGGAAAAGGAGCGGGGCAAAAACTTCCGCTTCACCCTTACCACCAACGGAGTCCTTATTGACGACGATGTGATCGACTTTGCCAATAAGGAAATGAGCAATGTGGTGCTCAGCCTGGATGGCAGAAAAGAGATCCACGATGCCACCCGGGTGGACTATGCAGGTCACGGCAGCTACGAAAAGATCGTGCCCAAGTTCCAAAAATTGGTACAGTCCCGAGGGGGCAAGGGCTACTATATGCGTGGCACCTTTACCCACCAGAACCCCGATTTTACAAAAGATGTCTTCCATATGGCAGATCTGGGTTTTACGGAGCTGAGTATGGAGCCGGTGGTTTGCGCCGCTGACGATCCTATGGCCCTGACAGCTGAGGATATCGAGATCGTAAAGGAGCAGTATGAGATCCTTGCCAAGGATATGATCCGCCGGGAAAAAGAGGGCAAGCCCATTACCTTCTATCACTATATGATCGATCTGACGGAGGGCCCCTGCATCTATAAGCGGATCTCCGGCTGCGGCAGCGGCACCGAGTATATGGCGGTCACTCCCTGGGGTGATCTGTATCCGTGCCATCAGTTCGTGGGAGAAGAAGCCTATAAGCTGGGCGATATCTGGAATGGCGTTACCAACGATGCACTTCGGGAAGAATTCCGGGCCTGCAATGCCTATGCCCGCCCCGAATGTAAGGATTGCTGGGCAAAGCTTTACTGCTCCGGCGGCTGTGCCGCCAACGCCTACCACGCGACAGGCCGCATCCAGGGCGTGTACGAGCCCGGCTGTGAGCTGTTCAAGAAGCGCATTGAATGCGCCATTATGATGAAGGCCGCTTTGGCAGGAAAGTAACGATGAAAACACCTATTTTCGATTTCTTAAAATCCTATAAAAAGGCAGACCCGGTCCGGCTGCATATGCCGGGCCATAAGGGTATGCCTTTTTTAGGCTGCGAAAAATGGGACATTACGGAAGTAAAAGGGGCAGATGCCCTTTACGAAGCAGAGGGCATTATCGCGCAAAGTGAAGAAAATGCCGCCCTGCTTTTTGGTACACAAAAGACCTTTTTTGTAACCGAAGGCTCCAGCCAGGCCATTCGGGCAATGGTGCATTTAGCAGCCCAGGGCAAGGAAGAGCCCTGGTTTTTGGCTGCCCGGAATGCCCATAAGGCTTTTTTGTATGCTCTGTCCCTTTGCGGTGGGGATGTGCAGTGGCTTTGGCCGGAAAACACCGACTCGGTGTGTGCCTGCCCCATAACAGCCTCCCAGGTGGAAAAGGCGCTCCGGGAAGCCAAAACCGCCCCAGCGGCGGTCTATGTGACCAGCCCTGATTATTTGGGCAATGCATTGCCCATAAAGGAAATCGCGGAGGTTTGCCACAAATACGGCACCATTTTACTGGTAGACAACGCCCACGGTGCCTATCTGCGTTTCTTGCCTGAGGACCGGCACCCCATCACCCTGGGGGCGGATCTGTGCTGCGACTCTGCCCATAAAACACTGCCTGTTCTTACCGGCGGCGCCTATTTACATATCGGCAAAAATGCCCCGGAGGCCTTTGCACACAGAAGCAAACAGGCCTTGGCTCTCTTTGGCTCTACCAGCCCTTCCTATTTGGTATTGGCCTCATTGGACCTGTGTAACTGCTATCTGGAAGAGCATATCAAGGAAGATCTGCAGCGTGTTGTGCCTTTGGTGGAAAAAACCAAACAGGCCCTTCGGGAAAAGGGCTGGGATGTGCTGGACGGCGAGCCAATGAAGATCACCATCCGCTGCCAAGGTACAGCGGTGGCGGACCGTTTGCGAAAGCAGAACATAGAGTGCGAGTATGCTGACCGGGACTTTTTTGTGCTGATGCCTTCCGTGCAGACCACGCAGCAGGACCTTACCCGGCTGACAGAAGCAACAGGGGAGAATATTTCTCCCAAAATCCCAGAAATGCCGGGCATTACTCAGCCTGAAAAGGTGCTGTCTGTCCGGCAGGCAATGTTTGCACCCTGGGAGTATGTGGCGGTGGAAAAGAGCGAAGGCCGCATTGCGGCAGCGCCTACCGTAGGCTGCCCCCCGGCAGTGCCCATCGTGGTGTCCGGAGAGCGGATAAATGCACAAATTGTATCTGTCCTTTCCTACTATGGCTTTGACCGGATAGCCGTGATAACAGAGCAAGAAAACAGAAGATGATTCTAAATTACAGAAATCACTTTTAACATTTCCTTTAGGTAAAATGTACAAAAGGGGTTATACAAGATGTCTGTTTTGGAAAGATTTCTGTCTTTTTTTACATTTGTTGCCAAAAGGATACCGAAAATTTAACATTTATTAAATTTTTACTGGATTTTTCGAAAATGCTATGTTACAATGTTATAAGCGTTTTATGGTATAATTGTCTTTATACCCTTTGGGATGGGGAAACATCCCAAGCAGAAAATCTCAAGAGGTGGTTGATTTAATGCGTTTGACAGACAAGAAACGGAACCTGTTAAAGGAACGGGCCTTCGTATATGGCATTATTGCCATTCCGATCATTTCCTTCATTATTTTTTACATCGGCATTAACTTCCGGTCTATCCTGATGGCGTTCCAGCTCCGCAGCACCGACCCTATCACCGGTGAGCAGACGACCTACTGGACCCTGGATAACTTCAAGAACATCTGGCTGGATCTGAACCGGGGCGACCAGGGCGATCTGCTGCTGGCTACCCGGAACACCTTTATCTTCTTCCTGCTGGGTCAGGTCACATTCCCCCTTTCCTTTATGACCTCCTACTTCTTGTGGAAGAAGGTTCCTCTGAGCGGCGTTTACAGACTGCTGTTCTTCATTCCCTCCATCCTGTCCAGCGTTGTCTGGTCCAATATCTATAAGGAAATGATTGGTGCCAACGGTCCTATTGCCCAGCTGCATCAGGCCATCACCGGCGCTACCGAGCCTTATACCTATCTGACTGACAACCGTTATGCGTTGACCGCTGTTATTGGCTACTCTCTGTGGTTCAGCCTGACCGGTAACTTCGTGCTGTACTCCGGCACGCTGACCCGTATTCCCAAGGAACTGGAAGAAGCAGGTCAGCTGGAGGGTATTACTCCCTGGCAGGAGCTGATCCATGTTGTGGTTCCCCTGGTGTGGCCCACCATCTCCACCATTTGGCTGATGGGTCTGATGGGCTTCTTCGGCGCATCCGGCAACATCCTGCTCTTGACCGGCGGCGCATATGAGACCAACACCTTGAGCCACTACCTATTTACCCGTGTCTACAATGTGCCGGAAACCTCCAACCTTTATAACTATTCGTCGGCCCTTGGTCTTATTATGACCGTGCTGACGCTGCCGGTCGTCTTTATCGTGCAGCGCCTGCTGGAAAAGGTCCCGCCTGCAGAATTCTAAGAGAGGAGGTTACATAGTATGAGACTTAAGAATCCTTACAAGGGTAAAACCAAAGGCGAAATCATCATTTATACCGTAGCATCCATTATTATGGGCCTGTTCGCCTTCTCCTATGTGCTGTCCTTCGGCTGGGCTGTTTTTGCCGGCGCCAACTCCCACACGGGTATCGTTCTGCGCCCCTTCGAGTGGCCCGAGCAGTGGCACTGGGAAAACTACATTGAGGTTATGGACCTTTTGGAAGTTCGTGGCGTGGACTTCTGGGGCATGATCGTCAACACGATGATCCTGGTTATCATTATGCCGGTGCTGGGCATTGCCGGCACCATGGTTCTGTCCTATGCCTGCGCAAAGTACTCTTTCCCCGGCAAGGGCTTCCTGCTGGCACTGAACGTGGTTATTATGACTTTGCCCATCTACGGTACTACCGGTGCTGCTTACCGTCTGTACTCTGATTTCGGCTTTATCGATTCACCCACACTGGTGCTGACCGGTATCGGTAACTTTGGTGGCAACTTCCTGTATTTCCTGTCCTGCTTCAAGGGCATCAGTAATACCTACGGTGAGGCCGCCAAGATCGACGGTGCAGGCCATATGAAGATCATGCTGAAGATCAACTTCCCCATGGCAGCAGGCACCACTTCCGCTTTGTGGATCCTGGCCCTGATCGCCCGGTGGAACGACTCCGGTACCTCCTTGCTGTACTGGCCCAATATGCCCACCCTGGCAACCGGTATTTATCTTTTCAATGTTGAAATGACTTATCGTGTCAGAATGGACATCCTGATGGCGGCAACCGTTATCTCCGCTATTCCGCCTATGATCGTGTTTGCCATCGCCCACAAAAAGATCCTATCGAATGTCACCTTTGGTGGCATAAAAGGCTAACTATCCAAAAGAGCATCTTCCGGTTGGAAGATGCTCTTTTTTTATACATTCACAGGGAAAGGAAAGGGAAGGCGGTGCCTTCCCCTTTTTGCCTGTATGCTGCTTCGGCAGCTAAGGGAAAGTCCAAATTGTCCAATTTTGAGGATTTTGTCGAGTTGCACAAAATATAAAAGACGGGGTGTGCAAGGTGCACAAAATACCTTCCTGAAAGGAAGTTCGTTTGTGGAAAAAGTGAATATTGTCCTATTTTTTGCCACGATTGTGCAAGACATTTAAAGTGCTTGTATGGTAAAGTAAATATGACATTTTGCATAGTAGGCTTGCTGCGCCCTTTTTTCGGGAAGGGTAGGGAGAGCGGTATGGAAAGGAAAAGAAGAAAAGGCAATTTCTCTTCTTTTTATACCGGTCATCTTCCGGAAATAAAGGCCGCAAAATACCTGATTGTGCGGAAACGGATCTATCTGCCAAGAGCAGAAAATTATCATTAAAGGAGAAAATGTGATGAAAAGAATTGTAAGCATTGTCCTTTTGGCCTGCCTGCTGTGCGGTTTGTTCGCCGGCTGTAAGGCAAAGAAGCAGGCAAACACCGCAACGGATGTTGAAGTTGTTTACTGGGAAACCGGTTATGGCCGGGCCTGGCTGGATGCCATCATCAAGAACTTCAACGATAGCCAGGATCAGTACCATGCTACCCTGGTTTCCTCCGCTGAAAACAGAATCAGCGAAGTTAACCGTGGCGATGCCACCGGCGACCTGTACATCGGTTCCTGGAACACCTGTAACGCCTACAAGGAATACCTGTATCCTCTGGATGACTTCCTGGCAACCAAGGTAGACGGCGAAGACGGCCTGACCGTTGCCCAGAAGATGGGTTCCTTTGTGGAAAACAACAAGCACCCCGATGGCCACACCTATGCCATCACCGGCACCTTCGGCGGCCTGAACGCCATTATGTACAATGTGGATAAGATGGTGGACTCCACCGGCACTCCCTACAAGCTGCCCAACACCACCGATGAGCTGGTAAAGCTCTGCCTGGATATGGTTTCCGACAATCAGACTCCCTTCTGCCACTATGCTGACTACTGGTACTATGTATACGAAGCCTGGATCGCCCAGTACGAAGGCGAGCAAACTTTCTATGACATCTGGAACTGCATCTACACCGACGAAGACGGTGTGAAGTATCCCAACGATGTGCGCTGCGTGACCGAGTCCAAGGGCCGTTACGAAGCCTACAAGGTCCTGGAAGACCTTCTGTCTCCCAAGGGCTACACCTACACCAACTGTAACTCCTTCAACCACACCACTGCCCAGACCTACTTCCTGAACGGCTATGCTGCTATGCAGCCCAACGGCTCCTGGATCGAAAACGAAATGGGCGGCGGCGATTCTGCAGCCAACATCCTGCCTATGCGTACCCCTGTGATCAGCGCACTGGCTGACAAGCTGGGCATCAAGAGCGACAGACACCTGAGCCTGATCGTAGACTATGTTGACGGCACTGAGCTGGGCGATGCTGAAATGGCCATCGTGAACGGCTACTCCGCAGAAGTTATTGAAAGAGTCCGTGAAGCCCGCAGTATGTACTACGGCGGTCACCCCGGCCACACTGTGATCCCCAACTACTCTAACTGTATCGACGGCGCGCTGGAGCTGCTGAAGTATATGTACTCCGATGAAGGCATCAAGACCGCCTGTGACATCGTTGGCAGCCCTGCTTCTCTGAAGTTCAGCGGCGATGTGCAGCTGGACGACTCCAAATGGAGCGCCTTTATGAAGGAATGTAACGAGATCAAGAAGACTGCCACTGTTATGTCTTCCTACCTGAATGTTCCCATTATGTACCTGGCCGGCGTTGACCACCTGAAGATCAACTGCCCTGTTCGTTCCATGACCTACCGTACCGACGGCGGCATCCTGAATGCTGACCAGTACTGGGCCAAGGAAACGGCTGCCTGGGAAGCCAAGTGGCCCCAGATGCTCATTGACGCAGGCCTGCAATAATTCCCCTTACATTATATAATAGGTCCCTTGCAGGGTGCTGCCCTGCAAGGGACCTCCGGAAAATCCAATCCCTTGTTTCCTATAAGGCGGCTTCCGCCTGTATGAATACAGCAATTTTAAGGAAAGGAACGGAAACTTTATGAGACTTAGCAAAAAGTTCAAGCGCACACTTTCCCTGTGCCTTGCTTTGGCTCTTATTGTGTGCGGTGTTGTTGTAACACCCGCATCTGCCGGTAAGGCAGGCGGTTATGTGGTAGATGCCAACAAGCTCTCCACAGAAACATTGAGCCAGGCAGAATGGCGGTTCGACGAAACCGGCGTTACCCTGAAAGACGGCGCACTGGTATTCGACGAATTATACGATGTGGAAAACCCTGTACTTTCCAGAACCGCAGTTTACTCCTCCGAGGAAATTGAAGAAGCTCTGGAAATCCGCTATGTTTTGACCGTGGATGCGATCAAGGGCGACAAGAAGTTCGGCCTTGGCTTCGGTATTCCCCGGCTGAACCGGGACATTGATGAAGAAGGCGCTGCCTTCCTGTACGCCCAGAAAACCGAAAAGGGTATCGGCTTCGGTCTGTCCAAAGTGAAGGACGGCGAAGTGGTGGACCTGAAGGAACTGACCCACTACGGCTCCAAGGTCAAGGATGTGGTCATTACCGTCCAGGTCACCAATAAGGGCGCCGTAACAGTTCTGCTGGGAAGCTCCTTCTTCTATGCCGGCGCTGAGGGCGAAGTAATGCCCGACGGCTACCTGGGCTTTAGTAGCTCCGGCACCTGGACCGATGACGAAAACTATGTAAAGGCTACCGTTAAGAACTTCGTTGCTTATAACGAGTACTACGCAAAGCCCGAATCCCCCCTGCAGGTGCTGGCAGACTTCTCCAACTCTGAGTTTAACACCAACGAGTGGACTATGTACGCCTCCAACATCAGCGGCGGCAGTGGTATCGTTGCCAAGGACGGCATCCTCCGCTTTGATGGCGGCGGACAGAACGCCTCCATCGGCGCCCAGTTCAAGTATTCCAACTTTGAACTGCAGATGGACTTCTTCGATATGAAGAACACCCTGACTACCCACTCTAACGGCACCCCCATCACCCCCTCCCACTGGTTCCAGATCTCCTGGGGTACGGAAGCTGCTTCCGCCTATGCCGCAGCCTCCTACTACGGCGCTGCTTACCGGCTTATCTTCGAAACAGGCATTGACCTGAATCCTGAAAGCCCCACCTATTTGCAGCGTCCTGCCAACAGCACTTTGAGCGTTCACTTCTACGACCCCACCGGTTGGAAGGGCGCTACCCCCATCCCCGCAAAGTATCACTTCAATAACCCCTCCTTCGATCCTGAGACTGTGGTGCAGATCCGTCTGGTGAATGTGGACGGCAATGCTGTTTTGTATATGAAGCTGGATACAGAGACCGAATGGACGGAGATTTGGAGATACTCCTATGCCAACGGCGTAATGCCTTTAGGCTACGTGGTTATGCGTACTGAAGGCAACCAGTTTACCGGCACCCGGAATCAGTATTACCAGGGCGGCTGGTTCAGCCTGGATAACATTATGATCAAGAACTACGACAAGAACCCCAGCCTGATCACGGTAACCTTCCAGTCCAACCGGATCCCCCCTGTGCCGGATTACGACTACAAGAGCCCCTTCGTGGATACCTACCTGATCAGCCATACCGGCGGTAAGCCGTAATAAAGGAGGAAGCACAATGAAGAAAAGAATAATTGCCCTTCTTTGCCTCCTCGTAATGGCCGTTTCTCTGGTGGCCACCGGCTGCCAGGGAAAAGTCGTTGCTTACAAAAGAGGCACTCCCCTGCCTGTATACAAACCGAATTTCCGTGGCCTGGATGAAGATGAATTCTACATCAGCGGCTACATCGGCCCTCAGGATTTCTACGCTGCTGTTGGTTACAGCCTGCCCTCTCTGATCACCGATGAGACCTATGCAGAATTGCAGGAAGCCGGCATTAACTACATCATCGAACAGCGTATGGATGCAGAAAGTGAAGTAGGTCAGCGGGCTATGGCACTGGCTGCTAAGTACGGCATTAACTACTTTATCAAGGTCGGCTCTGTTCTGAAGACGGAGATCACCAATCCTGAGGATGCCTACATCGCTCCCAAGGAAGAAGTAAAGGCTAAGATGGAAGAAATGCTGAAGCTGCCCGGCTTTGGCGGTGTGTACTTCCGCGACGAGCCCCCCTCCAATCTGTTCCCCATGCTGACCAATGCAGTAGATGCTCTGTATTCAGCTCGTGAAGAACTGGGCCAAACAGATCTGAACTGTATGATCAACGCCTTCCCCGCCGTTGGCGCACCCCAACTCAGTAACAACACAGATCCCACTATGAACTGGCAGAAGTACCTGAACGGCATTTGCGAGACCGGTATTGACTACCTGTCCTGGGACGCCTATCCCTTCACCAATGTGCCCGGCGAAGTCCAGGCAACCTGGCTGAATGTTCTGGGTATCCTGAATGAGACCGCTGACCGCTATAAGCTGCCTCTGGTTGGCAACATTCAGTGCGGCGGCTATGAGCCCATGTTCGGACCTTCTCACCGGGTAGTCAACGAAGCAGAAATGCACTGGAATGTAGGCACTATGCTGGCCTATGGCTTCAAGGGTATGGTCTACTATACGCTGGTTACTCCTCCCGAAGCTGCTTTGCAGGGTGAGGAACTGGTCAATAATGACTCCATCCTGAACAAGTATGGCTCCAAGACCCCCTTCTTCTACTATGCCAAGAACATCAACACCCAGGTACAGGCCATGGCTCCTGTTCTTTTGAATGCTGCCCACGAAGGCATTATGCTGGATAACAATGACAGCCCCAATGTCTACACCGGCAACGACATTCTGGAAAGCTACCGCTGCTTCAAGGGCTGGTCCGGCGACAGCGCTCTGATCGGCTGCTTCGACTATGAAGGCACCGTTGCACTGGTCGTTCTGAACAACTCTTTGGAAAACCACCATGCTGTGGTCACCCTGGAATTTGATAACAACTATGAATACGAAGTCACCCAGCGTGCCCAGAAGGACACCATTTCCGGTAAGGAATTCTCCCTCCACCTGGAAGCCGGCGAATTCGCACTGGTTGTGGTTCAGTAAAGCAATACACGCTGACATTTAAGAGGTACTTATTACAATGAGTTATGTTGATAAGATTCTGCAGGATGAAATTGTGATTGCGCCTTACTGCGGCCCTCAGCCGGCCTTTGAAAGAAACGGCGTTTCCTACCCCAATCGCATTACCGAGGAGCAGTACAAGCTCCTGAAGGACTGCGGAATCAACGTGGTTTACGGCCACGAAGACCTGATGAATACCCAGTGGGAGCATCAGGCATTTGAAGCAATGGACATTTGCGAAAAATTAGGTATGGTCTACTTCGTCCGTGATGTCATTACCTACGAGTACTGCAACGTGGGCGAAGGCAAGAAGATGTATACAGAGCTTACCGATGAAGAAAAGGCTGACCTGGACAGACGCTATGAAGCCTCCCTTCGCAAGTACAAGGACCACCCCGCTTTCGGCGGCGTGATGTTCATTGACGAGCCCGGCAGTGCCAACTTCCCCGGCATCAAGGCGGGCAAGAATGTATTTGACCGGGTTTGCCCCGGCAAGCGGTTCTATGTAAATCTGTTCCCCATGTATACCACCGCCTTCCAGCTGCAATACGGCTGGGCAAAGAAGGGCGCGGAAACAGACCCGGAATATCAGGTTTATGTG
The DNA here is from genome assembly GCA_045542575.1 of Faecousia sp. Taxonomy (GTDB): domain Bacteria; phylum Bacillota; class Clostridia; order Oscillospirales; family Oscillospiraceae; genus Faecousia. Next base: position 17,646 of record JAZQLG010000080.1, read on the forward strand.
CATACCAATCTTGACCGGTTCAAGCACCATTTCAAGCAATTTTTGGAGATCGTGGACCCGGATATCGTGTCCTACGATGCCTACCCCTTTACAGGCCTGCGGGATGCACACAATGCAGTCCACCGGGTTTTGTGGGATATGACCCAGTATGTAACCTCTGAGTGCCGCAAGCACGGCAAGGAATACTGGCATTTCCTCCAGGTGGGCGGCCGTTGGAGCCGTAGTATGGCGATCCGCATCACCTCTATGGCAGAGGTGAACCTGGGTATTTCCGTGGCTTTGGGCTACGGTGCCAAGGCATTGGAGCTGTACACCGGCTGCTTCCCCAACTGCTGCATTGGCGGCATTGAGCACTCCGGCCTGATCAATGAGTTCGGTCAGATCACCGAACAGTATCCCCTTCATCAATATGCCTTTATGCAGGTAAAGGCTATCCAAAAGTACCTGGTACACGCAAAGCTGCAGGGTATGATCGTAAGCGACGCACCCTACTACGGTCTGCTTCCTTCCCACGAAGAGATCCGCCGGATGGAGGATCTGGACAAGGGCGCAGGCGACACCATCTTTGAAGGAACGCTCCTTCCCGACGAGAAGGACGGCAACTGCCAGATCAGCCAGTACAAGGAATTGAAGGGTATCAGCTCCACCACACAGTGCATCGTCAGCTGCTTTGACAACGACGGTGAAACCGCTTTCTTTGTGTGGAACAATTCCCCCTATGCTGCTTCCGATGTGACACTCCACTTTGATGACGAGTATGTTTACGAGCATACCCAGAGAACGGTCACTGATCGCTCTGAAGGCAAGGACCTGACGATCCATGCCCTGCCTGCAGGTGAAAATGTGCTTGTGCGCATCGTGGGCAAAAAATAATTCTGTTTGAGGATAACGCATCCTCAAATGGAAAGTTCCCCAAACTTATCTAATATGCAGTGCATTTTGCACGGTCTGAAGATAATCTGAAAAACGGAGGAAAAAACATGCAAAACAAGAAAAAACTTAGTCTTGTTCTTTGCCTGGTAGCGCTGCTGGTTGTGGGCACCCTGTGCCTGTCCGCCTGCACCAAGAAGGATACCAGAAGCTTCGTTACCTTCGAAGGCGTGGAAGAGATCCACGCACCCGTTGGTACGGTGACGGAAGAATCCTTGCTGGCCGGCGTTACAGCAGTAGATGCCAATGGCAAGAAAAAGGATGTTACCGTTGACTTAGGCGGCGCAGACCTAAGTAAGCCCGGCCGTTATCTTATTACATATATGGCTGGCGACAGTGTGAAGAGAGAGGCAGTTTACCTGTACGGCGACATCAGCTTCCAGGTAAATGGCCAGAAGCCGGAAGGCGATAAGATCGAGATCGACTTCGCTACCGCCATTAACTCTCTGCATTTTGCAAAGATCGTATCTGCCGCTGATAGCTTTGGTAATACAATTACCGCTACGCTGGTGGAAGGCGACCAGTTTGACTATGCTGTAGGTGAGTATACTGCCAAGTATACTGCCACCGACAAGGCCGGTCAGACTGTGGAAAAGACCTTTACTTATGTAGTCACCTCTGATATCGAGATGACTGTCCAGTCCGGTGTTTCTGTGAAGTATGAGCAGGATTCTGTGACCTTCAAGATAGACCTGGACGGCGAAAAGGATGTTTGGCTGATGGCAAACGGCGGCCTGGTCAGCATTGCTGACTATGTGGTCACCGAAAAGGGCCTGGAAGTGAAGTCTTCCTACTTCCGCACCCTGGCCCCCGGCGAAAACACCCTGAAGCTGTGCTCCGTGAACGGCTCCACCGACTTTACCTTCACTGTTGTGGATACCGGTAAGCCCCTGTTCACCTTCGACAGCATTTATAAGACAAATATCATTGCCGGCAGCCCTGTGGTTTACAAGATGCCCAAGGCTCAGATCTCCGGCCATGAGTACAGCTACTCCTTTAAGGTCACCAAGGACGGTGTTACCTACAAGGCAGAGCAGAAGGGCAACAACCTTCTGATCACCACCTCTTCCGGCAAGAACCCCGGCCCCGGTATGTATGACATTACGGTTACTGCCACCAACAAGGCAGACACCAGCAAGAAGACCACCATCAAGCGTGACTTCCGTGTCTACACCAACCAGGCTGAAATTGACGGCTGGAAGTTCGGTAACGACGGCAATGGCTCTCAGATGATCAATGTTGATCTGAGCGATGAGGGCTACTACCGTACCGCCTGGGAGTATAAGGCAAAGAGCCCCAACTCCTGGAATAACCGCGTGTTCTGGCAGAAGGTCACCAAGGCCACCTTCCAGACCATCACCTTCGACTTCAAGATCACCTCCCTGGGTGTTGCCGAGAAGGAAAACGGCCCTGTGAAGTTCGTAAGCAAGAATGCAAAGGCCGAGATCCCCTTCCACACCAGCACTATGTCCGGCGAAGGCGTTGCCAGAGTATTCTACGATATGGACGGCAATGTTGTGGCCCAGGAAGAGCTGAAGATGAATACTTGGTACACTGTCAAGATGGATGTTTCCGAGATCCTCCATCCCAAGTCTGAGAGCACAGACCTGGCTTGGTACTTCGGTGTTTCCAACAAGTGGCAGGCAACTGTGCTTATTACCGAAATGCACTTCTGGGCCTATGAAGGCAGCGGTGCGCAGAATGTATTTAAGGACGATGCCAAGACCGTTTCCATCGAGCGTAACGGCGGTAAGTCCAACTTCGCATCCGCTACCCTGGATGACGAAAAGGTTATGATGTACACCGTAACCGATAAGCACATCCCCGGCACCGCCATCAAGCGTGCCCTGAAGGTTTCTCTCCTTGATACTTCCAAGGAAGTTGTTTCTATCGACTTCAAGTACCTGGAAGAAGTGAAGGATGTCAATGGCAATGTCCTTGACCTTTCTATGTATGTTCACGATGTGGAGCTCCGCAATGACGGCGTATTCGGCGCAAACTACGCCATCGTAGACGCTGAGACCGGCGAACCCACCGTTAAGATGGAAGTGGGCAAGTGGTACACCCTGTACATCACCACCCACGGCCGCAAGACCTACACCATCTATCCCATGGGCAAGGCTGACACTCAGCTGACCTGCAAGGTTGCATTCAAGAACCTGCAGACCTATGATGTGGATATGCCCGGCGCCCTGCTGTTCTCCGATTCCGGCAACATCGCTCCCTCCGGTATGTATAAGATGCCCGATGGCGAATGGGGTATCAGCTATGCTTCCTACACCGGCTGGGACGCAACGCCCAACACGGCTTACTACCGCCGTATAATTGCCAAGCTGGATAGCGATAAGTACTCCGAGATCCGCTTCCAGTTCCGCTACACCGTATCCGCCTACAAGGATATGGAATCCAGCATGCTGGTCAACGATCTGAAGTTTGTCGCTCCCAATATTACCATTGTTGATGATGACTTCAACCCTGTGGCTGAGAAGGACAGAAAGATCGGCCAGTGGTACACCGCTGTGATCGCTTCCTCCGACGGCAGCCCCCTGGCAAAGTCCTTCGAAATGTATCCCCAGGGCTACAACGACGGCGGCAAGGACGAAAAGATCGTCAATGTTGAGCTGCAGTTTAAGAACATCGTTGCTTCTGAAAGCAAGCCCGGTGAAGTATTCACCAATGATGACGAAACCGTGTCCATCCAGGCACTGACCAATAAGGCCGACTTGGTCGAGGGCGTAGATGCCGAGGCCGGTATGCTGGTCTACACTACCACCAAGGATCAGATGCCCTCCGGCTCCGACAGCAGAGCTCTTATGCTGAAGGTCCTGGCAGAAGGCAAGGATATGGTGAAGTTTGACTTCAAGTTTGAGTCTGCTACTGCTCCCGACGGCACACCTCTGAATCCCGATATGCTGGTGGCCAACGAGCTGAACGGCTACTGGCGCGGCGCAAGATTTGCAATGGCTGATGAAAACGGCGTACCCACTGCTAACCCCGAGGTAGGCAAGTGGTACACGATGTACATCATCACCGACGGCCGCTCCGACTTCTGGGTGTTCCCCATGGGCCAGATCATGCAGCAGCAGGTTGCCTGCCGTATGCTGATCAAGAATGTGGAGACTTTGGAAGAAGACCTGCCCACCAACATCTTCACCGCTTCCAGCGGAACCTTCGCCCACAACGGTCTTTATAAGAACGCTGCCGGCGAATGGGAATACTTCTACTCCGCCTACAACCGCTACTCCGAATGGATCCCCGGTTATAACGGCATCGGTCAGAACAGCGCTTATAACAGAAGAGCACAGTTGAAGCTGGACAGCGCTGACTATGTGACCGCTTCCTTCCAGTTCAAGCTTACCCATGCCCGCTTCAAGGCTGCTCCCACTGAGGAGATCCCTGTTCCTGAATGGGCGGACAGCTTCGGCCTGGCTGCTGTGGATGCTATTTTGGATGCCGACGGCAACAAGGTGACCGGCACCCTCCAGGCCAATGTATGGTACACTGCCATCTTTAACGGCAAGGACGGCGGCCCGCTGCCCACTTTGAGAGAGTTCTATCCTGCCGGCTATGCCGACGGTCATAAGGGCGCTTATGTGGAAGTGGAAATGCAGGTCAAGAATGTCCGGGCCGCTAAGGGCAACTCCGTGCATACCAATGCGGACAGCACCCTGTCTATCCAGTCCGCCGGTATGGTGGATGCCCTGTCCTCCGATGCAAACGGCATCTATTACAAGATGGATAAGGCCACTGCGGCTGCCACCACTATGACTGACAGAGCCCTCACCATCAAGCGTCTGGAAGGCAACACCAAGGGCCTCATTAAGCTGGAGCTGGTGCTGAATTCCGCTAAGGACCAGAATGATGCAGATGTATCTCCCTGGGTCATCGTGGACAATGCCAACGGCTGGAATTCCTATGTGCTGACTGATAAGGACGGCAATGCTGTCAAGTATCTGAAGGCCGACGGCAATTCCTACTTCCTGTATATCACTACCAAGGATACCAAGAACGACAACAACGCCTTCACCTTCTACCCTGTGGGCAGAGACGGCGTGCAGGTCTATGCTGACCTCGCCATTAAGAGCATGGAAGCCATTGAAGTGCAGGCACCCATTGCCAGCTTCACTGTGCCTGACGGCAAGAGCTATATGAATGTTGGTATCTATGCCGACGAAAACGGCCAGCACATTTCTATGCAGTCTGACCAGCAGTTGTTCGCACTGAACACCTCCTGGCGCCGGCGTGTGGCAATGACTCTGGATTCCGACCAGTACCTGTCCCTGGCATTCCAGATCCGGTACCTGGAATCTGATTATAACGGCACAACCATGCACAGCTTCTCCGCTTCCGGATTTACCGTTAACTATTACGATGCAAACTTCAATGCAGTTGCAGAGAAGGATCTGCAGGACGGCGTGTGGTACAACGCAATTCTAACCAAGAATGGCGGCGGCACACTGCCCAAGACCGGTTATACCTTCTACACGGTGACCGGCGCTGACGGTGACGGCGAATACAATGCCGGCAAGTATGTAAAGCTTGCATTCCAGCTGCGCAATTTCAAGGGTACTAGCGCAGAAACCATCGGCATCTTCCAGAGCGAGGATAGCACTGTTACCTTCCAGTCTGCCGGTGCTTCCAGCACTTTGAGCAGGGAAGAGGGCGCAGAGGATGTCCGTTACCAGCTGCTGCAGGAGAATATTCCTTACAGCGCTGTGGATAAGGCAATCAAGCTCACTCTGAACGATACCACCAAGGAAGTTATTTCCGTGAAGTTCACCGTGAACACCGCTAACACCGCTGCCGGTATAGCCGATAAGCCTTGGGTCCGTGTGGACACTGCCAACGGCTACGATGGCAACTATGTAGTCATCGATGAAAACGGCGATGCCTGCAAGACTGTAGAAGCAGGCAAGACTTACACCCTGTTTATCACGGCTCCCGAAAATGCATTGAATCTGTACAGTCAGCCCACTAACCCCACAGAGTTCCTTGTGTACCTGATGGGCAAGGACGGCCAGCAGGTTGCAGATGTAAGTATTACCGAGATCGCAACCCATGATGTTACCGCTGTTTCCAGTGTTGGCGGCAACCTGACCTACCAGACTAAGATGATGCACGGCAACGCCTCCTACTATAAGGTAGGCGACAAGTGGAATCTGGCCTATGCATCTTACTCTGCACTGTATAGCTCCAGCCCCACACCTTCCAGCAACTCCGCTGAAAACCGTGAGTTTATCATCAAGCACGGTGGCACCAATGTTGAAGAGCTCCGCTTCAAGATCCGCTTCGTGGAAAGCACTGCCAATGGCGCGCCCAACTTCAATCTTGCTGCCAATGGTGGTCACACCATCACCTTCTATAAGGATGGCGCAGTGGTTACCACCAGAGAAGCAGGCGTTTGGTACGATGTGGCGATCACCAAGTCCGGTGGCGTTGTTGCCGAAGAATTCAAGCTTTACGGTGGCAGCTACAGCAATGATTACCCTGTCAACTTCCAGTATCAGATCGCTGATGTGGAACTGCTGACGGCGGATACCAATCCCATTAAGCTGGCTCCTGCAACCGGCACCTACGGTGCAATGCAGCGTAAGGCAAACGGCGATATCATCTATCAGACCAATGCTATAGCGGCCAACACCTCCGCATACAACCGCCGCTTCAACATTACCAGCCCCGCTGATGCAAAGCTCATTCGTTTTGACTTTGTATTTGACATCTGCGAAGATGCAAGCGGCAACCCCGTAACTCCCAACCTGTATGCCTTTGTTAATGAGAACAACAGCAAGAAGGGTCACGCAGTGGTTACCGATCAGAACGGCAATCCTGTATTTGACCTGAGCGTTGGCACCAAGTACACCATGTGGATCACCACCAACGGCAATACCGCACAGGAAATTGCTGTGGTTGGCAACTCCACTGCAGCACTGAAGGCAAAGATCACCATCTCCAACCGTCAGGTTGTGGATGTGACCACAGGGGCTATGACCTTTACCCCCAATGCCGCGACCCACGGTCCTGTGGCAATGTACATGGTAGGTGAGGAGCTGCGCTACGGCTTCACACTGCGCACCGGCATCCAGAATGTGCCTACTTCCGGCGGCGCTTACCTCAGACGGTTGTTCATGAATCTGGATCAATCCACCTACACCAAGGCTTCCTTCGAGTTTATGTACACGGTAGCCGAAGTCGTTGCTGCGGATGCCACCGTGACTACCGGCGGTAAGATGGCAGCCTCCGGCGCTAAGTACTACACCATGGACGGCGTGGAAGTGACCGATGGCAAGTTCGCCGTGAACACCTGGTACAAGGCAGAATTTGTAAATGATGCAGGTCTGAACACAAAGACCGAGATCTATCCCATGGAATATGCAGAAAAGCCCGATGGCGGTCAGCTCAATGCCATTATGGCCATCCGGAACCTGTTTGTTCCCATTGAAGATACCAACCCCATTACCATTGCATCCACTGAAAAGTCTTGGGTAACTCTGACCTACGAAATGGTAGCCGGTCAGTTGGGCTACAGCTTCAACAGCACCGAATATGCGGCAGCCAACAGCTCCTCCGCATGGCAGCGCTCCTTCACCCTTACCAATCCTCTTAGCAAAGCAGCTGTGCTGACGCTGGACTTCAAGTTCCTGTCCAACTCTGACTCTGTGGGCAACCTGGCAGCTTACACCAGCGCCACTGCTCCCGGTAGCTACGCTATTATGGAAAAGGATACAGGTAAGCTGGTCGGCGACTGCGAAGTGGGCAAGGCTTACAGACTGTTCATCAATGTGGGCGCTGGTGAGACTGTGAGAGTCCACACCAATGTGGGCCACTCCGGCACTTCTGCATTCAAGCTGATCTTTACTGATCGGCAGGCACTGGAAGCTCCCACCGGTGATGTATCGATGAGCGTGAACAGCATCTATTATGCCACCATTGCCAACTACTGCGTGGATGGCGAATGGCGCTACGGCTACACCTCTTATGCAGGTACTCTGCAGAGCCTGAACGCACAGGCTGCTGACTACAGACATATTAAGGTAAAGCAGACTGCAAGCACTTACGATCAGATCTCCTTCGAGTTCAAGTACGATGTGAGCCAGAGTGTTGCTGCTGACGGCACTGTGACTCAGGTCAACAAGCGCTTCGATGTTTCGGGCCTCAACAAAAAGTTCTACACGCTGGATGGTGTGGAGACTTCCACCTTTACCGTTGGTACCTGGTATAAGGCTGTGATTAGCCCCACCAGCGGTACCTTTGGCGCAAGCTTCTCTCTGTACACTATGATGTACGATCTGGCACCTGAGGGCGGCAAGCTGCAGATGACTATGTCCTTCCGGAACATCAAGGCACTGAAGCCGGATACCAGCAATGTGGGTATCAGAACAACAGAAACTGCTTGGGTCAGCCTGACCCGCGACAGCGTTGACGGTGTTCAGGGCTATCAGTTTACCACCACCGCCAAGTCTGCAGTAGACAGCAGCGCCGGCTGGCAGCGGTCCTACAAGCTGACCAACCCCCTGGCTACCAATGCCGTGCTGATTCAGGACTTCAAGTTCCTTTCCAGCACCGACGGTGAGGGCAACGCCATTGTTCCCAATCTGATCGCATTTAAGGACGGCCCTGCTCCTACAAACTATGTCATTATTGAAAAGGCAACCGGCAAGCAGGTTGGTGCCTGTGAGATCGGCAAGGAATACACCTTGTTCGTGCAGGCAACCGCCAACGAAGAAGTCACCATCTATATGAACCAGGGTCATAACGGCCCCATTAAGGCAAGCGTGTTCCTGGGTGCCCGGGAAGCTGTTGCTGCTCCCAATATGGGTGATGTGACCTTTGAATCTGCCAGCCTTTACTATGGCGCACTGGGTCTTTACCGCGTAGACGGTGAATGGCACTACGGCTTCACCCACTACACCGGCATCCAGTACAGAAACGCTTCCGGTCAGTACTACAGAAGACTGTTTATGAAGCAGCCTGCCGACACCTACAAGGCAGTTACCTTCCAGTTTAAGTACGATGTGGCAGAAACTGTGGACGCTGAAGGCACTGTAACCCAGGTTTCTGAGCCTCTGAACATCAGCGGCGCTAAGTACTACACTGCAGACGGCACAGAAGTGACCGACGGCAAGTTTACCACCGGCACCTGGTACAATGTGGTTGTGTACAATGCAGACAACCTGCCCGCAAGCCTGGAAGCCTACCCTGTGGGCAACGCCAACTACACCGGCGACGGCAACATCCGCATTACTGCTTCCTTCCG
>JAZQLG010000081.1:0-4889 GCA_045542575.1 Faecousia sp.
CCTTGCGTAGCAAGCCCTTTTAACCCCTCATCCGTCAAAAATCAAAGATTTTTGCCACCTTCCCCCCAGGGGGAAGGCTTTGTTAAAAAATCATCACTTTATCCGGCTGTTTGACGGTTGGCGGCTTTTTTGACACTCTGAGAACTGCACCTGCTTGGCAGGTGCAGTTATTTTAATTATAGCCAGCCGATATAGCCAAGCCAGTTTCGGAGAAGACCTGCCCACTGGGCCACATGCGGGGCTTCTGTTACAGCCAGCCCCAGGCCATGGCGACCGTGAGGGAAGATGTGCATCTCGCAGGGCACATTGTGGCGGCGAAGGGCGGTGGCATACAGGTAACTATTGATCACATTCACGGCCTGATCTTCAGCGGTATGCCACAAAAAAGCCTGGGGCGTTTCTTCCGACACCAGTTCATCACAGGAAAATTGGGGGAAAAGCGCTTCCTTGTCAGGGCCGAGAAGGTTTTTGAAGCTGCCTGTATGGGCAATCTGCAGCGCGTCCGGACAGTGGATAACAGGGTAGCAAAGAATTTGGGCGTTGGGCATACAGCATTGCTGATCTGTTTCGTCAATACCTTCAAATTCAAGGGAGCCTTTATAAGTGGAAGCCAGGGCGGCCAGGTGACCGCCGGCAGAAGAGCCCATGACGGCAACTTTATTGGGATCAATGCCAAATTTTTCTGCGCCGGCGCGCACCAGGCGAATGGCACGGCGGATATCCAAAAGGGGCAGGGGGAAGTGGTGAGGAGATACCCGATACTGGCACACAAAGGCATCCATACCGATGGAATTGAAAAATTCCGCGTAGCCCCTTCCTTCGTGCTCTGCACGCATAGCATATGCACCGCCGGGACAGATGACCACGGTGGCATCGGTCTTCTTCTCTTTAGCCGGGTAGTATTCCAGGGTGGGAACTTCCTCGCACAGTCCGGGGGCGTTTTCCCACAGAAGTATTCTTTTCATAGCCGTGCCTCCTGCCGGTAATTTCTGCTATTATAAGAAAAAATATTGGCTTGCGCAAGGGCTTTGATAAAAATAATGGGCAGCTGCCGGTTATTTTTCAAAACGATATTGTGCTTTACCGGTATCTTCTTCGTAGGCATCCCAGAGGAACCGGTAACCGCCGGACTGGGCCAGCACCGACATTACCACCTGCGTGGTGGCGCTATACCACCGGGAAACCTCCCGCCCTGTGGCTTGCAGGTGCTTTACACCGGGGCAGTAGGCCACCTGGACGGTCAGGCAGTTTCCATCCAGGTGTGTTTTTACGGCATCGGGGCACTGCTCTTTCGCGTAGGTTTCTTTGATATGGGCTTCCAGCGCAGCCAGGCCACCGGCTTTTATTTCCGCGATCACCGGCTTGTACACATTGTTTGTGTACCGGGTCAGATATTCCCGGAGGGCTTCTTCACCGTAGTTCTTCCCCAGATATTCCACGCCCATATTCATACTGCTATGGAAATCCTTGTGGAAGTATTCATTATCGGAGGCCTTCCGGTCCATAGTTTGGGTGTTCTCATCGATGATCACCCGACCGTCAAAAACCTTGGGATCGTAGATCAGAATGGAGCAGGCGGCCCTTTCAATGCCCTGGAAATTGTAAATATACTTCAGGCCCACCTTTTCCACGGCTTCCCGGTATGAATCACAGTGCAGGCAGTAGTCCCGGTAGGGGACGATGCCGATCTCCTCCTTCAGCTTCAGCAGGCGGCCCTTGGAGGGACAGGCGTGCATAGCCAAAAGGAAAAAGCCCCGCTTTTCATTTAAGTACAGGGTAAAGTCTGCAGCCTCTTCATTCAGCGTGCCGGACCAATATGTATAGCAGCCCCGGATGCCCTCCTGCTCTACAAAACGAACCAGAGGAATGCCCTTTCCGTCGGGAACAAAGAGGTATTTCCAAAAGCGATCTACCTCTGGTCTGCCGTGCTTATCTTCCAGGTAGGTGAACAGTTCGCTGTATGCAGGGATGAATTCTGTGCAGGAAATCATTTGATCGGCTCCTTTCATTGGCTGCCCCATAATATGGAATGGATTTAATGTGGAAACATTTTGGCAAATGTTGACTTTTTGCTAACATATAGTATAATAACAGAAGAAAACAGGCGTGTAAATTCGTAAATTAGACAGCTATTTTTAGATTGTGTCCGAATTTTTAATTTACAGAGGAAGGAGGACGCCGAATGACCGGAACGGAACCCTTTTATCAGGGCCTGCAGGTGGATATTGGAGACCTGCGGATAGACTTTCTCGGCAATTCCGGGCTTGTCCTACCCCAGGAGACCATTCAGTGCCCACCTCATTTCCACGCACGGCATGAACTGCAGTATGTTTTGTCCGGCTCCCTTGAAATGTGCATCGATGAGGACAGGTCCATGACCTTGCACGCCGGCACAGCCCTACTGGTGCCGCCTAATGTGCTGCACCGCAGCATTGCCGGGGAGGAACGGCGGCTGGCATTGACCATTTCTATGCAGCAGATCTCTGCAAATGCCACAAGCCCAGAGTTTTCTGAATATCAGCACTATTGTGCCCTCTTTGGAAATTTGCAAGAGCCTGTGGTAATGGAAGATGATATGATCAGAAGCTGCCTGGAGCAGCTGGTGCAGCTATCTGACGCACCTGCAGACCGGCACAAGCAAAAATGCTTGCTGAGCCTGCTGTTTATTCGCTTGGGGGAGCACATTAAGGCACACAGCCGGGAGGCTACGCATGCCAGGTCCTTCCCTGCCGGAGGGCAACGCAGCCATCAGTATTATACCATAGAACATTTTATTAACACAAGGTACAGCAAGAAAACCAGTGTGGAGGAATTGGCCCAAAGCCTGCATATGAGCCGCCGCCAGACGGACCGGATCATTTTGCAGATATTCGGCAAAAGCTTTGCCACTCTGATCCTGGAGCGCAGGATGTCCGTTGCACAGACGCTGCTGAAGAAAACGGATATTCCCTGTGCCGAGATCGCCGAAAGGGTGGGCTACAGCTCCTATGCCGGTTTTTACCTTGCCTTTAAGCAGTATTTTGACATTATTCCCGATGAGGTCAGGAGGGGTGAGGAGTGAAGAATATTCTGTGTTACGGTGATTCCAACACCTGGGGCTGTAAGCCCGGCGTTCTTTCCCGGTTTCCCAAAGAGGTCCGCTGGACCGGCGTGGTCGGAAAGCTTTTGGGCGAAGACTACAATGTGATAGAGGACGGCATCAACGGTCGCAGTACAGTGTGGGATGACCCGCAAAATCAATGCCGCAACGGCCTGACCGGACTGGGGTACTCTTTGTATCGGGCAAAGCCGCTGGATTTGGTGATCGTGATGCTGGGCACCAACGACCTAAATTATACGGATGCGGAAGGCTATTACCATGGCATCCGGATTTTGGCCCAGCGCATTTTGCAAGCAAACACCGCATTTCCCGGCACATCAGAGGTGTTTTCGGAAAAGCCCAGGCTGCTGCTGATCAGCCCCATCCAGATGACACATACTATGCCAAAGTATGAAGACTCTAAAAAACTGGCCTTCTACACCCAAAAGGTGGCGGAGGAATTGTCAGTCCCTTGGCTGGATGGAGCAAAATACGGCAAGCCCTCTATGCTGGACGGTTGCCATATGGAAGAAAAATACCACCTTACCCTTGGCAAGGCGATTTATGAAAAAATCAAGAAAATTTTGGAGGAAGAAGTATGAAACCCGGATTTGTACCTGCTGTAGGCACCCCTTTGGACAAGGATGGAAATCTTTGCGTAGAAAGCTATAAAAAGCAAATTGAAGACCAGATCGAAAACGGCGCTATCGCCATTTTAAGCATGGGCTCCATGGGTATCCAGCCCTATATGCGCACTTCTGTTTGCCCGGAAGTGGCTAAGGCTGCGGTGGAAGCCGCTGCCGGCAGAGTCCCTGTGTATGTGGGCGCAATGGACTGCTCCATCGCCCGGGCAAAAGAGCGGATGGCAGCTATGGAAGAATTGGATGTTGCAGGCTTTGTGCTGACCACACCTTACTACTATGCCTGCACCCCTCAGATGATTATCAACTATTATCAGGGCGTTTGCGCCGGCACAAGCCACAAGGTGCTGATGTACGACCTTTCCGTGGTGACCCAGTCCAAGATCACCTATGATATCGTCAAGGAGCTGCTTCGCACAGTGCCTAACATTGCCGGCATCAAATCTGCGGACCTGAATATGTTCCGCAAGCTGAAGTTAGACCCGGAAGTGCCGGAGGATTTCCTGCTGGTCTACTCCGGTCTGGATAACTTTGACATTGCCTACAAGTGGGGCATTGACAAGTGCCTGGACGGTATGCCCGCCTGCACCCCCAAAAACAGCGGCAAGCTGTTTGCGGCTATGGAACAGGGCGACTACGAAAGTGCTGCCAAGTACCTGGATAACATCATTGCGCTCCGGGATTTCTTTGTGGCAAGAGACCTGTGGCCTTCCTTCAGCACCGCTATGAACCTTTTGGGCTACGAGGGTAACTTCACCCCGGACTATGTATGCCCCATCCAGGAAAAGTACATTCCTGAGATCAAGGCAGAACTTATTCGCATCGGCGAACTGTAAGGAGAACCTGCGATGATTTTGGATACCATTAATAATGCAAAAACCTATAAGGGCCTGAATGAACGGATCCTCCGGGCGTTGGAAGAAGCGGCAAAGTACACCCCGGAAAATTACACTGTGGGCCGTGTGGACATTGAGGGCGATGACCTGTATTTGAATGTTTCCGCCTATGTGACCCACCCCAAGAGTGAAGCTTTGGCGGAGGCTCACCGGCAGTACATCGATGTGATGTATATGGTGGAGGGAGAAGAGATCATCTATGTGAAGCCCACCGACAAATTGCAGAACATCACAAAGGAATATGACCCCGCCATTGAAGCTCTTTTGGGAAAT
>JAZQLG010000082.1:0-3207 GCA_045542575.1 Faecousia sp.
CTGAGACCTCATATTGCAGAGAATGCAACATACGGCTCAAGCGGATGCACTTTGGTTGAGATAATCGCCCCCGCTGGAACATCAGCGATCCGGCTTGACTTGCTGCCCGACGTGCAAAACGAACCCGATGAAGTCATATTAGCACCCACAGAATTTCTTGTAACCCAAATTGACAGAGAAAACGGCAAGATATATATGATGTGTAAATCTTACCTGAAGACAAATGATGATACAGAAAAAACATAACAAACAGCTGGTTCCATTAGCAAAACAACTGCGAAAGGAAATGACAAAGGAAGAACGGCATTTATGGTATGATTTTCTGCGTTCCTATCCTGTCCGTTTCTCCCGGCAGAAAATTCTGGGTAAATACATCGTTGATTTTTACAGCGCGGAAGCCAAACTGGTAATAGAGTTGGATGGATCGCAGCATTATGAGCCTGACAACGCACAAAAAGACGACGAACGAACCGAATTTCTGAGAGGGTATGACTTGAAGGTTGTCCGTATTCCTAATAACGAGATTAGTCGGAATTTTCGCGGTGTTTGTGAATATATCGATGCAACTGTAAAACAATCCCTCAGTCAGCCTGTCGGCTGACAGCTCCCTTTACACAAGGGAGCCCTCGCCCCTTCACCAACGCATAATAAAACTGCCTGCACAGACCCTTCAAGGGAATTGTGCAGGCAGGTGCTATTTTATTGAACGTTTCTCCGTTAAGGACATCCTGTTTTTCGCCGGAGGGATTTTGTTAGTTCAAATAATCGATGGTAAAGGCAAGGGTGCCGCCCAGGATATATTGCCGGGGGACACGGCGGCTTATAGAGCAGACCAGCTCATAGTTAAAGGAGTCGCCTGTCTTTGCCAGCGCTTCGGCAGAAATGCCGTCACCCATCAGCACGACCTCGTCACCGGACTGCACATCGGGGATGTCCGTTACATCCACCATCATCTGGTCCATACAGACTCTGCCCAAAATGGGAGCCTTTCTGCCCCGGATCAGCACATAAAACTTGCCGGATAGGTTTCTGCGGTAGCCGTCCGCATAGCCCACAGGGACGGTGGCAATGTGGGTGTCCTTTCCGGTGACATATGTACCGCCGTAGCTGATCTCCCGGCCTGCGGGAAGCCACTTCAGATGGCTGATCCGGCTGTGCCAGGACATAGCTGGCTGCAGGGAAAGGGTCTGCTTCGGCACATCGTCGCTGGGGTACAGGCCGTAAAGCACGATGCCTGCACGAACCATATCATAGTGGCAGGCAAAATTCATAACACCGGCGGAATTATCCAGGTGGCGGATCCGGGGTTTGACCCCCCGGAGGGAAAGGTCGCTGCAGAATCGGTCAAACAGCGCTGCCTGGGCCTGGGCTTTTTTCAGATCTTCCTCGTCAGCGGTGGCAAAGTGGCTGAAAATGCCCTCAGCTTCCAGGCCGGGAAGCTTTGCGATTTGGGCGCAGATGTCTGCGCTTTCCTCTGTGGGCTGGAAGCCGATCCGGCTCATACCGGTATCCACCACGAAGTGGAAGGGCACAGTCTTTTCCTGCTTTTGGGCTTCCCGGGAAAGGGCCTGGGCATCCTCTAAGGAAAAAATGGCAGGACGGATGTTGTGGCGCACCAGGTCAGGATAGGTGCTCACCGGACTGTGGCCTAAGATCAGAATAGGCTTTTGGATCCCGGCGTGGCGCAATTCCAATGCTTCGGAAAGGGAAGAAACACCGAAGAAGGCGCACTTGCTTTCCAAATGCCGGGAAACAGGGATGGCGCCGTGTCCGTAGGCATCGGCCTTCACCACTGCCATTACCGGCACGCCGGCCTTTTCCGAAATGACTTGAAAGTTATGGGAAATGGCATCCAGGTCAATATTCACATAATTATTGAAACGGTCCATATACTACCTCTAAAAAGATCTTTCTGTCAGTATAGCACATTTTGCAGTGCTTGACAAGTCTGCAGTGGGGTGGTAAGATAAGTGCGACAATCAAAGGCTTTGCGTGGCAGCTTGGGCGTTTGGCCCTTCTGCTGAACAAGACAATGGGGTGTGAATCCCCAACGGTACCGCCGCTGTATATGCTGCGCCTGTTTTTAGGATGAAAATCAGTCACTGGGGCAACCTGGGAAGGCTAAACAGGCAGGAAAGATGCAACCTTTTTCACAGCATGAGTCAGAAGACCTACGCAAGGATAGCCCTTCCACACTCTGCGCAGTACAGGTGTGCGTTTGTCACGGGAAAACGGCCGTGGCACCCCCTTTGGGTGCCACGAATTTTTTGTTTTTAGGAGGAAATTATGAAAAAAACAACAAAAATCATCTTAGCCGCCGTCGTTCTTGCTCTGGTAGCCGTGGGTATGTTCTTTGCCTATCAGCAGTTTAAGCCCAAGCCGGAGGAAGGCAGCAAGAGCATTGAAGTAGTGGTCGTCCACAAGGATGGCTCCGAAAAGGTGTTCCCTGTTAAGACTGATGCGGAATATCTGGCCCAGGTGCTGGTGGACGAAGGCATCGTGGAGGATAACCAAACGGAATACGGCCTGTATATCCTGGTTGCCGACGGCGAGTATGCTGACTACAACGCCGATGGGGGCTGGTGGGCAGTCTATGATGGGGATACCCAGGCTACTGTAGGCGCCAGCGAGCTGCCCATCAAGGACGGCGGCACCTACAAAGTGGTATACACCATTGGGTGGGGCTAAACTGACCATCCGGCAGGTGGCTCTTTTCGGTATGCTGGGCGCACTGACGTTCGGCGCCAAGGTTGCAATGGCCGCCCTGCCAAATATTGAGCCTGTAAGCCTTTTCTTCCTGCTGTACGGTGCGGTATTTGGAAGAAAGGCCCTTTACCCTGTATTTTTGTATGTGGTAATGGAAATTCTGTGCTTTGGCATCCAGCTTTGGAACATTAACTATTTGTATATCTGGCTGGTGCCGGTGCTTTTGGGCTGGATCTTCCGGAAGGAAACTCATCCGCTTTTCTGGGCGGTGGTCTCCGGTGCCTTTGGCCTGTTCTTCGGCCTTCTGTGCGCACCGGTGTATCTGTTTGTCGGCGGCCCCGGCTATGCCATCAGCTGGTGGGTGGCAGGCTTCCCCTTTGATTTACTGCATTGTGGGGGAAACTTCGCCATCGCTTTGGTGCTCTTTGTGCCGCTGCGAAAGCTGCTGACACAGCTCTATCAAAAACTATAAAAAGTGCGGCTCTCGGAAGAGAGCCGCAT
>JAZQLG010000083.1:0-10262 GCA_045542575.1 Faecousia sp.
CGCTACCCGGATAAAGGGGTGGAAGAAATTTTGGAAAGTGCCCTTGTGAATGTGAAGGCCTACAATGCTATGGGCGGCCTTGTTGCCTGCGGCAGCGATGCAGGTGCCTGGGCAGTTCCCCACGGCTGTGAAACGGAAATGTCCTGGCTGCATAAAGCCGGCCTGACGGATTCTGACATCCAAAAAGCCAACAGGGAAATCATGAAAAGATTTTAATGGATAATTGACAATGGACAATGAATGTGTCGGCTGTGCCGACAAATAAATGAACGGCGAGAGCAAGCTCTCGCCGTTTTGTTTTGGTGCAATTTACCCGCAATTAGCCGATTGTGCTACGTTATTGGTTGTCAGTGCGCTCTATTTTTGCAATATGCTGCTTTAGAACAAGGTTGATGTATTGGGAAAGAGAGCGGTCGTCTTTTTCCGATTCGCATTTTAGTTTTACCAAAAGGTCGTTGTCAATGGTAATGCTGATTTTCTCCTTTAGGGGTTTCATATCTATCACCTCTTGGGGATATTATAAGATATAATCATTAAAAATATTGACAAGTAGGATAAAGTAGGATAAAATAGGATAGCAAGGGGAGGGGATAGAATGGAGAAAATGACTACGAAGGACTACTATACATATAAGTCAGTAATCGATACAGCAAATGATGAAAACGACAAGGAGGCTCTACGGGCAATTCAAAAACAATTGATCGTGCGATATGGCCTGGAGAATGAGGATGTAAAAGCCTTGTTGAAATTGTTTAAGTACACCGTCTGAAAAGAAGAGGGGGAAGCATGGATACCATAGTGAATTACACACAGGAAGAACTGGCGGCGATAGAGCAGGCTAAACAAGGAAACAGTCAGCCCCTTTTTGATATGGCCTATGCCTACACAAGAGAAGAAGCTCAAGACCTGCAAAAAGCCGCAGTAATGTTTGAGATTTGTGCAGAAAACGGAAGCTTTACCGCCTGCAAGAATCTGGTGCTGTTCTATTTGAATGGCTGGGGCGTAGAAAAAGATTTGGAAAAAGCGCTGTATTACCAGCGAATATGCGTTTTAGAAGATTATTCTGCTTTGCCCAAATATGCAGGGTTAGCAAAGGCACTATACGGCATCGATGAAGCCTATGAGTTAGTTGCTGCCGTAATTGATGAAATTGAAGAGAATGGTTGGTATCCCCAAAATGAGGAGGCACCTTGCAGACTGTTTGCAGAAGTGCTTTCCTCACTTGGTATGGATTCAGAACATAAGCAGGTCGACGGACAAATGGCGGCACAGCGTTGGTTTGAAAAATCTGCGGAATTGGGCAATCTGAATTCTGCGATGCTATTTATCGTTAGCAAGAAGCTGGAGTTGTCGGTTAATAAACTCCTAATGTGCCACCATGCGGTGATAGAGGATTGTGAGAAGATTATCTACTGGGCGCGGGTTCTGCTTAGTGCGCAGCAGTGTGATGAAAA
This sequence comes from Faecousia sp., assembly GCA_045542575.1. Classification (GTDB taxonomy): domain Bacteria; phylum Bacillota; class Clostridia; order Oscillospirales; family Oscillospiraceae; genus Faecousia. The sequence continues at coordinate 1,455 of JAZQLG010000083.1, forward strand.
AACAACGAAAATTGCACAGGAGGCCTACCAAGAGGCGACACTTAGTAAGGCAATGGCACTACATATGAACAATGAGCACAAAGCATCTTTGGAAGTGCTGAGTGATCCGGTACTTAGCACAGATCCTTTAGCGAAGGTTGTGCAAGGGTGCACATATTATTTCCTCGGAAGAGAAAGCCGTAGTTTTTATGCAAAAGCCCAGTGCCTAACGATTCTCAATGCCCAGGGACATTGGGAGGATAGACAGTGGGATGCTTATTCAAAGCGTTTCATCTATATAGGCAGTCTCGCCTTGGAAAGCTTGTACCGATTTGGAATTATAGATAATCGCGTAGATCTGGAAGCGGCATACGGCACTTTGGAAAATGCACTTACTCTGATTGTGGACGATGAGGAAATCAGACAGTCGATATCTGCTGAAATGAGCAAGTATAAAAGAAATTGGTTAGGTCAGTTGCAGTATATTGGATAAAGGAGAGAGAATAAGATGTTTTGGCTTATCGTTTTAGTTGTGGTAATTGTGGTTGGCGTAAAGGCGCTAAAGAACAAGTTTACGGAAATCAAGGAACTTGGACAGCAGCAAAGAGAAACAATGCCTCAAAAGCCAGCTGAAGAGCTGATGGCAAACAGTGAAGTTGCTGCGCTGTTTGCGAAGGATATTTGCGCAAAATTTAATCCCGGGGGAGAAGAGTATCAGTGGCTGATGACAAACTCCAAAGAACGCATGGTTGAGTTGGATTTTGCCAAAGAGGGAGTGCTATTTAAGAAAATTGAAGTCAATCAACGCAGATTGAAGGAAACAGGCACCTATGAAGTGGAGAAGCTTATCTTGGGGTTTGGTGTGTCCGGCTATCAGGATCTACCAAATGGGAAATATGTTTCCTCTTTCCGCAGTTATATTCTGAACAGAATCAGAACAGACTGCCCCAATGTCACGGTGGATACACAAAACTATGTAAAATTAAAAGAAACAGCCAAAAAAGGCTGGTAAATAAAAGGAGGACAATAAAATGAAAAAGCAAATTATAGAGATTCCGGATTTGAAATTCAAAAGCGATTATTTTAAGTGCCCAAAGTGTGGCTGGCAGTACCCTGGTCCGTTGCTTATAAAAGGCGATGTTGCACCCACGACGAGATGTCAAAATTGCGGGCACTCTTACTTGATTCGCGTCAAATAAGCCGCTTTGAAGAAGATTGTTCTTCAAAAGCGGGCTAGAGAAGAAATAGAAAGTACCGTTGTAGCGGCAGGAAACCGGTTTGAAGTTGGTGGGCTGCTGTTGGGGTACAAATGCCTTGGAGAGCACATCGTGGTGGCGGCAACGGTTCCTGAGGAAAATAGTTGCCGGGACAAGGTGCAGTTTTACTTAAACGGCGCATATCACAGCCATAAGGCTGAGGCTATGATGAGAAAGACCTGGCCCAAGGCAAAGATTCTGGGAGTTTGGCATAGCCATATTTGTGACGATGTGATTTTCTCAGAGCAGGACAGCCGTTCCAATCGGCAGCTTGCAAAATTGCTTAACGGCTGTGCATCAACTCTTGTAACATTAAGAGACGAACAGCTCGTTTGGGTGACTTACAGAATCTTGCCTACAGGGGAAACCGCAAAAATGCGAACAATTGTAAAACGTAAATAGTGTGACCGATAGAAAGGAAGGCATATGGATAGAGAGCAACGCTGCAGCAACTGCGTTTATTGGCAAAAGGCGAAATGTATAGTGCTTAATAAAGTGAAACACGACAGCATTTGTATTTGCGGTCAGTTTAAATCTGTTAAGGATAAATAATAAAAACGAGATACTCAAGGAGCGCGGCTTGGAAAAGATAAGGAAGCCGTCAAGACAAACAAAACGGACCCACAGCGTACAATGGTACGTGAGGGTCCGTTTTTATGCAGTAAGCCAAAGACCTTGCAAGCAAGAGATATCTGTATTGATGAAAAAGGTGAAGGGGACGATATGTAATCGTCCCCAGGAATGTCAAAAATGACTTGTTATTTCTTGTTGCCTTTGGCGTTTGGCGGCTTCCTTACTTCTCCAGGGCCATAACCTTATCAATTCGGCGCTGGTGGCGTTCGTTATGGGAGAACTCTGTGCCAAGCCAGGTGTCCAGAATTTCCAGAGCCAGGTTTTGGCCTACGATGCCGGCGCCGATGGCCATCATATTGGTGTCGTTATGCTCCCGGGTCATCCGGGCGGAAAGCACATCGGAAAGCAGGGCGCAGCGGACACCCTTAATCTTGTTGGCGGTGATGCTTACGCCGATACCGGTGGTGCAGAGCACAACGCCCTTTTCACACTGGCCACAGCCAACAGCCTTGGCGGCGGGGGCGGCAAAGTCGGGATAGTCGCAGGAATCCAAGGTGTGGGTGCCGAAATCCACCACTTCATAGCCCTTCTTTTGCAGATGGTCCACAAACAAATTCTTCAGCGCCAATGCGCCGTGATCACAAGCAATTGCAATTTTCATAGGTAAATCTCCTTATCAAAGCACCATACCGCCGTTGACACCGATCACCTGACCGGTAACAAAGGGGGCATCGGCCAAATACAAAATGGTGGCGGCTACATCCTCCGCTACGCCGTTACGACCCAGGGGTGTATTGTTCTTCAGCTCTTCCATACTTTCCGGGGAAACGGTGGCGCACATATCGGTCTGAATGACACCGGGGGCCACGCAATTGACCCGCACGCCGCTGGGCCCCAATTCCTGAGCCAGGGCTTTTGTCATTGCGGTCACTGCCCCCTTGGTGGCGGAATAGGCCACTTCACAGGAAGCACCCACCTGTCCCCACATAGAGCTGACGGTAATGATGCTGCCGGCTTGCTTTTGCAAAAACATAGGAGTGGCGGCCTTCACACAGTGGAAAATGCCCTTCACATTTACATCCATCAGCCGGTCGAAGTCGGCACCGTCCATTTGGTGGAAAAGGCCTCCAATGTAGATGCCTGCGTTGCAAACAAGCACATCGATGGAAGGCAGGACAGAAAAGGCAGCCTCCACCTTCTCCCAACAGGCCACATCGCAGCAGATGGCGGTGGCGCCGGTTTCCTGCCGGACCTTTGCGGCGGCGGCGTGGTCCTTTTCGTAAAGGAAGTAGACCTTGTCCCCCCGGGCGGCAAAGGCGGCGACTGTGGCGGCCCCGATCCCCCGGGATCCGCCGGTTACAACAACGGTTGCCATATACTTTCTCCTCAGAAATACGGAATAAAGCCTCCCTTGTGTAAAGGGAGGTGGATTTTGCAAAGCAAAAGACGGAGGGATTGTTTTAAGCAATAGGTAATAGATAGGAAGTGCTAAGTGACAATCCCCCAGGCAAAAATCAGAGATTTTGCCAGCCCTGCCGGGCCCGCGCCCCTTTTGTCCGCTTCGCGGACATTTTCCCCGCTAACGGGGAAATCTGCCCTTCGCACAAGGGGGCCTTTAGGACGGCTTTTTGTATTATCTTCTGCGGCTCTTGGTCCGATGCTCGGAATACTGCCGGATGGAAGAAATTTTGCTGTCAGATTCCGACATAAACTGCTTTAGCTTCTCTTCAAACAGCTGGTCGGCGGTTTTAGGTGCGGGAGGAGGGGTAGGCGTCCGGGACGCCTGGGGGCGCTGGGCAGGCCGGGGTGCAGACTCCCGCTGGGGACGCGCTTCCAGCCGCTTGATGGAGAGATTGATCTTGTTGCCGTCTACGGAAAGGACCATCACCTTCACATCCTGCCCTTCGGTAAGATGCTGGCGGATGTCGCTGACATAGGTATTGGACACCTCAGAGATGTGTACCAGACCGGACTTTCCCTCCGGCAGGCTGATAAATGCGCCAAAATTCATGATGGATTTTACTTTGCCTTCTAAAACGGCTCCTACGGTTAACTCCATATATGTATTCGGTCCTCCAAAATTTATTGAACAGGAACAACAGTGGCATCTTTATCTACCATACCCAATTCGTCGCCGGCAATGTCGGTAACACTATCCACTGTGCCCAGGCTATCCAGTTTGTCCTCCAACTGGTCGATTTTTTGCTCCAGCTCGCCGGCGTAATGCCGCAGGTCCTCGGTTTGGGCATGAATGTTTGCGATGTAGCCGCCCAAAACGGACAGGCTGACCACCGCCACCAGAATGGTGATGAGCAGGGCGAATTTCAGCACCAGAGGGCTGGACTGAAACACGATCCGGTATTTTTGGAAAAAGCCTTTCTTCGGGGCCATAGTCCAACGCTCCTTTGCTTTTGTTCTGTTTTTTTATTGTAAACCATTTTTTGCCGCTTGAAAAGAGAAATTTTATAAATTTGCGCACTTTTTTCAAAAAAACCTCTATTGGACGGCATAAAAGCCGGAAAAATCTGTAAATAACACGCCAAAACCGGAAGATCAGCGGCCGCAGGACCCGCCCGCCGGTGCTCTCCCACAGCAGCGCTCCGGCAGGCAGGGTCAAAGAATAGGCCAGCCGCAGGTCTCCGTAACAGATGCCGAAGCCGTAAAAGATCCACAAAGAAAAGAGCCCCAAAATGAAAATAAGATCGCAAAGGTGAGGATGCCTTGTCCGGGGTGGGCGCAGAAAGCCGTAAAGAAGGCCCAGCCCGCCGCCCAGGACAAGTCCGGCGAAAAACCGCCAGGCGGCAAGGGCCGGGGCGGTCAACGGAAGAGCCGCCGCAGCATACCCCCGGCAGGCTTGGGTTCTTCATAGGAAAAGGCACAAATATGTCCGTCCACCACGATCTGTCCGCCCTCCGGGGAAAGGGCCTTTAGCTGCAGATTCTCTCCCTGTATGAGCAAATTTCCCAGACTGGTGGCAAGAAGCACTTGGGTGTCGTCAAAGCCCATTACCTGGGTGACTCCCTGCATTGTAAGCTTCTGCCGGTTATCTAAGGTCAGCTTGTGGGGCAGCTTCTCCATATCCATAGCATCCTCCTCCTTTTCCAAAGTGTATGCACAGGACGCCCCAAAAAGAACAACCCGCTCATAGTGAGCGGGGCAGAAAGAATTACTTGATTCTAATTTCTTCCATTGTTTTTCCGGTGGAATAATAGAACACATTGTCCCGGGCGGGGGTCAGGTAGGAAGCCTTGCCCCGGGTGGCGAAAACGCCAAAGCTCTGGAACAGCACCGGGCACAACAGACCCTCTTCCATAACGGTTTCGTGGAGGGTGTAGTAGTTACCGTAGTTGGCAAGGGCGGCTTTGCTGAGGGTGTAGGCCGTTACATCGTTTATCCCGCCGAAGCTGAGGGCGCCGTAGGTGTAGAAGAAAGCGCTCAAGTCCATATTGGGGCTTAGCTTGGTCTGTCCCAGGTACAGATCGTATTCCCGGTTGCGAACGGCATTGTCATAACTGCTGCCGCTTTTTTTGCTGATGGTTACCTTCAGGCCGCCGGCCTCCAGTGCTTCGGCGATAGCCGTTGCCACCTGCGTTCGCAGAGAGTCCTTGCTGTTCACAAGGAGCACGACCTCCCGGCCTGTCATACCGCACTCCTCCACCGCCAAAGCGAATTTTTCCGGGTCATAGGCGTAGCTCTTTGCCAGCGCCTGGTTGTAATAGGGGAACCGGGGAGATGCGGGCAGGGTGGCGGGAAGACCAAAGTTCCGATAGTAGGTGGTTGCCAGGGTGTCCCGGTCAATGGCATAGGTCAGTGCCTTCCGCAGACCGGACTTGGTAAGCACAGAGCTGTCGGCGGAGCAGGCAAGATAAAGGAAATTGCCGTTTTCCATAGACCAAAGCTCATAGTCGCACATATAGTCAGCGTAGGGGTCAGCGCAGGGATTGACGCACACCAGGTCCAGACCGTCAAACTTGAAGAAGTCCGCAATTTGGGAAAGGGCCTGGTTGGAGGCCTTTGCCTGATACAGGGTAATTGCGGGAGCGGTTATGGTCAGCTGGGCATCGGACCACCAGTTTGTCCGCCGCAGAAGGGGACTCATACCGTTTACATCCAGCATATAGGGGCCGGTGCCCAGGGGGATATCCGCTTCCACCTGCTCAGCAGGCACAATGGGAATGTCCAAAAGCAGGGGCAGGTTTTCCATAGGGGTGGAGGTCTTTACCTGTACGCCCCCATCCTCCGTTACGGAGAAGGAGGAAATGTGGGTAAAACGGCCGCCGTAGTAGGCGCTGGCCTTTGCCTGCTGGAAGGAGGCCACCACATCCTCCGCTGTCAAGGCTCTGCCGTTGGAGAAGGTTGCCTTTTCCAGATAAAATACATAGGTCCGCATATCCCGGGAAACGGAATAGCTTTTGCACAGCACAGGCTGCACCTGGTAGCTGCGGTCAAAATTGAAAAGACTTTGGTAGATCAGAGAAAACAGTGCCCGGTTGGTGTAATCGTTGGAGGCGTAGGGATTCATGGTCTTGTCCGGGTAAAACACAAGGGTGATATCCTGGGCCGCTTCCGTTGGCGGCTGGGTAGGAGGGGGCATATCATCCCGGATCAGGGCATCCCCGGTGGGGGTGTAGGCCTGGTTTGTAAATTGGGTGCAGCCGCAAAGCAGGAAAACGCACAAAAGAAGGCAAAAAAGCCGTTTCATTTGGATGTTCCTCCTTTACAAACAATGATGGCCCCCTGGCTGCCCCGGCTGTCCCGGTGCTTCCGGGCAGACCAGAAGCGGTCCGTCTGGCAAAGGGTGCAGTCGGTGCTGATGTCAATGTGTGCCACACCTGCGCGGGTGAGGGCATAGGCGTTGACAGCCTTCAGGTTTACATAAAACTTAATTCCCTTTTTGGAAATGTAGGGTAAAATTTCTTCTCCGTAGGCTTCCAAAAGGGCGTTTGGCACATCCTCGTCGGTTTCAAAGCAGCACTGACCGATGTTGGGTCCGATGGCTGATAGGATGTGCTGGGGGTCTGTACCGTAATTTTTGACCATTGCTTCTACGGCCTTGCCCACGATGTCCTGGGCAGTGCCCTTCCAGCCGGCGTGGACCGCCCCTACCGCCCCGGTCACTTCGTCGTATAAAAGCACAGGGGTACAATCGGCGGTGAATACCACCAGGGCAAGCCCTTCTGTGTTGGTGACAAGGCCGTCGCAGGGAGGAAAGGCGGGCTTATACAAGCCTGTGCCTGCGTCCATAGCGGTCACAGGGCGAACAAGGTCTGTATGGGTCTGCTTGGTTAAAACGCAGTTTTTAGGGTCAAAACCAATGGCCTTTCCCAAAATCTCGTAGTTTTTCAAAAGATTTTCCGGCTTGTCTCCCCGGGAAGGACCGATGTTCATAGAGGCAAGGTGACCTTCACTGACACCGCCGTACCGGGTGGTGAAGCAGTGGGGCACGCCAATAGAGGGGGCGTGCAGATATTCTAAGCTTCCGATTTTTACAGACTCCATCACGCCGCCTCCTTTCACTTATTGCTTATGCATACAGCATTTCTTATACTTCTTGCCGCTGCCGCAGGGGCAGGGGTCGTTGGGACCAACCTTTCCGGAGGACCGGACTGGCTGGTTTTTCAGGGTTTTATCCCCGGAAGTGGGGAATTCGATGGCAACCTTCTGCCGCCGCATTTCCTGGGAGGGCCGCAGCTCCACGGTCATCAGCCGCCGCACGGTTTCTTCCCGGATGGCGGAGATCATTGCCTGGAACATTTCGTAGCCTTCCTCTTTGTAGGCAATTACCGGGTCGTGCTGACCGTAGGCCCGCAGACCGATGCCCTGCTTCAGATCGTCCATAGCATCAATATGGTCCATCCAGTATTCGTCCACCGCACGGAGCATAAAGATCCGCTCCAGCTCCCGCATGGTGTTGGGGGAGTACCGGGCTTCCTTCGCCGCATACAGGGAGTTGGCTGTGGAAAGGATCTGCTCTGTCAGCTCCTCCTGGGTCTTGGCGGTAAGGGCCATACCAATGGGATAGTAGATGCCCTGGAGCCTGTTTGCAACCGCCTGCAGGCTTTCGTCGGTCACCTGTCCGCCAAAGTCAGCAAGGGCATCACTGATCGTGGAGGTGATCACCTGCTCCCGCATATTTGCGATGCTTTCCTGCAGGTCCTCTCCGTCCAGCACCTTCTGCCGCTGGGCATAGATGACTTCCCGCTGGGTGTTCATAACATTGTCGTATTCCAGCACATTCTTTCTGGAACGGAAGTTCCGGCTTTCCACGCTCTTTTGGGCGTTTTCCACAGCGCCGGAAAGGATCTTCGCGTCAATGGGGGTGTCCTCGTCCAGACCCAGGGCATCCATCATACCCATGACCCGGTCAGAGGAGAACAGCCGCATCAGATCGTCCTGCATACTCAGGAAGAAGCGGCTTTCGCCCGGGTCACCCTGACGGCCGGAACGGCCCCGCAGCTGATTGTCGATACGGCGGGATTCGTGACGCTCTGTGCCAATAATGAAAAGACCACCGGCATCCTTTACCTTCTGGGCTTCCTGGGCCATTTGATCCTTATATTTTGCCAGCAGCTCCTTGTACTTTGCCCGCACAGCCAAAATTTCCGGGTCATCCGTTTCGGAGAAGGCGTTGGCCTCCTGCAGGAGTTCTTCAGGAAGGTCCTGCTTTCCCAGCTCGGAAAGGGCCATATATTCTGCGTTACCGCCCAGCACGATATCCGTACCACGGCCTGCCATATTGGTGGCGATGGTGACCGCCCCCAATTTGCCTGCCTGGGCAACGATCTGGGCTTCCTGCTGGTGATTCTTGGCGTTTAATACATTGTGGGGGATCCCGGCCTTCTTCAGCAGCTTGCTCAGAAGCTCACTTCTTTCAATGGAAACAGTGCCCACCAAAACAGGCTGCCCCTTCTGGTGGCAGGCCTGTACCTGGGCAATGATTGCCCGGTATTTGCCGTTTATGGTCTTATAGACCACATCGTTGTGATCCTTCCGGGCCACC